>JBEPVP010000230.1:0-5513 GCA_041690935.1 Rhodanobacter sp.
GCACGGTGATCGACGGATAACCTGCCACCGCTGCCGGTTGCGAGGCGCCGCCGACGGTCGGGTCGCCGCTGACGATGTGATCGCCGAGCACCAGATCGGTGACGAAGGCCGGCCCCCACGACGGCGCCAGCAGCGCGTCCAGATGCTGCGATTTCAGCGCGGCATCGATGCCCTCCGGGCCGGACAGCCGTTTGGCCTTGGCCAGCGCGTCGGTATACGCCTTGTCGGTGAGCGGGCCCTTCTTTTGCGCCTGCTCGAACAGCTCCTGCCCGAACCACGGCATCTCCGCGGCGGCATGTGCCTGGTCGAACGCGATCAGGTCGGCCAGCGTCTTCACCTTGAGTCCGCTGCGGGTGGCCAGATAGGCGTTGATGTCGTGCTTGAAGTCGTACAGCAGCACGGTCATTTCCGGCGCACCGAGATCGGCCAGATGCGGCAGCGTGACCGGGTCGACGATCACCGCGCCCTGTGCCTTCATCAGTGCAATCGCCTGCTCGAGCACGCGATCGGCGTTCGGTTCGGCGCCAGCGAGCTGACGCACCACGCCGATGCGTTTGCCCTTCAGGCCGTTCGGGTCGAGGAAACGGCTGTAGTCGGTGGCGTGCTTGTCCGCGGCGGCCGTGGCCGCATCGCGCGGATCGCTGCCGGCGATCACCGTAAGCAAGGCGGCGGCGTCGCTCACGCTGCGCGCCATCGGGCCGGCGGTGTCCTGGCTGTGGCTGATCGGCACGATCCCGCTGCGGCTGACCAGCCCCAGCGTGGGCTTGATGCCGACGATGCCGTTCATCGCGGCGGGGCAGATGATCGAGCCGTCGGTCTCGCTGCCGATCGCCACGGTGACCAGTCCCGCCGCTACCGCCGCGGCAGAGCCGGCGCTGGAACCGCACGGATTGCGATCGAGCACATACGGATTGCGCGTCTGTCCGCCGCGCCCGCTCCAGCCGCTGCTGGCGTGGTTCGAGCGGAAGTTGGCCCATTCGCTGAGGTTGGTCTTGCCGAGGATCAACGCGCCGGCCTTGTGCAAGCGTTCGACCAGGCCGGCGTCGCGCGGCGCCGGCGCATCGGTCAGCGCCAGCGAGCCGGCGGTGGTGAGCATGCGGTCGCCGGTGTCGATGTTGTCCTTCAGCAGCACCGGAATGCCGTACAGCGGACTGCGCGCCTTGCTGCCACGGCGTGCATCGTCGAGGGCGCCGGCCAGCTTCAGCGTATCGGGATTCGTCTCGAGCACCGCACGCAGGGTCGGGCCGGACTGGTCGATCTGCTGGATGCGTTCGAGCAACTGCGCGGCCAGCTGCCGGCTGTCCAGCGTGCCCGCGTCCATGCGTTGCTGCAGCTGCGCGATCGACGCGTAGGCGGCGCTGGGCGGTGTGGCGTCGGCGGCGATGGCCGGAACCGCAAGCAACGCGGTGACGAGTGCGGCAAGACAGACGGCTGGAAGGCTCACGGTAACCCCCGGTGTGGATGAATGCGGCATGTTGTCGCGTTGCGTCGCGCCAGCTTAGCGCCAAGTGTCGCCGGATGCGGCTGCCGCGCGCGCCTATAATCGGCGGATGAATTCGAACGCCCGCGTGCCTTGTGCCAAGCCGGTCGCCGCGGTCCTGCTGGGTGTCGCCCTGTTGTTCGGCGCCACCACTCACGCCAGCGATGCGCCGCCGATTCCCGACACCTTGCAGCAGCGCATCGCCGCCTGCACCACCTGCCATGGTGTACATGGCGAGGGCACGCCGGGCAGCGGCTATTTCCCGCGTCTGGCGGGCAAGCCGGCGGCCTATCTGGCGCGGCAGATGCAGGACTTTCAGAACGGCCTGCGCAAGTACGCGCCGATGGAATACACCGTGCGCCAGCTGAGCCCGGCGTACATGCACGAGATCGCCGACTACTTCGCCGCGCAGCAAGTGCCCTACAGCAGCTCGCCGTTGCCGCCGGTGTCCGCAGCGACCCTGCAGCGTGGTGAGCAACTGGTCAGCAAGGGCGATCCGGCACGCCGGATTCCCGCCTGCGCCAGCTGCCATGGCCGCCAGCTCACCGGCGTGGAGCCGTCCACGCCCGGACTGGTCGGCCTGCCGTATGACTACATCAGTGCGCAGCTGGGCTCGTGGCGCACGCATACCCGCGCCACCGTGGCGCCCGACTGCATGGCGCTGGTGGCGAGCCGGCTGAGCGATTCGGACATCACCGCCGTGGCGGCATCGCTGGCCAGTCGCCAGTTGCCCGCCGACACGCATGCGCAGGCGGCCGGCTCGGTCACGCCGCCGTTGCGATGTGGCGTGCTGGGCGCCAGCGGAGACGGCACATGAAGTGGCTGCGCGGACTCTTGCTGCTGCTTGTGCTGCTCCTGCTGCTGGCGGGCTGGCTGCTGTTTGGCGGCAGGCATCAGCCGACATCGCCCGCGGCGAGCAAGGTCACGGCCGTCACCTTGCGCGATCCGGCGCGGGTCGCCCGGGGCGAGTACCTGACCACGGTCGGCGACTGTGCCGGCTGCCATACCGCGCAGGGCGGGGCGCGCTACGCCGGCGGCCGTTCGCTGGCGACGCCGTTCGGCAATATCCCGGTGCCGAACATCACGCCCGATCGCGAAACCGGCCTGGGCGGCTGGAGTTTCGAGGATTTCTGGCAGGCGTTGCATGCCGGCAAGGGGCGCCATGGTGAGCTGTTGTATCCGGCGTTCTCGTATACCTCCTACACCAAGGTGAATCGCGACGACGCGCTGGCGATCTTCGCGTATCTGCAATCGTTGCCGCCGGTGCACCAGCCGGCCACGGCATCGTCGCTGGAGTTTCCGTACAGCGTGCGCAAGAGCCTGGCGGCGTGGCGCGCGCTGTATTTCAGGGAAGGCGTGTTCAAGCCCGACCGGGCACAGTCGCCGCAGTGGAATCGCGGCGCCTATCTGGTGCAGGGCCTCGGCCACTGCGACGAATGCCACGCGGCGCGCGACTCGCTCGGCGGCACCCCGCAGGACGCGCACCTGACCGGCGGCCAGATTCCCATGCAGAACTGGTACGCGCCCGATCTCAGCACCGGCCAGAACGGTGGTCTGGAGGGCTGGAGCGAACAGGACATCGTCGACCTGCTGAAAACCGGCCAGTCGGCCAAGGGCGTGGCATTCGGCCCGATGGCCGGCGTGGTGGCCGGCAGCACCCAGCACATGACGGACGAAGACCTGCATGCGGTAGCTACTTATCTGCATGCGCTGCCGCCGCGGGCACCGCCGGTGCAGGAAACGCCGCCGTTCAACGCGAAGGCGATCGTGCAGCAAGGCGAGAAGGTCTATGCCAGGCACTGCGCGGACTGCCACGGCAAGGACGGCAACGGCGTCGTCGGCGTGTATCCGCCGCTCAACGGCAACTCCTCGGTGACCGAACCGACCGGCCTCAACGCCACCCGCATGATCCTGCTCGGCGGCTTCGCCCCGCTGACGGTGGCGCATCCCCGGCCGTACTCGATGCCGCCGTTCGCGCAGCAACTGAGCGATAGCGACGTATCGGCGGTGGTCAGCTATATCCGGCGCTCGTGGACGAACCACGCGTCGGTGGTGCGGCCGGAGGAAGTGAGCCGGTATCGGCACACGCCGATCGATTGAATCGTGAACCCCATGTAGGAGCCCACTGGCGGGCGATGCCTTTCGGTATGCCGAGGAGCATCATCCGCCAGCGGACTCCTACGAGTGATTCGTGGTAGCGGTGCGGTGCAGCTCGCCCAGCGCCAGCCACGTGCCGAGGTCCCAATGCCCGCGCGCCTGCCCGGACGGCGACGGCAGCACGAATAACTTTGTACTGCCGATGTTCTCGGTCTGCATCCCGTAATCGACCGCATGCCCGAGTGCGGCCCGCGCCGCGTTCTTGCTGGTGAAGGCGAGCAGGCGCGGTTGATATCGTTGGATCTTGGCGAGCAGGGCGGCGACGTCGAAGGCATCGCGCGGCAGGTCGGCATCGTTGCCGCTGTGGCGCTTGGCCAGATCGGTGAGGCCGATGCCGTAACCCGGCAGCTGCGGAAACTCCGCTGGCACCAGCTGGCGCGGCGTCAGCCCGGCCTGGAACAGCGCACGCCAGAACAGGTTGCCGGGATGCGCGTAGTAGGCGCGCTCAGCGGCCGAGCGTTTGCCGGCGGCGGTGCCGCAGAACACCAGCGCCAGGCCGGGCTGCAGCACGTCGGGCAGGACGTGGGATTCAGACCGGCGTGGCATCGTCGTCGAGCAGGAAATCGGTGAACTGGAAGCGCCCGTCGCGCAGCACCGATTCGCCGCGGCGCAGCTTGAGTGGTGGGCGGAACAGCGGGCCGGCGTAGCTCAGGGTGTGGAATTCGCCGCGCTCGCCGCACGGATCCACGCCGGCCGGCAACGTGTCGAGCAGGGCAGCGTCGTAGTCGCGGCCGCAATAGCCGGCATCGAGCTGCTGGGTGTCGACGCAGCACAGCACCGCGCGATGGCCTTCGCTGATGAAGCGGCGCGACAGCGCAGCGGTGTCCTCGCCCCACAGCGGAAACACCGCGCGCCAGTTGTCGCGGCCGAGCTGGCGCACGCGGTAGTCGCGCACGTCCTCCAGGAACAGGTCGCCGAACGCGCAGTGACGGATGCCCGGCCAGCGCCTGCGTGCCTCGACCAGCGCCTGTGCGTGGGCGGCCTCGTAGGCTTCGTTGCTGCCGGGCCAGTCCAGCATGACCTCCAGCAGCGGCAGGCCGAGTGCGCCGGCCTGCGCCAGCAGCACCTCGCGCGGCGTGCCATGCATCGCCACGCGCTGGTAGTTGCGGTTGACCGTGGTGAGCAGGCCGACCACCCGCCATTGCGGGTCGGCCAGCAGCCGCTGCAGCGCCAGCAAGCAGTCCTTGCCGCCGCTCCAGGCCAGGAGAATCGGTGTGCTCATGTGTCGGTTTGCTCCCGTCTGCGGCCTGTCCACGATACCGCGCCGCGCGCCCGGACCGGGCGCAGCCGGGCCGGGCGGCCGCAACCCTTGGCGATTTCGGACGGGAATACCGCTTTTCGCAAATGGTTCATCGACAGGTCGCGCCCACAGCCGCTATAAAGATGCTCAATTTGGGGAGTATGCGGTGAGCGAAGAAATCCTGATCAACGTGACCCCGCGCGAGACGCGGGTCGGGGTGGTCGAGAACGGCATGCTGCAGGAAGTGCACGTCGAACGGGCCTCCAAACGGGGCTATGTGGGCAATGTCTACAAGGGCCGCGTGCAGCGGGTGATGCCCGGCATGCAGGCGGTGTTCGTGGAGATCGGGCTGGATCGCGCCGCGTTCCTGCACGCCTCGGACATCGTGCGCCCGCCCTCGGCGGAAGGCGCCGAAGCGAACGGCAACGGCAACGGCCACATCCCCTCGATCAGCGAACTGGTGCACGAAGGCCAGGAGATCGTGGTGCAGGTGGTGAAGGACCCGATCAGCACCAAGGGCGCGCGGCTGTCGGCGCACCTGTCGATTCCGTCGCGTTACCTGGTGCTGTTGCCGTATGCGCGCACCCTGGGCATTTCCGCGCGGATCGAGGACGAGGCCGAGCGCCAGCGGCTGAA
>JBEPVP010000231.1:0-5508 GCA_041690935.1 Rhodanobacter sp.
GATCCCACGCCGAAATGAACGTGCGCACGGCGGTGCGATGCGCCGGTGGCGTGGCGATCAACGACAGATCGCGCAGCCCGGCCATCGCCATATTCAGCGTGCGCGGGATCGGCGTGGCGGTCATCGTGAGCAGGTCGACCTCCGCGCGCAGCTTTTTCAGCTGCTCTTTCTGGCGCACGCCGAAACGCTGTTCCTCGTCGACGATCACCAGGCCGAGGTTCTTGAACTTGATGTCCGGCTGCAGCAGTTTGTGGGTGCCCACGATCACGTCGATCTGGCCATCGGCAAGACGCTTCAATGCCTCGTTCACTTCCTTGGTCGACTTGAAGCGCGACAGCACGTCCACGCGCACCGGCCAATCGGCGAAGCGGTCGGCGAAATTGCGGTAGTGCTGCTGGGCGAGCAGGGTGGTCGGCACCAGCACGGCGACCTGCTTGCCGGCGGTGGCGGTGGCGAACGCGGCGCGCAGCGCCACCTCGGTCTTGCCGAAGCCGACGTCGCCGCAGATCACCCGATCCATCGCGCGCGGCGCGGCGAGGTCAGCCAGTACCGCCTCGATCGCACTTTCCTGGTCGGGCGTTTCCTCGAACGGGAAGGTGCTGCCGAATTCCTCCACCAGCTGGCGATCGATCGGCATCGACTCGCCGCCACGCGCCTCGCGCTGGGCATAGATCGCCAGCAGCTCGGCGGCCACGTCGCGCACCTTTTCGGCGGCTTTCCTGCGCGCGCGTTCCCACGCATCGCCGCCCAGCGAATGCAGCGGCGCCAGCTCTGGTGCGGTGCCCGAGTAGCGGCTGACCAGGCCCAGCTGCGACACCGGCACGTACAGCTTGTCGCCCTTGGCGTACTCGATGGTGAGGAACTCGCCATCCATGCCGCCCACATCCATCGATACCAGGCCCTGATAGCGGCCCACGCCGTGGTCGACATGCACGATCGGTGCACCGAGGGTGAGCTCGGTGAGATCGCGGATGATGCTTTCCGGATCGCGCGCGGTGCCGCGGCGGCGCTTGCGGTCGCGCTCGCTGCGCACACGCTCGCCGTACAGCTCGCGCTCGGTGAGCACGGTGAGCGCCGGTTTGGTCAGCGCGAAGCCTTGCTCCAGCCCGGCGATGGTGATCGCGAACTTGATTTGTCCGTCATCCCGGCGGAAGCCGGGATCCAGCGCCGTTGCGGCAGGAGTCACTGGATCCCGGCTTTCGCCGGGATGACGATCCAGGAACTCGGTCCAGCCCTCGATCACCTGCGGCTTCAACCCCGCCGCCGCCAGCGTCTCGATCAGCGCCTCGCGCCGCCCCGGTGAATCCGCCGCGATCAGCACGCGGCCCGGATAGCTGGCCAGGAAATGCCGCAGCGATGTGCCCGGTTCCTCGCCCTTGCGGTTGAGCGGCACCTCGGGCGCCGGCTGGGTGCCGACGGCGATGGCATGCTCATGGCCGGGATCGACCACCTCCACGCGCAGCCGCTTGTTGAGCCTCTCGCGCAGTTGTTCCGGCGGCAGGTACAACTCGGCCGGCGGCAGCACCGGGCGTTCGATGTCGTGCGCGCGCTGGTCGTAGCGCTCGGCGGTCTGCGTCCAGAACTGGTCGGCCGCTTCGCTGGCGCCTTCGCCCAGCACGAACAAAGCATCGTCGGCGAGGTAGTCGAACAACGTGGCGGTCTCGCGGAAGAACAGCGGCAGGTAGTACTCGATGCCGCCGGGCGTGACGCCTTCCTTCATGTCCTGGTACAGCGGACAGCGGCGCACGTCGATCGGAAAGCGTTCGCGCAGGTTGCCGCGGAACTCCTTCGCCGCTTCGTCGGTCAGCGGAAACTCGCGGGCCGGCAGCAGCTCGACCCGTTCCACCTGCTGCTGCGAGCGTTGCGTTTCCGGATCGAAGCTGCGGATCGATTCCACCTCGTCGTCGAACAGCTCGATGCGGTACGGCTCGGCCGTGCCCATCGGGAAGATGTCGAGCAGTGCGCCGCGCACCGCGAAATCGCCCGGCTCGGCCACCTGCGGCACGTTGCGGTAGCCGGACGCCTCCAGCCGACGCTGCTCCGCGGCAAAGTCGAGCTTCTGCCCCTTCGCCAATACCAGGCCGGAGCCGGTGATGTGCGAGCGCGGTGCGATCCGCTGCATCAAGGTGGCCACCGGCACCACCAGCACGCCACGCTTCACGTTCGGCAGCTGGTACAGCGTGGCGATGCGCTGCGAGACGATCTCCGGATGCGGGCTGAACACGTCGTAGGGCAGCGTTTCCCAGTCCGGGAAATGCAGCACCGGCAAGCCGCCGGCGAAGATCTTCAGTTCGGATTCCAGTGCCTGCGCGCGCTGGGTGTCGCGGGTCACCGCCACCAGCAGGCCGTCATGCGTGCGCGCCGCCTCGGCAATCAGCAGCGCCCGCGCAGAGCCGTGCGGTGGCGTCCAGTAGCGGCGTTGCTTGGGGGTGCTGGGCAGGGGCGGGTGCTTGATCAGGCTGGACATAGGGGACGCGTGTTCAGGGCGCCGCCATCGAGCCGCGCCGGGGAAAGCGGGCAAGTGTAACGCGATGCGCCAATGCTCCTCCCCGGCGCGCAGGGGAGGGCTGGGGAGCGGCAGTGCTTGCTCAGAGCTTCAGCGTGATCTGCGCCGTGCCCGGCTCGTCCCGCATCATCCGCTGGATGAAGCCAAGTTCCCGGCACAGCTGCAGCATCGGCCGGTTCTCCAGCAGCACGTAGCCCCACAGCTCGGCGAGGCCGCGGCGGCGGCAGTCGTCGACCAGCCGCTGCATCAGCAAGGCACCGAGGCCGAGGCGGCTCCAGTCGTGTTCCATCAATACCGAGAACTCGGCGCTGTCCGTGGTCTCGTCGACATAGATGCGGCCCACGCCACGCATCTCGGCCGGCTGCACCGACTCGTCCATCAGCACAAACGCGGTTTCCCGCACCGGATCGATCCGGCACAGCCGCTGCGCCATCGGCGCTGGCAATTCGGACATGGCATGCAGGAAGCGGCGGCGGATGTCTTCCGGCGACAGTCGGGTGAAACAGCGCTGCATCGCCGCCACGTCGCCCGCCTCGATCGGCCGCAAAACCAGCTCGCGGGCGTCCTGCGTGCGCACGCGCTCGCCATCGGGTGCCGGCATCACGCGCGGGCGCGCGAAACGTTCGCTGCTGCGAGGTGGCAAAGAAACGAAGCGGGTAGGCCCGGAGAAGTCGATGGCAGAGATCATGGCAGTTCCATACTTTTGCGTATTGTGTGCATTGCAGCATGAATTTTCAATGACAACCGCTGCTTCTGGCCGCATTGCGAGCCCGGCTCTGCCGCATTCCTTGGCTGTGAGGGGATGCCGCCGTGAGGGCAGACAGCCGTGGCGGCACATCGCACAATGCGCGCTGGATTTCGATGGAGCACGGCATGACCCGTAAACAGGCCAATGGCCTCACTGCTGCACAGCTGGAAGCCTTGTGCGGGCCTTGGCCCGGCGTGACCCGCGACATCAAATGGGGCGCCGATCTGGTGCTCAGTGTCGGCGGCAAGATGTTCGCCGTGACCCCGTCAGACGGCAGCGAGGGCGGGCGCCTGTCGTTCAAGGTGGCCGACGACCGCTTCCTCGAACTCACCGATCAAGCCGGCATCATCCCGGCGCCGTACATGGCGCGGGCGCACTGGATCTCGATCACCGAACCGCAGCGTTTCGCCACGGCCGAACTGGAGTCCTTCATTCTCGATGCGTACGTGCTGGTGCGCGCGAAACTGACGAAGAAACTGCAGGCGGAGCTGGGCCTGTTGCCGACACTCAAGGCAAAGAAAAAATGAAACAGCATCTTGGCGCGCTGGCGCTACTGGTCGCCGACTACGACGAGGCGATCACCTGGTACACCCGCGCACTCGGCTTCGAGCTGGTCGAGGACATCGACATGGGCAACGGCAAGCGCTGGGTGCTGCTGGCGCCGCCCGGTTCCAGCGAAACGCGACTGCTGCTGGCCAAGGCCAAAGGTGACGAACAGACCTCGCGCGTTGGCAACCAGACCGGCGGCCGCGTGTTCCTGCTGCTCAACACCGACGATTTCCAACGTGACTGGCAGCGCATGCGCGCCGAAGGCGTGCACTTCCGCGAGGAGCCGCGTTACGAGGCCTACGGCACGGTGGCGGTGTTCGAAGATCTGTACGGCAATGGCTGGGACTTGCTGGAGCGGAAGCGCTGACGCTTTACCAGATCAAGTCATCCGGCACTTCGAACTGCCTGTAGTACTCGTCGTCCGCGTCATTGCCGCTGCCAGCCTCGGTACGGCCGTGATCGAGTACGATCATCGCCGCGTCGCGCTCATGGACCTTGTCAGCTGCGACGCGCGGCAGCAGCTCGTAGCCCGGGCCATGACGCACGATCACCAGCGTCCCACTGGCCAGTTGCGCGCGCAGCGCCTCGTTGACCAACACATCCCTGATCGCGTCGCCATCGGTGAAACGATAGGCAATCTCGCCCTCGCGCTTCACCTTGTGCGCCTCGACGATCTGCCGCACCTGCGCATGCGCTTCGTTGGCCCGCACCTGCGCATTGCGCTGCGCCGCCAGCGCGCGATCACGTTCGGCCTTCTCGGCCTGCAGTCGCTGTGCATCCACCTGCTCGGCACCCGGCGCCAGCGGCGCCTTGCCCTTGTGCTTCTTCGCCTGCTCGCGCACCACCTGGGCGACCTGGTTTTTCTTGACCAGGCCGGCCTTGAGGAGTTGGTCTTGCAGAGGATTGCGCATACGGGAAGCGGACATTAGTTACGCAAATTTGCGAATGGTGATTGTAACGCGCGCTTTCTGGAATTGACCGGAATGACTTGGCCAAAGCCACATACGATCGTTCAGCGAAGCGATCTACGAATCCCGCGTATTTTCATCTTCCATGAACGGATATCCGTAACTCGTCGCCGGCACGAACGTCTCCTTGATGCTGCGCGGGCTGACCCAGCGCAGCAAGTTGAGGATCGAGCCGGCCTTGTCGTTGGTGCCGGAGGCGCGGCCACCACCGAACGGTTGCTGGCCGACCACGGCGCCGGTGGGCTTGTCGTTGATGTAGAAATTGCCGGCTGCGTGGCGCAGATGCTCGAGGCCTTGCTGGATCGCGTAGCGGTCCTTCGCGAAGACCGCGCCGGTCAGCGCGTAGGGGCTGGTGCGGTCGACCAGGTCGAGCGTCTCGACCCACTTCGTTTCGTCGTATATATGCAGCGTCAGCACCGGCCCGAACAGTTCGTCGCACAGCGTGCGGTAGGCCGGATTGGTGGTGACGATCACGGTCGGGCGCACGAAGTAGCCGACGGCATCGTCGCACTGGCCGCCGACCAGGATCGTCGCGTCGCTGGATGCTTTCGCGGTGTCGATCGCGGCCTTCTGCGTCTTGAAACTCGCCGCGTCGATCACCGCGCCCATGAAGTTCGAGAAGTCGGCGACGTCGCCCATGGTGATGCTCTCGACCTGCGCGACCAGCATGTCCTTGACCTGGGGCCACAGGTTGCTCGGCACGTACACGCGGCTGGCGGCGGAGCATTTCTGGCCCT
>JBEPVP010000232.1:0-5495 GCA_041690935.1 Rhodanobacter sp.
GGGTTGGTCGCGCGGATGTGCTCGCACCACCAGTTGTTGTTCATCTCGTTGACCTTGTCGATCAGTATGAAACCGGGCTCGGCGTAGTCATACGTCGAGACCATGATCATGTCCCACAGGTGCCGCGCTCGGATGTGGCTGTAGATCTTGCAGGCGACCAGGCCGTCCTCGCGGTCCACGTAGTTTTCGTGGGTCGGCCATTCGCGCCAGATCACCTTGGTCGGATCGGTGACGTCGATCTCGTCCTTTTCCTTGACGTGCACCGGGAACACCAGCGGCCAGTCCTGGTCGTGCTCGACCGCGTCCATGAAGCCGTCGGTGATCAGCAGGCTGAGGTTGAACTGGCGCAGGCGGCCGTCCTCGCGCTTGGCGCGGATGAACTCCTTGGCGTCCGGATGGCTGATGTCGAACGTGCCCATCTGCGCGCCGCGACGGCCACCGGCGGAGGACACGGTGAAGCACATCTTGTCGTAGATATCCATGAACGACAGCGGGCCGCTGGTGTACGCACCGGCGCCGGAGACATACGCGTTGCGCGGACGCAGCGTGGAGAATTCATAGCCGATGCCGCAGCCGGCCTTCAGCGTGAGGCCGGCCTCGTGCACCTTCTCCAGGATGTCGTCCATCGAATCGTGGATGGTGCCCGAAACAGTGCAGTTGATCGTGCTGGTGGCCGGCTTGTGCGCCAGCGCGCCAGCGTTGGAGGTGATGCGGCCGGCAGGAATCGCACCGCGGCGCAGCGCCCACAGAAAACGCTCGTACCAGTGACCGCGCAGCTCGTCGCTCGCTTCCACGTCGGACAACGCACGCGCCACACGCTGGTAGGTCTCGTCGATGCTGCCATCGACCGGCTCGCCGGACTTCGCCTTGAGACGATACTTCTTGTCCCAGATGTCATACGACGCGGGTTGCAGTGGGATTTCCACGACGGCATCACGACCTGTGGCTGAATTTGTGGCTGGCGCACGCATTGTGCTCATCGGCTTCCTGACCTCTCGGTGTGGCCTTGCGGCCCCCGTTGATTTTTATTTGGATACGACGGTGTCGTTCGCGTTATGTCTACGGCGTCATGCCGGGCCGCGAGGATTGCCCTCCGCCCATGCGCCGCATGTTTCCGACAACAAAGACTCCCCCAAGAGTGCGATGGTCGACACCAGTGCTTGTCTCGGCGCTGATGCTGGAACACAAGATGTTGTGGTTGCTATCGGAGAGGCAAGTTACCCCCGACGTCGCTGGAAGTAAAGTACCTACGGCCACATTCGATGCGATGGAACCGCCGCGCCGCGGCCCGGTCGAAACTGCGCCGCACTGTCTTGCTGAGGAGGAACCCATGTCGCAGCCACACTCGCGCCTCTTGCCCTGGCTGGCCGGCCTGCTGGCGGCGGCCGTCATCGGCTTCGCGCCGGGGGGCGCACGAGCCGCCACCTTGCCGGCGGCGATCGACGGCCAGCCGATGCCGTCGCTGGCGCCGATGCTGCAGCGGGTGACCCCGGCGGTGGTGAACATCTCCACCACGACCCGCGTGCCGGTGCGCGACGCGTATTTCGACGACCCGATGGTGCGCCAGTTCTTCGGCCTGCCGGCAACGCCGCGCGAACGGGTCGAGCAGAGCCTGGGTTCGGGCGTGATCGTGGATGCGGCCAAGGGCTACGTGCTGACCAACAACCACGTGGTCGGCGGCGCCGACGACATCAGCGTGACGCTGCAGGACGGGCGCACGTTCAAGGGCAAGCTGATCGGCACCGATCCGGACACCGACGTGGCGGTGGTGCAAATCCCCGCCGACCACCTGCAGGCTTTGCCGCTGGCCGACTCGACCAAGTTGCAGGTGGGCGATTATGTGGTGGCGGTCGGCGATCCGTTCGGCCTGGGCCAGACGGTGACCGCGGGCATCGTCTCGGCGCTGGGTCGTTCGGGTCTCGGCCAGACCTCATCAGGCGATGGCGGCTACCAGAACTTCATCCAGACCGACGCCTCGATCAATCCCGGCAATTCCGGCGGCGCGCTGGTCAACTTGCGCGGCGAGCTGGTCGGCATCAACACGATGATTTTCTCGCCGTCGGGCGGCAACGTCGGCATCGGCTTTGCGATCCCCAGCAACCTCACCAGCGACGTGATGGCGCAGTTGCTGGCGCACGGCAAGGTGCAGCGCGGCAGCCTCGGCGTGCAGACGCAGGCGATCACGCCGCGCATCGCGCAGTTGCTGAAGCTCAAGGATGACAACGGCGTGGTGGTGACCGGCGTCAGCGACGGCTCGGCCGCCGAACACGCCGGCCTGCAACCGGGCGACGTGCTGACCGCGCTCAACGGCAAGGCGCTGCACAGCGAACAGGAACTGCGCAACGCCGAAGGCCTGCTGCCGCTGGGTAGCACGGTGCAACTCGGCGTGCTGCGCGACGGCCACAGCCGCCAGGTCAGCGCCACGCTCGCGGCGGAGAAGCTGGCCAGCCTCGACGGCAGCCAGCTCGACCCGCGCCTGGACGGCGTGCGCTTCAGCGAACTGGTCGAGCGTCAGCGCGAGCAGGGCCTGTACGGCGTGGCGATCAGCGCGGTGCAGCCGGGCAGTCGCGCCGCCCGGGCCGGGCTCACCACCGATGACGTGGTGATCGGCGTGGGCAGCCAGCGCATCACCGGCCTGCGCATGCTGCGCGGGCTGGCCAATGTGCATCTGCGCCAGCTGGTGCTGGTGGTCGCCGATGCCGATGGCAGCCGCTATGTGGTGGTGAACTAGGCCCGCCGCGTCAGCTCGATCGTCCACCAAACCGCGCCTGGATCGCCGGCCGGCCGTGTCGCGGCGCACAGGCCGGCGCACTGCCGCGCGCCAATCCCTGAAAGCGCTTGCTGTTTCGGGTTCAGGCCGATGGAATATCCTTGTCGGTTCATTCTTTGTGTGCCCGCGAGGCAACATACTCGCGCCACTACCTCTCTCACATCGCATCGGGGTTCCCCACCACCATGTCCGTCCGTCTTGCCCGCCTGTTGTCCGTCGCCCTGATCGGGGCCTGCTTCGTCACTGCCCCGGCCTTCGCCAGGAGTCATCCCAAAGCCAAGGCCAAGGCCAGCGCGTCCGCGCAAGGTCCTACCCTGATCTGGCGCGGTGACGTCGCCACCGCGAACGGCGTGGTCAACGACGTGGCCCAGGCGTGGGAAAAGACCGGTCACGGCCATATCGAACTGCAGCCGTTCAACACCGCCTCGGGGATCGACGCGGTGGCCAACGGCACCGCGGACCTGGCCGGCAGCGCGCGCGCCAGCGATGGCAGCGCGCAAAACGCCAAGCTCACCTTCACCCCGGTGGCGTGGGATGCGCTGGTGCTCATCACCAATGCATCCAACCCGATCAGTGGCCTCACACTGAAGCAGGTGCACGACATCTACTACGGCAAGATCCACAACTGGAGCGAAGTCGGCGGCCCGAATGCACCGATCGATGTCTACGCCGTGGCCAGCCCCGGCGACGGCGTGGAGTTCAGCCTGCGCAGCCTGCTGTTCGGCCGCGGCAACCAGCCGGTGGCCGCGCCGCGTCTGTACGTGAATACGCGCAAGCTCGAAGAAGGCATCGCGCTCAACCCGAACGGGTTCGGCGTGGCCACGCTCGCCGGCACCAGTGGCAACAGCAAGCTCAAGGCGATCCCGCTCAACGGCAAGTCGGCGAGCGTCGCCAACGTCGCCGACGGCAGCTATCCGCTGTTCATTCCGCTGTACCTGGTGACCAACCCGGGCAGCCCGAGAGCCGCCAGTGCGCAGGCGTTCGTCGACTTCGTGCAGAGCGAGCCGGGCCAGGCCGTGTTGCGCAAGCACGCGGTGCTGCCCTACCAGGACGGCCGCGCGCTGACCGCGATGGACAGCGCGCGCCGCAGCCGCATCCTCGCCGAGGTCGGTGCGCGTGCCAGCCACGTCACGCCGGTGTCGGCGCCCGGCGCAACCTACGCCGCGCGCGCTGCGGTGGCGCCCACCTCGCCCGATACGGTGGCCGCCAGGACGGCGCTGGAAAACCGCCGTGCCGATGCGGCGGATACCGCCCGCCTGAACCGCGTCAGCGGCAGCGTGAGCGACGTCACCGTCAGCGGCGTGACACACGCCAGCGGCTCGGCCACCACGGTCAGCCAGAGCCACGGTCCGGATTTCGGCAAGGTCAGCGCGAATGCGAGCCAGACCGCGATGACGTACACGGTGGTCAAGGGCGACACGCTGTCGTCGATTGCCAAGCGGCAAGGCGTCGAGGTGTCCCAACTGCGCGAATGGAACCATCTGAAGAAAGATCAGCTCAAGCTCGGCCAGGTGCTGCGCATCAGCAAACCCTGAGCCACGCCAGCGTGCCGATACTCGCGCTCACGCTGGACCTGGACGACACCTTGTGGCCGGTGCTGCCGGCGCTGGAACGCGCCGATCAGGCGGTCGATGCCTGGCTGCAGCAGCACCATCCCGACGGCGCGCGCGCTGGGCCGAGCGCGGCCAGGCGCGAGCTGCGCGCACAGGTCGCCGCCGAGCGGCTCGACCTGGCGCATGACTTCACGACCCAGCGCCAACTCACCCTGCAGCAGGCGTTCGCCGCCTGCGGCATCGTCGCCGCGCCGATCGATGCGCTGTGGGAAATCTACTTCGCCGCGCGCAACAGCGTGGAGCTGTATCCGGACAGCCTGCCCGCGCTGGAGCGGATCACCGCGCGCTGGCCGCTGGTCAGTCTCACCAACGGCAATGCCGACCTGCAACGGATCGGCATCCATGCGCATTTCGCGCACCACATCTGCGCGCGCGACAGCGGCGTGGCGAAACCCGATCCGCGGATTTTCCTGGCCGCCGCCGAACGGCTGGGCGTGGCGCCCGACCAGATCCTGCATGTCGGCGATGATCCGGCGATGGACATGGTCGGCGCGCGCGACGCCGGCATGCGCACCGCCTGGATCAATCGCGCCGGCCAGCGCTGGCCGACCGAATTGGGCGCGCCGCCCGAATTGAACTTGCGTGACATGACCGCGCTGGCCGACTGGCTCGACGCGCAGCATCCCGCCGCATAGTCAGGTGCGGCCCAAAGCGCGCATCATGGCGGATTCGTCATCGTCCAGCCGGCACCCGCCTGCCGCCGCAAGCCAGAAGGATTCCGCCATGTCCGCCCTGATCGAACGCCCGCCCGGCGCCCGTCACAGCATCGCCATCGAGACTACCGACGCCGCGCACTACGCCGCGACCCGTCGCCGGCTCAGCGCGGCGCAGCGTCGCTGGCTCAGCGACAGCGCGTTCGAGGCGATGCCGGGCAGCTTCGCGTTGCTGAGCGATCCGACCGGCAAGCTGGTGCGCGTGCTGGTCGGCGTGGATGTACGTGATCCACTGGTGGCGCTGGCTGCGCTGCCGTGCGCCCTGCCCGACGCGAACTACCATCTCGCGGCCGAGGGCGTGCTGGCCGATCCGATGCTGGCCGCGCTGGGCTGGGCGCTGGGCGCGTATCAGTTCAACCGCTATCGCCAGCCCAGGCGCGCGCCGGCCCGGCTCGGCGT
>JBEPVP010000233.1:0-5475 GCA_041690935.1 Rhodanobacter sp.
AGGCCCGGAAACGTCCTCTTAACGCAAGGCTCCGATTGCGCCGGCCAGATATCGGCGCTAGAGTCGCGCGGTTCAGGTGTCCCGATGGCTTTGCGCCGGAGGGATGAAACGGGAAGCCGGTGCGTGGTGTGCGAACACACTGCAAGGCCGGCGCTGCCCCCGCAACGGTAAGCGAGATTCACGAACGGCGAACGCCACTGTGCACAGCACGGGAAGGCGCCGTTCGGGGCATGCGGTTCACCGCGTGCCACTCGTGAGCCCGGAGACCGGCCTGAACGATTCCTGGTGGCTCGCGGTGGGCGAGGCCGAACAGTCGTGTCTGGCCTTGCTGCCTGCCCGGTGTTCCGCCTCCCCCTGCGTGTCGCCAGCTCATTGAACCCATGAGCCGTGCGCGGGCGCGCGGCGAGAGGAACGACCTTGAAAAAGACCTTGTTGGCGGCGGCACTGTTGAGTTGCATCCTGAGCGCCCACGCGGCCGACCAGAGCGATGCGTCGTCGCTGGAGCCGGTGATCGTCACCGCCACGCGCACCGCGATCACCGCCGACGCGACGCTGTCGTCGGTCAGCGTGATCACCCGCGCCGATATCGAGCGGCTGCAGCCGCTGTCGGTGACGGACCTGCTGACCGGCCTGCCCGGCGTGAGCTTCGCCAACAGCGGCGGCTACGGCCAGCAGACCTCGCTGTTTCTGCGCGGCACCAATTCGTCGCACACGCTGGTGCTGATCGATGGCGTGCGGATCGGTTCGGTCGGCAACGGGCTGGCTGCGTTCGAGCAGCTGCCGGTGGAACAGATCGAGCGTATCGAGATCGTGCGCGGCCCGCGTTCGAGCCTGTACGGCGCCGACGCGATCGGCGGGGTGATCCAGATCTTCACCCGGCATGGTTCGCGCGATGGCGGCCCGCAGCCCTCGTTCAGCCTGACCACCGGCAGCAACAATCTGTTGCGCGGCCAGGCCGGTGTGTCCGGCGGCAGCGAGCACGCCTGGTACAACCTCAGCGCCGGCGCGCAGCACACGCGCGGCATCAACGCCTGCCGCCTCGGCGCGGGCGAGGTGTTCGCCGGCTGCTTCACCGATGAGCCCGACCGCGATGCCTACCGCAACCAGAACCTCAGCGCGAACGGTGGCTACCGCTGGGACAATGGCGCCGAGCTCACCGGCACGTGGTTGCGCAGCCTCGGCGAGATCCATTTCGACGGCAGCTACCAGAACCGCAGCCGCACCGTGCAACAAGTGGCAGGCTCCAGCTTCAGCATCAACCCGCTGGAAGCATGGAAAACCACACTGAGCGTGGGCCAGAACCTGGATCGCTATGACAACTACGAGAACCAGACTTTCGTTGGCTATATCTACTCGCGGCGCAACCAGGCCTCATGGCAGAACGACCTCAGCGTGGCCAGCAATCAGCTGCTGACGCTCGGCATCGACTGGCAGGGCGAGCACATCGACAGCGATACCGGCTTCCTCGGGACCCGGCGCAACAATACCGGCGGTTACGTGCAGTACCAGGCCACGTTCGGCCGCAACGAGGTGCAGCTGTCGGCGCGGCGCGACCACAACAGCCAGTTCGGCGACCACAACACCGGTGCCGCGGCGTGGGGCTATCACTTCGATGGCGGACTGAAGCTCTCGGCCAGTTACGGCAGCGCCTTCCATGCGCCGACCTTCAACGACCTGTATTACCCGTACGGCAGTGGCAACCCGGCACTGAAGCCGGAGAAGTCGCGCAGCGCCGAACTCGGCCTGAGCCAGCAGCTGGCGTCGTGGAACTGGGCGGTGAATACCTACCAGACCCGCATCGACCAGTTGATCGCGCTGGACAGCAACTTCTTCCCGTCCAACATCAGCAAGGCGCGCATCCGTGGTGTGGAAGGCCAGTTCGGCACGACCCTCGCCGGCTGGCAGTTGCAAGGCTATCTGACCTGGCTGCAACCGGTGAACCGCGACGGCGGCCCGAACGACGGCAACGTGCTGCCGCGCCGGCCGGAGCACACCGCGCGGCTGGATCTGGATCGCCGCTTCGGCGCGTTCGGTGTGGGCGCCACCATCAACGCGGCGGGGCGCAGCTACGACGATGCCGCCAACCGGCATCCGCTGGCCGGCTACTCCACCACCGACCTGCGCGCCAGCTGGCACTTCGCGCCGGACTGGCAGGTGGAAGTGCGGCTGGCGAATGCGTTCGGTCGCCACTACGAGACCGTGTACTACTTCAACCAGCCCGGTCGTAGCGCATTCCTGACCTTGCGCTACAGCCCGACGCTGCGCTGAGTCGTTGCGCCGGCCGCCGGCAGGGACGCTGGCGGATGCGGCTGTTCCGCCCCTGCCTTCCGGCAGGGTGTGGACTTCAGGCACATACGCGCGAGTGCGGCAACTGGCATAAAGCCGGCATGATCGGAACCCTCGCCACTACCCCGCTGTCGCGGTGCGCGCATACATCGTGCGTGCCGCCAAAGCCTGCCGGGTCGTGTCTGCCGTTATGCTTGCAGGCCACGGAAGCGCCATGAATATTTTCGCCCCATTGATCCGCCGCCCGGTCGGGACCTCGCTACTCGCCATCGGCCTGATGCTGGCCGGGCTGTGGGCGTACCTGCTGCTCGGCGTGGCCGCGCTGCCGTCGCTGGATTTTCCCGGCGTCTACGTGGTGGCACAGCAGCCCGGCGCCAGCGCGCAGACCATGGCGAACACCGTGCTGGCGCCGCTGGAACGCCACTTGGGACGCATCCCCGGTGTCGACGAGATGTACGGCAACGCCAACGAGGGTTCCGCCTCGGTGATGGTGCGCTTCACCATGAGCCGCACCGCCGACAGTGCCGCGCGCGACGTGCAGGCGGCAATCAACGCGGCCGCGGTCGACCTGCCGACCGGTATGCCGTCGCCGCCGCAGTACTTCAAGTTCGATACCGCGCAGATCCCGATCCTGTTCATCACGCTGACCTCGACCGGGCTGCCGCAGGATCAGCTGTTCGATCTCGCCGATACCTTGCTCAAGCCGGCGGTGGCGCAGATCGACGGCGTGGCGCAGGTGCAGGTATTCGGCGGCACCCCGCACGCCGTGCGCATCGAGCTGGACAGCAACGCGCTGGCGGCCAAGGGACTCACCGCCAACGATGTCGCCAACGCCCTGCGCGCGGCCAACGTCACCTCGCCGCAGGGCACCTTGAGTGACGGCCGCACGCAGATGACGGTGACCGCCACCGACGGGTTGCAGCAGCCGGCCGAGTTCGCGCGCCTGTTGATCTCGGTGAAGAACGGCACGCCGGTGCGGCTGTCCGACGTGGCCAGGGTCTACGGCGGCCAGCAGGACGAATACCAGGCGGCATGGTTCAACGACGCGCGCACGGTCGGCCTGCAAATCACCAAGCGGCCGGAGGCGAACGCGGTGGCCACGGTGGAGGCGATCCGCGCCAAGCTGCCGCAACTGCGCGCGTCGCTGCCGTCCAACGTGACAGTGACGCCGGTGTTCGACCTCACCCAGACCACCAAGTCGGCGTTGCACGAGGTGCAGGTGGCGCTGCTGATTTCGATCGCGATGGTGGTGCTGGTGATGCTGGTGTTCCTGCGCCGGCTGCGCCCGACCCTGATCGCCACCTTGAGCGTGCCGCTGTCGCTGGCCGGCGCGTTCGTGGTGATGTGGACGCTCGGCTACACGCTCAATACCTTGTCGCTGGTGGCGCTGGTGCTGTGCATAGGTTTCGTGGTGGACGACGCGATCGTGGTGATCGAGAACATCGTGCGCCACATGGAGCACGGCCAGACACCGCTGCAGGCGGCGCTCAGCGGCGTGGGCGAGATCGGCTTCACGGTGGTCTCGATCACGCTGTCGCTGGTGGCGGTGTTCGCGCCGCTGCTGTTCGGCAACAACATGCTGGTGATGCTGCTGCGCGAATTTTCGGTGACGCTGACCGCCGCGGTGGTGATCTCAGCGCTGGTCTCGCTGACGCTGACCCCGGCGCTGTGCGCGTACCTGCTCAAGCATGAGCCGGCCGAGCGCAAGCCGCCGGGACGCATCGAACGGGCAGTGGAAAACTTCGACCGCAAGTTGCTGGGCATCTACGCGCGCTCGCTGGACTGGGCGATGCACCATCGCCGGATCATGCGCTGGCAGCCGCTGACCTTGCTGATCCTCACCTTCGTGCTCGGTTTCGCGGTGGCCAAGACCGCCGGCGGCACCTTCATGCCGGACGAGGACACCGGCCAGCTGCAGGTCGACATCCGTGCCGACGCGAACATTTCGCCGGCGCAGCTGACCGAACGCACGCTGGCCGTGGCGAAGATCATGCAGGCCGATCCGGCCGTGCTCGACCAGCTGACCCTGCTCGGCGGCAACGATGCCGGCGGCGCGGTGGGCAACAGCGCACAGATGTTCGTCGACCTGAAGCCGCGCGGCAGCGGGCCGGGCCAGCGCGACGAAGGCATCAAGCAGGTGGTCGAGCGGCTGTCGAAGCGGTACGACAAGCTGGCCAGCGTGAAGGTCTCGGTCAGCGCGGCGCAGTTTCTCGGCGGCGGCGGCAGCGGCGACGGTGGCGGCCAGTACGAATTCCAGCTGGTCAGCGCCAACGGTGCCGACCTGCAGCCCTGGGTGCTGAAGATGGTGCGGCAGCTGCGCACGATCAAGGAATTCCGCGATGTCGGCAGCGACTTCGACCAGGTCGGCAAGCAGCAGCTTCTGAAGATCGACCGCGAGGCCGCCGGCCGCCTGCACGTGGGCATCGGCACGATCGACTCGGCGCTGTACAACTCGTTCGGCCAGCGCCAGGTCTCGCAGATCTACTCCGACATCAACCAGTACGCGGTGGTGTTGAACACCAGCGCGGCGGAAAGCGTGAGCCCCGAGGCGCTGCTCAACATTCGCGTGCGCAACGAGCAGGGCCGGATGATCCCGCTGTCCGCGCTGGCAACGATCCAGCCGAACATGAGTCCGATTCGGATCCGTCATCACAACCAGCTCGAAGCAGCCACGGTCAGCTACAACCTGGCCAAGGACGTGCCGCAGGATCGCGGCGTCAAGCTGGTCGAACAGACCGCCTACGCGGTCGGGCTGCCGGCCGGCATGCGCGTCGATTTCACCGGCGCCAACCAGCGCCTGCAGCAGGCGCAGTCCAACGGCATGGTCCTGCTGCTCGGCTCGATCCTGGCGATGTACATCGTGCTCGGCATCCTCTACGAAAGCCTCGGCCATCCGCTGACCATCCTGTCCACCCTGCCGGCCGCCGGCGCCGGCGCGTTCCTGGCCATGCTGGTGACGCAGACGCAGATATCGATGATGGCGATCATCGCGATCCTGATGCTCATAGGCATCGTCAAGAAAAACGCGATCCTGATGGTCGACTTCGCCCTCGTCGCCGAACGCGAACGCGGCCTGTCCGCGCCCGAGGCGATCCGCGAAGCCGCGCTGGTGCGCTTCCGCCCGATCACCATGACCACCCTGGTCGCGATGGGCGCCGCACTGCCGCTGGCGATCGGCTTCGGCATCGG
>JBEPVP010000234.1:0-5334 GCA_041690935.1 Rhodanobacter sp.
GCTCTCCATCGCCGCCTTGGCCACCGCGGGCGCCATGCTCGTGATGAGGCGCGGGTCGAACGCGCGGGGTATCAGATAGTCGGGACCGAATGCGGGCGTCGCCTCGCCGTAGGCCTGGGCGACGATCTCCGACGGCTCGGCCTGTGCGAGCGCCGCCAGCGATCGCACGGCGGCGAGCTTCATCGCTTCGTTGATCGTCGACGCGCCGCAGTCGAGCGCGCCGCGAAAGATGAACGGAAAACAGAGCGAGTTGTTGACCTGGTTCGGGTAATCGGAGCGCCCGGTGCCGATCAGGCAGTCGGGGCGCGCCGCCTTGGCGACCTCGGGTCGGATCTCGGGCTCGGGATTGGCCATCGCGAGGATGATCGGCCGGTCCGCCATCGACTTCACCATGTCGGCCGTGAGCACGCCACCGGCGGATAGCCCGAGAAAGACATCGGCGCCGCCGATGACCTCGGCGAGGGAGCGCGCGGCCGTGTCCTGGGCGTAGCGCGCCTTGTCGGGATCCATCGCCTCCTTGCGCGCCTTGTGCACGACGCCCCGGCTGTCGAGCACGAAGATGTTCTGCGGATCGAGCCCGAGGCTCACCTGCAGGTCGAGGCAGGCGAGCGCAGCGGCGCCGGCGCCGGAGCAGACGAGCTTGACCTTGCCGATGTCCTTGCCGACGATCGCGAGGCCATTCAGCACCGCGGCGGCGGCGACGATGGCGGTGCCGTGCTGGTCGTCGTGGAACACCGGGATCTTCATCCGCTCGCGCAGCTTGCGCTCGACGATGAAGCACTCCGGCGCCTTGATGTCTTCCAGGTTGATGCCGCCGAAGGTCGGCTCGAGGCTGGCAATGATGTCGACCAGCTTGTCCGGGTCGTGCTCGTCGATCTCGATGTCGAACACGTCGATGCCGGCGAATTTCTGGAACAGCACGCCCTTGCCTTCCATCACCGGCTTGGCCGCCAGCGGCCCGATATTGCCCAGGCCCAGCACCGCGGTGCCGTTGGTGATCACCGCGACCAGGTTGCCACGGGCGGTGTACTCGGCGGCCGTGGTCGGGTCTTCGACGATCGCGTCGCAGGCCGCTGCGACACCGGGCGAATAGGCCAGCGACAGGTCGCGCTGGGTCAGCAGCGAGGTGGTCGGGGTGACCTTGATCTTGCCCGGACGCGGCAGGCGGTGATATTCGAGCGCAGCAAGACGCAGTTCTTCGGGAAGGCTCATCGGATGTGCTTTTTTCGGTAGGGGAGCGCCAGCCGCGAGGACGGTCGACGACACATGATATTAGCACCGGGGCACCCGGCACCGGCCCGTCGCTGCGCCACGACGGCGCAGCACTACACGCTCGACAACAACTCGTCGCCCTGCACCCGGTTCATGTGGATGCCGTTGATGAACACCGAAAACGCCAGCTTGCCGGCCAGTCCGTGCACGTGCTGCATCCACGGTGGCAGCCAGCGCGGCGGCAGGATCGCGCCCGATGCGAAGTGCGGCTGCAGGCTGATCACGTCGTGCAGGGTCAGCTTGCCGGCAAACAGGTGGCGCAGCAGATCCATCCGGCGCTCCTTCAAGGCCCAGCGAAAGAACGTGTGCACGGTGAGCAGGCCGGACAGATACACATTGTCCTTGGCGAACGCCGCACCGCCGCTCAGCGGCACCCCGCGAAACACGCGCTGGGCCGAATGGAAACTGTCCGTCGTGCTCTGCCCGCAGGCGCTGAAGTACTGGTAGACCTCGACGAAGTCGGCGCCGTTCAACGCCATGTCGATCGCCAGGATGCGCAGGCTGATGCGCTTGAGCCGGGTGATGTCGATCGCGCCGGACATCAGCTCGGCGAACACCGCCAGGCCTTCCTGGGTGGCGGTGACCCGCGGCGACGTGCGCGCCAGCGAAGTCAGCAGCGGTTGCCGCCGCCCGTTCAAGGCGGTCAGCGAATGCACGAACGCCTCGTGTGCCAGCAGCTGGTGGCGGTCGTACTCGCTGAAGCAGGTGCCGCCACGCAGACGAATGCGGGTGGCACCGGCGGCGGCCTTGGCGGTGAGCTCCGGATCGACTTCGACGCTGATCGTGCCGGCGCCGAAGAACGCATCCAGCGTGCCGGCCAGGTCAGCGCGCAGCACATCGGCCGGGATATTCACGCTGCTGTCGTCGGCCAGCAGATCCGCACCCAGCTCGTCGGCCAGCTCGACAAAGTAATGTGCTGCATCGAGATTGCTGCGCTGGCTGCCGGGAATCGAATCATCCGGACGTCCATACAGCGCGACCGACGGCGCGGTGAAACCGGCGGTACCGACCGATTCCAGCATCTCGGCGGCAACCCGCCAGGATTCGGCGGTGCGGCGCAGGTAATCGCCGAGCGGATCGATGTCGTGCGGATCGTTGCCACCGGCGGCGGCTTCGATCGCTGCCAGCTCGGCCCGCGCCGCGGCCAGGTCCGGTCGTGCGTAAGTCACCTCGGGCAAGGCGAACTGGCCCTTGCTGTAGGCCTCGATCATCCGGCGTTCCAGCGACGCCGGCCACGCCACCGTCGACAGGATATGGATGCCGCGTACCGCCGCCAGCAGGCGCTGGTCGAGTGCGGCGTAGCGCTGCAGGCCGGGCGCAATGACGGCGTCGGGCGCACTCATCGGGCCACTCCGCGCAAGGCATCGACGCGCTCGATCAGCTCGAGCGCAATCGGATCGGGGCTGAACGCGCCGAGGAACCGGCGCGGGCTGGCCGGCATGAAACTGAAACTGCGGCCATGACGGGAATCCGTCCGCAGCATCACGGTGATGCGGCGCGGATTGGTCATGGTGGTCGCATTGACGTTCACCACATCGGTCAGCGCGACGCGCCACTGCTCGTCACGGTTCTTCACGACCATCCAGTCGCCGTCCAGCCAGACCTCGTCGACGAGGTCATGAATCAACTTGCGGAAGATGAAGAAACCCACGCCGGCCATGAAGATCGGCATCAGCAGAAAGGGCGCGATCTGCCCTGGCTCGGCGGGCATCCTGGCGTGCTGCGTGCCCCACAGCGAGATCGAGAAGAATACGATCAGGAAGCCAAACCAGAACACGGGAAAGACCCGCTTGTAGAAAAACGTGGACGATGAGGACAGCCGACGCATGCCTGTGCTCCGCAACAGCGATGCCGCGATACTAGTGGCTTTGTGGGGCGTCGTGCGCAGCAGCAGCGCGCTGATTCTCAGTCCCGCTCGCGTTGCCCTCGATGCCCGTGCGGCCGCTCGATCGGGCGGCCGCCACGCTGGCGGCGCAGACGCGCTTCCAGCGTCGCGGCCTGCTCCTCGCGCTCGTCGTGCAGCTTGAGATAGTTGCGCCAGCGGGCCGCGGTCAGTTCGCCGTTGTCCAGCGCCACCTGCACCGCGCAACCGGGCTCGCTGCCGTGACCGCAGTCGGCGAAGCGGCATTGCTCGGCGAGCACGTCGATGTCGGCGAACAGGTCGAGGTTCTCTTCGCCGGTGAGCTTGAGTTCGCGCATGCCCGGCGTGTCGATCAGGCAGCCGCCGCTGGGCAGTTGCAGCAGCGCGCGATGGGTGGTGGTGTGGCGACCACGACTGTCATGGTGGCGCACCTCGGCGGTGGCCATCGTCGCCGTGCCGAGCAGGGTATTGGTCAGGGTGGATTTGCCGGCACCGGAAGATCCCACCAGCACGGCGCTGTCGCCCGGCTGCAGGTACCGCGCCAGCAGCGCCACGCTGGACGGGTCCTTGCAGTTCAGCGCGTGGATCGGGGTGCTGTCCGGCAGCCGCTCGCGCAATGCGGCGATCTGCGCGGCCGCATCTTCGCGCGTATCCAGCTTGCTCAGCAGCACCACCGGCTGCGCACCGGAATCTTCGGTCAACGACAGGTAGCGCTCGATCCGCGCCGGGTTGAAATCGCCATCCAGTCCGGTCAGCACCAGCACGTAATCGATGTTCGTGGCGATCAATTGACGCTCGTAGCGCTCGCCGGCCGCCGCGCGCGACATCACCGTGCGTCGCGGCGCCACCGTGACGATATGCGGTGGCGTACCACTTTCCACTTCGACGAAATCACCCACCACCGGCCGCTCGGCGGGATCGATGCCGCGCTTGAGGAAACGGCCGTCCGGCTGCGCACCGAACAGGGTTTCGCCATCGTGCAGCTCGTAGCCGGCGCGATGCTGGGCAACCACCCGGGCGAGGCGCAGGCCGGGCACCGGCAACACCTCGCCACGCCAGCCGATATGCCGCAGCCGCTCGATCGTTTCGGCGTCACTCATGGCGAAAGTCTGTGTGCACGGTCTGGCGATTATGCCTTGCCCGGAGCTTGCCCGCCGGTGAACCGCCATCGGCCCCGGGGCTCTCGCGCTGCACTGCGGCACGCTGCTAGCATCGACCCGTCGGCGATGGGGCCGGCCCCAGACCTCAAAGGATGCCGGCGTTGGCTTCGATCACACCCAGTGCGCACCTGGCTGACGTGCGCTACGAAATACGCGGCGCGCTGACCCGGCGCGCGCGCGAACTGGAGGCCGCTGGCCTCGACATCATCAAACTCAACATCGGCAACCCGGGGCGCTACGGCTTCGAGGCGCCGGCGCACTTGCGCGAGGCGATTGCCAGCCATCTGCACGACAGCGGGGCCTACGGCCACGAGCAGGGCCTGGAAATCGCCCGCGACTGCATTGCCGCGCAGCAGCGGTCGCGTGGCGCGCAGGACGTGGAGCCGGAGCGCATCTTCATCGGCAACGGCGTCAGCGAGCTGATCGACCTGTCCCTGCGCGCGCTGCTGCAACCAGGCGACGAGGTGCTGCTGCCGAGCCCGGATTACCCATTGTGGAGCGCGGCGACCATCCTCAATGGTGGCCAGCCACGTTACTACCGCTGCCTGGCCAGCAACGGCCATCTGCCCGATCCGCAGGAGGTCGAGTCGCTGATCACGTCCCGCACGCGCGCCCTGGTGCTGATCAACCCGAACAATCCGACCGGCGCGGTGTATCCGCGCGCGCTGCTCGAACAACTGGTGGCGATCGCGGCACGACACGGCTTGCTGCTGCTCGCTGACGAGATCTACGACGAGATCCTGTATGACGGCGTGATCTTCCAGCCGCTGGCCGAAGTGGCCGCCGAATTGCCGTGCGTGAGTTTCGGCGGGCTGAGCAAGGTGCATCGCGCCTGCGGCTACCGCGTCGGCTGGATGAGCCTGTCCGGCGACCCTTCGCGCAGCGCCGCCTATCGCGATGCGCTGCAACTGCTCGCCGCACTGCGGCTGTGCGCCAATGTGACCGCGCAGTGGGCGGTGCCCCCCGCGCGGCAGGGGGCGTCGACGCACGGCGCCCACACCCCGCCCCCCGGCCCCCGGCAGGAGGCCAGGGTCGTATAAA
>JBEPVP010000235.1:0-5271 GCA_041690935.1 Rhodanobacter sp.
GGTTCTACCTGCGCACCAATCAGGTCGCGCCATACAGCTACGACGTCTATCGCGTGCCATCCGGCGGCGGCACGCTGAACCGCGTCACGAACTACCAGGGCATGGACGATTTCAGGTTGTCGCCCGATGGCAGCCAGCTCGCCGTGCTGCATTCCTCCCCGTACGTGCTGCCGCAATTGGCCGTCCAGCCGTCCGCCGGTGGCACGCCGCGCGAGTTGACCGACACCATGAAACCGGCGTTCACCGCGCATGACTGGATCGCGCCGAAAATCGTCGAGGTGAAATCCAGCCACGACGTCGGCCCGATCTACGCGAAGTACTACGGCCCGGCCAACGACGGCAGCGCATCGAAGCCAGCGGTGATCTTCGTGCACGGCGCCGGCTACCTGCAGAACGTCACGCTGTCGTGGGGTCACTACTTCCGCGAGCAGCTGTTCCACAACCTGCTGGTGCAGCAGGGCTACGTGGTGCTGGACATGGATTACCGCGCCTCCGAAGGCTACGGCCGCGCATGGCGCACCGCGATCTACCGCCAGATGGGTCACCCGGAACTGCAAGACCTGCTCGACGGCAAGGCGTGGCTGGTGCAGAACCATCACGTCGATCCCGCGCGCGTGGGCATCTACGGCGGCAGCTACGGCGGTTTCATGACCGAGATGGCGCTGCTGCGCGCGCCCGGCGAATTCGCCGCCGGCGCCGCGCTGCGTCCGGTCAGCGACTGGACGCTGTACAACCACGAATACACCGCCAACATCCTCAACGACTCGCTGCTCGATCCGGAAGCGTTCAAGACCAGCTCGCCGATCGAATACGCCGACCAGTTGCAGGACCCGCTGCTGATCGAACACGGCCTGATCGACGACAACGTACTCACCGAAGATTCGATCCGCCTGTACCAGCGTCTGATCGAGCTGCACAAGAAAAACTTCTGGATATCGCTGTACCCGCTGGAACGCCACAGCTTCGTGCATGCCGATTCCTGGTACGACGAATACCGGCGGATCGACGAATTGTTCAATACGTATGTGAAGCCGGTGAAGGCTCCCGCGCCACTCAACTGAGCGACTCACGTTCGGCGCAAGCTGCGGAGGCGCCGAACGTGCTGATATGGCCTCGCGACGTATTGGATCGAAGATGGTGGTCGACGAGGTGCAACTGACCAGGGTGCCGGCGAGTGATCGAAACCGGGCGCTGGCAGGGGCAGGCGTGGACGGGCAGTCGCCGGAAAGACTGGAGACTGCCCGTACGCGGGTTACCTGACCACCATGCTGGCGGTCATAGTCGGATGGAACTTGCAGAAGAACGCAAGCGTGCCGGCCACCGCCGTGATGCGCCCGCTGGCGCCCGGTTTCAGATCGACATCGAAGCGCCCATCACGTGCCGTGGCGCTGTGTTCGAGGATGTCGTGATTGACCCATTCGATGATGTCGCCGACGCGTACGTCGGTCGGCATCGGGCCGTACGCCATCTTGTCGATCACGATCACATGCACGCGTTGGGCCTGCATCGTGCTGGTGGCAGAGGCGGGCGCAAACCCGGCAGTTGCCGCCAGCAGGCCGACGAGCAGAATCATCAGACGGAGCATGCGGCGCTCCTTACTTCAGGCTCTGCGCCAGATGCTCGGCATGCATCTGGTGCGACTGGAACAGCTTCAGGCCGGTTTCCAGCAGCGACTTCAGCTGCGCGTTCTGCGCCGACGGGATCAACGTGCCGCTCAGCGCGCCGTTGACGGTCTTGTGGTACGCGACCTCGTTGGCGACGTAGGCCTTGTCATACGCGCTGCCGCTGAGTGCGGCGAGCTTGGTCTGCTCGGCGGCGGCGGCGCTCGACAGCGACTGGCTGGTCGGATTGTCCTGCGGCGTCACGCCGAGCTTCTTCACCAGCGCCAGCGCCTGGTCGTTGACCGCGGCATGGTCGCGCGCCATTTCCTCGGCAAACGCGCGCACGTCCTTGTTGTGCGATTTGTGCAGCGCCTGCTTGGCGGCGGTGACGTCGATCACGCCAGCGGTATAGGCGATGTGCGCGATCTGCGCGTCGTTGAGGGCGGGCGCCTGCTGGGCATGCACGCTGGCGATCGAGCCGATGCCGAATGCAAGCACGAGGGCAAACAGGGATTTGTTCATGGTGTGTCTCCTTGGGATGGGTGATGGGGCAGGCGGATGACTTCGATGCCTGCCGTCGCCCATGGGATGCAACAGCGTCGTGCAGGTTCCCGCGCAGACGTTGGGGGCGACAGGAACCTCGGCGGCGCTCACCGCATCGAATCAACCGTTCCCCCGACGAAGCCAGCGCCATGCTTGAATTCGACCAGACTCTTTCGCCACCGGCTGCCGCCATGCAGATGCTGGCCAGCGACACCACGCGCCCGTCGCGCGCCGAGGCGGAAGCGGCCGTGCGAACGCTGATCCGCTGGGCCGGCGACGAACCTGCACGCGAAGGTTTGCTGGCCACGCCGGCGCGGGTGGTGCGTGCCTATGAGGAGTGGTTCGCCGGCTACCGGCAGGATCCCGCCGGTCTGCTCAGCCGCACCTTCGGCGAAGTGGGCGGCTATGACGAGCTGGTGCTGCTGCGCGACATCCCGCTGCAGTCGACCTGCGAGCATCACATGGCGGCGATCCGCGGGGTGGTGCACATCGCCTATCTGCCGAATCAGCGCGTGGTCGGCATCTCCAAGCTGGCGCGGCTGGTGGAGGCGTTCGGCCGACGCCTGCAGATCCAGGAACGGCTGACCGTGGAGATTGCCGACACGCTGGCGCACGTGCTGCAGCCGCGCGGCGTGGCGGTGATCGTGCAGGCCAGCCACGAATGCCTGTCCTCGCGCGGGGTGCACCTGCACGGCGTGTCGATGCAGACCCGGCGCCTGCTCGGCGAGTTCGCCACGGAACCGCGGCGACAGGAGATTCTGGCGACCCTGGCCGGCTGAGCGGGAACCTGCGGGGCTGCTGCCGCATCCCATCAACGAACCGGCACGCAGTGCCATCCACCGTGCCTCCCCTGCGCCAGCGGGGGAGGGTTAGGGAGGGGGTTGATCCGCTTCGGATCAATCAGGAGTAAAAGGAGAACATCATGTCAGCCCATACCCATGTTGCACCCGTCGATTACGTCGCGCTGGACGACAACGCGCTGGTGGAACTGGTCCGTGGCGGCCAGCGCGAGGCGTTTCGCCACATCATGCAGCGCTGCAACCAGCGCCTGTTCCGCATCGCGCGCAGCGTGATCGGCGAGGACTCGGAAGCGGAAGATGTGCTGCAGGAATCGTATATGAGCGCCTATCGCAAGCTGGCTACCTTTCGTGGCGATTCGACCCTGCTGACCTGGCTGACCAGCATCGTGCTGAACGAGGCGCGTGGCCGCTTGCGCAAGCGCCACCACATGGTCGGCCTGGAGCAGATCGACGCGGCGCCGGACGATACCCACCAGGTCATCCAGTTCCCCTCGAAATTCGGCAGCGAAGACCCGGCCGTTTCTGCCGCCCGTGCGCAGATCCGCCACTTGCTCGAGCACGCCATCGACGAACTGCCTCCAGCATTCCGCACCGTCTACATGATGCGCGAGGTCGAGGAGTGCTCGGTCGAGGAGACCGCCAACTTGCTCGAGATCAAGCCGGAGACGGTGAAGACCCGCCTGCACCGCGCGCGCCGGCTGCTGCGTACATCGCTGCAGGGCACGCTGGCCGCCACCATGAGCGAGGCGTTCCCGTTCATGGGTCAGCGCTGCGCCCGCGTCAGCGCGGCAGTGATGGCGCGGCTGGACGCGGAGTCGGTGTAGCCGATTCCACGGTAGGAGCGCACCCTGTGCGCGATGCTTTTGCTCCAACAGGATAGCGTCACAGCGCTTTCGCGCTGGTCGCGCACAGGGTGCGCTCCTGCAGGCGAACGTTGATCAGGCTGATTTGCGCAACGCCGCCGCTTCTCGCGCCAGCAACTCGATACCAGCCCAATCGCCGCCGGCGAGTTTGTCGGCGGGGGTCAACCACGACCCGCCCACGCACAGCACGTTCGGCAGCGCAAGAAAATCCACGGCGTTGCTCAGGCTGATGCCGCCGGTGGGACAGAAGCGGATCTGTGGCAGCGGGCTGGCCCAGGCGCCGAGCAACTTGTACCCGCCGGCCGGCACCGCCGGAAAGAATTTCAGATGACGATAGCCGCGCTCGAGCAGGGCCATCGCCTCGCTGGCGGTGGCGACGCCGGGCAGCAGCGGCAGTTCGCAATCGTCGGCCGCGTCGAGCAGGCGCGGCGAAGTGCCGGGCGAAACGGCGAAGCGCGCGCCGGCCTGCTGCGCGGCGTGCAGGTCGCGTGCGGTCAGCGCCGTGCCGCAGCCGACCACCGCACCTTCCACCTCGGCGGCGATCGCGCGGATCGCCTCCAGTGCGGCGCTCGTGCGCAGGGTGACCTCGATGGTCGGGATGCCGCCGGCAACCAGCGCACGCGCCATCGACACCGCGTGTCGGGCGTCGTCAATGATCACCACCGGGATCACCGGCGCCAGCTGCATGAGGGCTTCGACCTGTTGCTGCTTTTGTTCGATGGAGTTCACGTCATGCTCCTGGATTTTGCTCCTCCCCTGCACGCAGAGGGAGGTTGGTGACCGAAGGGAATCCCTTCAGGGTGAGGGGGTTGCTCATGCTGGCGGTGGAGTTCGGATCGAGAGCGGCCCCTCCCCCAGCCCTCCCCTGCTTTGCAGGGGAGGAAGCCAAAGCTAAAGCACGCCGGCGCCGAGGTCGGCACTGCTGGCGGCCTGACGGAACAGGCTGAACAATTCGCGGCCCATGCCGCTGTGTTCGTTGGACAGGTCGGCGGTGTGCGGCGGTCTTGCGTCCAGTTCGTGCGCGTCCAGCAGGACGTCCAGACGTCCATTCGCCGCGTCCAGGCGGATCATGTCGCCGGCGCGAATCTTGGCGATGTTGCCGCCGGCGACCGCCTCGGGCGTCACGTGGATCGCCGCGGGCACGCGCCCGGAAGCGCCCGACATGCGGCCGTCGGTGAGCAGGGCGATGCGGTGGCCGCGATCCTGCAGCAGCGCCAGCGTGGGGGTGAGTTTGTGCAGCTCGGGCATGCCGTTCGCGCGCGGACCCTGGAAGCGCACGACCGCGACGAAATCGCGATCGAGCTCGCCGCGCTCGAATGCATGCTTCACGTCGTCCTGATCGTCGAAGACGATTGCCGGCGCTTCGATGATCCAGCGGTCCGCAGGCACCGCCGAAACCTTGATCGTCGCGGTGCCGAGGTTGCCGTCGAGCACGCGCAGTCCGCCATCGGCACGGAACGGATC
>JBEPVP010000236.1:0-5254 GCA_041690935.1 Rhodanobacter sp.
GCCCATGGCTACGCCGATCCGCCCGATGTCGGCAGCGATGGCAATGAATCCAGTGGCTGGGGACTTACCGCGATTCATCTGCTGGTGGTCGCTCTGTGCGTGATCGCCGTCGTGTTCTTCCCGCGCCTGCTGTTGCCGGTGCTGATCCTGGCCGCCTTCGCGCTGCCGGCTATCGACATGTCGCTGGCGTTCGACGGCAACCTGGCACTGGCGCTCAACCCGCTGAACTGGGGACGCGTCATCGGCGGCTTCGGTGCCGCCTACCTGTTGCCCGTGGCGATCAATCTGCTGCTCGGCGTGCTGATCGTCGTCGCCTCGGTCAGCACGGCGCTGCTCCCGCGGCTGCTGGCGCTGCCACTGTTTGCCTTCGCCTATACCTATCTGATCGTGCTCGCGTTCCACCTGATGGGCGCGATGATCCACCGGCGCCACGAACGCTTCGGGCTGGAGCCGGAGGCACCCAGGCTGGCCCGGGCCGGTGGCCAGGACGCCGACGAAACTTTGCTGGCCCAGGTCGATGCACTCGCGGATGCCGATCCAGCCGCCGCCACCGCACTGCTGGTCGCCCGCATGCAGGACCGGGTTGCACCGGCGCCGCTGCATCTGGCCTATCGCCGATTGCTGTTGCGGCAGAACCTGCGCGATGGCCTGCTGGTACATGGCCAGATCTGGATCGCCGGGCTGATCGCACAAAGCGAATCACGGCGGGCGCTGGGTGTGTTGCAGGAATGCTGTGGGATCGATGCCGATTTCATCCCCGACGATCCACGAACCTGTGGCGAACTGGCGGATCTGGCGGCACGACTGGGCATGGATAGGCTCGCATTGCATCTGTGCAATGGTTTTCTCGCGCACTGGCCGCGTGATCCGCAGACGCCACACTACGGCCTGCTCGCCGCACGCCAGCTTGCCGCGCACGCCGACCGGCATGCCGAGGCGTCGGCGTTGCTGGATCAGCTCGCTGCCACGTGGCCCGATCATCCGCTGCGCCGCGAAATCGACGCGCAGCGACGACAGCTGGCCACTCCCGCATGAGCCGCTGGCGCGCCCCCTCTCCCAGTTCCACCGCGATCATCACCCGCGCCGGCTTCGAGCGACTCAAGGCCGAGCTCGATCACCTCTGGCACGTGTTGCGCCCGGAAGTGGTCAAGGCACTCGCGGCGGCAGCGGCCGAAGGCGACCGCTCGGAAAATGCCGAATACATCTACCGCAAGAAACAACTCGGCGAAATCGATCGGCGTGCGCGCTACCTGACCAGGCGCATCCCGTCGTTGAAGGTCGCCGAGGGTGCGCCGAGCGATCCGACGCGGATATTTTTTGGTGCCCGCATCGAACTGGAAAACATCGACACCGGCGAGATCCTGCACTACCGCATCGTCGGCCCCGACGAGACCGACGCGAAGCTGGGCTGGATCAGCATCGATTCACCGCTGGCGCGGGCGGTCCTGAAAAAGCGCGCCGATGATGAATTTTCTGCGGAGCTGCCGGGCGGACTTACGCAATTCGTGGTGGTCGCGGTGAACTACGTATAGGTGGCGAAGCCCGCCCTCGCTGGCAATCAGCATCACTCGTCCCCCTCCTTTTCCGGCTCCACACTTTCGCATTCGATGTCGCTCTCGCCGCGAGCGAGCTTCTTCCGGGCCTCTTCGGCGAGGTCCTCATATTTCTTGCGATGCCGGTCCAGTGCAGCGTCATCGAGCTCTTCCAGATCCAGCAGCGCGTTGTGCGTACCGCTCATGGTGCTGAGAATTTCGTCGAGCTTGATCTGCAGTGCCTTGCCGTCCCGGTTCTGGCTGTTCTGGATCAGGAACACCATCAGAAAGGTGATGATGGTCGTGCCCGTGTTGATGACCAGCTGCCAGTCGCTGCTGAACTTGAAAATCGGGCCGCTCACGCCCCACACCACCACGACCAGCACCGCCACAATGAACGCATACGGCGATCCGGTCGCCGTCGTGGCCGTGCCGGCGAACCGGTTGAAGATCGACTTCTTTCTCATGCTGAACTCCGGCGTTTGCGAGGCGTTTGAAAGTCGGAGCAACCGCTCCAAAAGGATGGCTATTCAAACACGGACCATTTCTTCCTGAACATAGAGGGCCAACTTTCGTCAACGGCGCGTGAGTGCTGGCTGCGGTTGATTCCGTGAGCGTTGTGGAAAGTATTCGGGCTTCGATCGCCCGTGTGATGACTCCTCTTTCATGCACGTCCTGTCAATCTGCCCCGCGACTGCAGCGGTCGAAGAGACTGCTGCCGCCCGCCTCATTGCTGCAGAGTTACCTGGATGACCAGCTTCGCTGTTGTGAATCGCCGCTTTGCGCGGGAATGATGCGAAAGGATCTATTCAAACCTTCCTTCAGACACACGCTCTGCGCGCGAACCGGGTACAGCTGACAAGTCTCTCCCTCGCGGCTCGCGGGTTTCCCCGACGAAAACCGAAAGGCATGAACATGGCGAACCAGTCCGGCCCGCGCTTCGTCGTCTACGCTGCCCTCGCCGGCGACCTGCTGGTCGCGATCAGCAAGTTCGTCGCCGCTGCGCTGTCGGGGAGCTCGGCGATGCTGAGCGAAGGCGTGCATTCGACGGTCGACAGCATCAATACGGCGTTGCTGCTGTACGGCCTGCACCGCGCCGGCAAACCAGCGGGTCCGACCCATCCGTTCGGGCATGGGCGCGAGCTGTACTTCTGGACCTTCATCGTCTCGCTGCTGGTGCTGGGCCTGGGTGCGGGGGTGTCGTTCTATGAAGGGTTCACCCAACTGCGCCATCCCGAACCCATCGTCGACGCCACGCTCAGCTACATCGTGCTCGCGGTGGGCGTGGTGTTCGAGGGCGTTACGTGGTGGATCTCGCTGCGCGAAATCCGCGCGAGCAAAGGCGACATGGGCTACAGGGAGGCTTTCCGCAAGACGAAGGACCCCACCACGTTCTCGGTGCTGCTGCAGGACAGCGCGGCGTTGATCGGCCTGCTGATCGCCTTCGCCGGCATCTTCGCGGCCAAGACGTTTGCCGAGCCGCGCTTCGACGGCGCCGCCTCGATCGGCATCGCGCTGGTGCTGGCCGCCACGTCGATCCTGCTGGCACGTGAAAGCAAGGGTCTGCTGATCGGCGAATCAGCCTATCCGCAAGTGCGCGAGTCGATCCTGCAGATTGCCGGAGCCGAACCCGGCATTCGCCACGCCAACGGCGTGCTGACCATGCAGATGGGGCCGGACCAGATCCTGGCGGTGATGAGCGCGGAATTCGAAGACAGCTTGACCACACCCCAAATCGAAGCCTGCATCACGCGCATCGAAGCGAAGGTCAAGCAGGCGCAAAAGGAAATCACCATCCTGTTCATCAAGCCGCAGACGCTGGAGACCTGGGCGACGCGAAGCAAGAAGATGGCAGAAAACGATGGCTCTTCGGATGAACCTGCCAAGCCATGAGCGAAGCAGCTCGTACGTATGGCATGTCCGGGAGCAGGATTCAGCGAGGTAGTTGCACGGCCGGTGGGTACTCGCGACCGGCGCGCCGCGGCTGGTAGCAAACGGTGCTGCGGTGAAACGCCTCGTCGCCGTTGTCGGGATGCCAGCCCGCGATCCCCGACAGCGGCAAGGGGCGCAACTCCAGCGGATCGTGCAGCAGGCGGTCGGTCGCAATGGCATCGGCGCAAACGGCGTCAAGCCGTAGCGCATGGATGTCGCCGGCTGACTGGAATACCAGCGCCTTGCCCACCAGCAGCTTATCCGGATTCAGTGCGTGCTCCAGCAGCGCGTGGCCGAACAGTTCCAGCCGGATCGAGCCATCGAGCCAGGCCTGCCGGTGGCGCCAGAACAGGCCGTGCCAGTCGTGTGCGTCCCACAGCGCCAGCAGCTCGGGATCACGCACGGCAACCATGACACCGCCTTCGTCGAAGTGGGTCATTGCGTATTGCGCGCGTGAGCGCAGCTTCGGGCCCATGCGGCTGATTTCCGCGACCTGGCGCTGGTTCAACGCCTGCTTCAACGCGGGATAGCGCAGCCAGACCAGCGCATTGAGCAAGTCATGCCAGCTGCCTTCGCGGGTAGCGATTTCGCTGCGCTCGGCGATGCGCTGTTCGTAGTGCAGACCATCGGCCAGCAACGTCGGCGTCTGTGCCACGAACCGCTGTGGCATGCCTGGCGGAACGCCGTGATTGAGTAACTCGATGGACGGCCATTTGGCGCCGCCGAGCAGCGCGGCATGCTCCACCCACGTCGCCAGCGGCAGCCGGCCGAACACCGCCGGATCGACCGTGCCGCGGGCTGGCGCGACGTAGCGCATGGCGCGAGCTACACCACTTTGAGCTGCGGATGGGCCAGTCGCGCGTGCAGATCGTGTTCGCTGGCACCCTCGATCAGCACCTCGATGAACTGGCCGGGTTTCAGGCTCTGGTCGTTGGCCTGATGCCCATAGGAGATATGCACGCTGCCGTCGATCTCCGGCGCATCGGCGGCGGAGCGCGCGACTGCGCCGTCGGCACCGGCCTCGTCCACGAGCACGGTGATCGTGCGGCCGATCTTGCGCTGCAACTTCGCAGCGGAGATTTCCGCCTGCACCGCCATGAACTGTTCGAGGCGATCTTCCTTCAATTCCTCGGAGACCGGATCGGGCAGCTCGTTCGCCTTCGCGCCATCGACCGGCGAATAGGCAAACGCGCCGACGCGGTCGAGTTTCGCCTCGCGCAGGAAATCCAGCAGCTCCTCGAACTCCGCCTCGGTCTCGCCGGGAAAGCCGACGATGAAGGTGCTGCGGATGGTCAGATCCGGCACCAGCTTGCGCCAGTTCTGGATGCGCTCCAGCGTCTTGTCGATGTTGCCCGGCCGCTTCATCAATTTCAGGATGCGCGGGCTGGCGTGCTGAAACGGGATATCCAGATACGGCAGGATTTTCCCCGCCGCCATCAGCGGCATCACTTCGTCGACGTGCGGGTACGGGTAGACGTAGTGCAGCCGCGTCCACACATTCAGTTCCGACAAGCCTTCGCACAGCTCGGTCATGCGCGTGCGGTACGCCTTGCCGCGCCACTCGCGCTCGGCGTACTTCATGTCCACGCCATAGGCGCTGGTGTCCTGCGAGATCACCAGCAGTTCCTTGACGCCGCCTTTTACCAGCCGCTCGGCTTCCCGCAGCACCTCGTCGACCGGGCGCGAAACCAGGTTGCCGCGCATCGAGGGAATGATGCAGAAGCTGCAGCGGTGGTTGCAGCCTTCGGAAATCTTCAGGTAGGCGTAATGCTTCGGCGTCAGCTTGATGC
>JBEPVP010000237.1:0-5243 GCA_041690935.1 Rhodanobacter sp.
GGCCGGCACCGACTTCGACGCGGCCAAGGACGCCGCGCGCCGCCATGCGGCTGCCGGCGGCCTGCGTTTCGTCGAGGACGGCCTCGAAGCCGAGCTCGCCGAAGGCGCCGGCACGCTCGCGCTCGAACTCGCCGCGTCGACGCCGTTCGACGTCATCGTGGTGCAGCTGGGCAATGGCGCGCTGCTGGCCGGCGTCGGCACCGCGATCCGGCACGTGGCACCGCACGCGGAAATCATCGCGGTGGTGGCCGCCGGCGCGCCGTCGATGAAACTGTCGCTCGACGCCGGACGAGTCATCGAGACCGCGCACGCCGACACCATCGCCGACGGCATCGCGGTGCGCGTGCCGATCGCCGCCACGCTGGCGCACCTGCGTGCGTGCTGCGACGACATCATCGCCGTATCCGACGCGCGGATCTTCGCGGCGATGCGCCTCATCCACCAGCACTTGGGCGTCGCCGTGGAACCGTCCGGCGCGGTCGGCGTGGCGGCCGTTCTCGACGACCCGGACCGCTTCGCCGGCCGAAGCGTGGCGACGATCCTCTGCGGCGGCAACCTGTCGCCCGCGATGCGCGAGCGCCTGCTGGCGGCTTGAGCGCACCCTTCTTCCCGGAGCACGCACACCGATGAAACTTCTCTACCAGACGCACTCGCCGTACGCGCGCAAGGTGCTCGTCGCCGCCCACGAAACCGGCCTGCAACACGCGCTTGAGGTGATCCACCACGACACCAGCCCCACCCGCCGCAACGACGAGGTGTTTGCGCTCAATCCGCTCGGCAAGGTGCCGGTGCTGATGCTCGACGACGGCCTGGCCTTGTTCGACTCCAGCGTGATCTGCGAGTACCTCGACGGTCTGCACACCGGTGCAAAACTGATCCCGCACGAGCACGGCGCACGCTTCCGCACCCTGCGAAAGCAGGCGCTGGCGCAGGGCATCGCCGACGCCGGCATCGCCGCGCGCTGGGAGGCCGAGCGCCGTCCCGAAGCGTCGCGCTGGCCGCCGATGCTGCATGGCCAGCTGGAAAAAATCGCCGCCGCCTGCGACTTGCTCGAACAGGAAATCGACGCGAACGCGCCCGAGGAAACGACCCCTGACATCGGTGATATCGCGTTGGCGACCACGCTCAGCTGGATCGCCTTCCGCCACGTCTACCCGTTCGCCGACGGCCGCCCGCGCCTGTCCGCCTGGTACACGCGCTTCAGCCGGCGGCCTTCGATGCTGGCCACCACGCTCACCGGCGACACCCGCGACTGAGCGCATCCATCTGCTTCCTCCCCACCGACCGGATGCATCCGCATGAGCTCCCTCTGGACCGACCTGCTGTTCCTGCACGGCCACCTCGCCGATCACCGGCTCGCACGCCGGCTGCTCTCGCCCGCGCCGCCGCGCGACCCGCCCGCGCCCATCAATCGTCCCACTGCAACCTCGATGTACTTACTGCAACGATTGGCCCGCCGGCTCTGCCTCGGCATCGGCGATGGGGTTTTGCGGACGCAATGAAGCAGTGCGAGTGACTCAGTGCTGCATGACAGGGCTCGCAACCTGTTGCTGGATCGACGTTGCTTGCTGAGGGCTGTTCTGCTGCAGAGTTTGCTGCGGTTGTTGCTGATTGTGCAGCGACACCTGCAACCATTGCGCCGAGCTTTGCTCAATCGGCGTGTTCAGGCCTTCCATCGTCGAAACACTCGCAAACCGGTTGAACGGATTGCCTTGGCTTCCCTGCATGACGAAGACCTTGTCCGCATCGTCGCTGAGTGCTGCCTGGTTAATGCACGTCAATCCGTCACGGCGTGCCGCCACGGCAAGGGCCGCAGCCAGGTTGTCGCTGCGGTGATCGGAAGTACGCCCCTGCTCCGCATCCATCCGATGCACGGCCGAGCGTGACTGCTGAAACAGCAAAGCATCGGGATGTCCCGGATCATCGAGACCACAAGTAACCGCCGTATGCCCGGCGTATTGCCGTTCGATCGCTGCAAGCGTGTGCGCTCCCGCCTTGCCGTCTACGGCCAACCCATGGTCTTTCTGGAAAGCCTCTACCGTTGCCTTCGTGCCGGGACCGAAGTGCTTGTCCTCAGCCAGCGCGTGCCCATGTGCATCCGTGTAACCCAGCTGGTTCATTTTTTTCTGCAACGCTCCCACCGCATCGCCATGCGCCCCGAGTTCAAGTGATGCGCCGTGGTGATGTGTTGTATGTGCCTTCGACTCGGCTTTCGCACGTGCGACCGTATCCACGGGAATACCCGTGTCATTGAACTGGAGAAGGTCAGCTTTCTCCTGTTTCGCTCGCTTGTTGAGGCTGTCCCATTGATCGGGGAAATCGGAAAACAGTTTCTCGACGTGCGCCACCTTGTAATCCTGGACGGCCTCGATGATGTCTTTGTCGGTGAGCTTTGCCAGCTCGTAATGATCACCGAACTTTTCCTCCAGGCCTTTCTCGAAGATGGGCTTTGTAAGGTTTCGGTACTGGACTGAAGTACTCCAAAGCGCGTCCTGAACGGCGGAGCCCCGGCCCGTCAAATCCAGTCCATCGTGCTTCAAGCGGCCAACCTGTTCCTCATAGTGGCTCTTCTTGATGAAGTTGTATTGGTCATCAGCGAAGGCTTCTCTGGTGTCCTTGCCCGAAGCCAGCTTGCTCCATTCCGTGCTGAACTCTTTGGAGCCAGGTGTCAGGCCTTCGAAATCTTTCTTGTAAGCCGATTGGTCCAGATACTCCTTGACCGTCCCGGACTTCGATGCGAGCTGAAAAGCTCCGTAGGACACGCCGCCCTTATCGTGATGACCAGACGAAATGGTTTCGACACCGCGACCATTTGTCTCGAACCCTGTTGAAGTCTGTCCGAGATGCCACTTCTGTTGTTCCTCTGTCATAGCTGCATTCCTTGCGTTGAGTTTCCGGGTTGTCGTCAAAAGTTCGTTTGAACTACCGGGATGTAAGCCGATGCTCCAACTGCGTCGCGCGATCGGCGGTCATCTCGATTTCGCATCCATAACCGGCAAGCTCGGCTTCCTGCTTGTTGCAGCGCCCGTCACGCCAGCGTATCCATCGCCGTTCCTCATCGCGCAGCTTTTGCCCGCTCTCCTTGCCCAGCGATGCCATCAGCTGCTTGTAGGTCCGGTTGAGTCGCTTGTCCTGGTAGCTGTATTCGTCATCCATGCAGTCCTTGGTCGGAGGTGTCGAACCACCTGCATCCTTCAGGCACTGCGTGAAGGTCGGACGAATCTTGACCAGCGCAGCATGCGCCGCTACTTCGGACTGTTTGGTTGGCATGGCGTAAGCCGGCCAATGGTCAGTTGCATGGCTTGGTGCCGGGAATCCCAAACTCAGTGATGCCGTGAGAACGAAATACAGCGTGGTTCGTCCAAAAATGAGTCCTTTCATGAAAGGCAGGTCCTGTCAGTGGTGTATGCGTCGATGGCAATCAACTCGATGATTCGGTTGCTATGAACGTGTCGGGCAATTGCCGCGCCCAAAAAAGCCCCACATTTGAACTGCACCCCAGAGATTGAATGGGTGTCCAACTTCTGGGGTGCAGTTCAAATGTGGGGCTTTTTGCAGTTGACGCGGGGGAGCAATCAGGCGAACGGATCGTCCAGCACGATCGTGTCGTCACGGTCCGCACCGGTGGCGACCAGCGCCAGCTTGCAACCCGACAGTTCTTCCACTGCGCGCAGATAGGCGCGGGCGGCGGGCGGCAGTTTGTTCCAGTCGCGGATGCCGGCGGTGGATTCTTCCCAGCCGGGGAAGTCCAGGTAGACCGGCTTGCACTCGTCCCAGCCGTCGGCGTCGAGCGGGGCCAGTTCGCGGCGCTTGCCGCGATATTCGTAGGCGATGCAGACCTTGATGGTTTCCAGGCCGTCGAGCACGTCGAGCTTGGTGATGGCCAGGCCGTTGATGCCGTTGATCTGGGTGGCGCGCTTGAGCGCGACCAGATCGATCCAGCCGCAGCGGCGCGGGCGGCCGGTGCTGGCACCGAACTCGTTGCCGACCTTGCGCAGGCGTTCGCCCATCTCGTCGGTGAGCTCGGTCGGGAACGGGCCGCTGCCGACGCGCGTCGCATAGGCCTTGCAGATGCCGAGCACGTAATCGATGTCGCGCGCGCCGACGCCGGTACCGGCCAGCGCGCCGCCGATGGTGGTGTTGCTGGAAGTGACGTAGGGATAGGTGCCGTGGTCGATGTCGAGCAGCGCGCCCTGCGCGCCTTCGTACAGGATGTTGCCGCCTTCGGCGCGCACGTCATGCAGGATGGTGGCGACGTCGTCGACTAGCGGACGGATGTACTCGCCCCAGGCGAGCGCGTCCTTCAGCACGGTGTCGTAGTCGACCGGCTCGACCTTCAGCCACTGGGTGAGGATGAAGTTGTGGTAGTCGACGGCGGTCTTGATCAGCGCCGGCAGTTCGTGCGGGTACATCAGGTCGGCCACGCGCACGCTGCGGCGGGCGACCTTGTCCTCGTACGCCGGACCGATGCCGCGGCCGGTGGTGCCGATGGCCTTGCCGCCGGCGGCGATCTCGCGCGCCTTATCGACGGCGATGTGGTACGGCATGATCAGCGGCGTGGCCGGGCTGATCTTGAGGCGCGAGCGTACTTCGACGCCGTTGGCCTCGAGCTCGGCGATTTCCTGGATCAGGGCTTCGGGTGACAGCACCACGCCGTTGCCGATCAGGCACAGCGCGTCATCGCGCAGGATGCCGGAGGGAATCAGGTGCAGCACGGTCTTCTTGCCCTTGATCACCAGCGTGTGGCCGGCGTTGTGGCCACCCTGGAAGCGCGCCACGGCGCTGACCCGCTCGGTCAGCAGGTCGACGATCTTGCCCTTGCCCTCGTCGCCCCACTGGGCCCCGAGGATGACTACAGACTTGCCCATGATCTTCTCGCTGTTGGGATTGGCTCCACGCGGGAGCCGGAAAACATCCGGCGCAGCGGCGCGCGGCCGCTGCACTTGTGAAACCGCGGCTCAGCGTTTCGCGGCAGGCTGGCCGAAGTAGCGCAGGAACTCATCGTCCGGCTTCATGATCATCACGCCCTTGCCGTCCTCGAACGATTTGCGATAGGCGGCGAGGCTGCGGTAGAAGGTGAAGAACTCCGGATCCTGGGTATACGCCTGCGCATAGATCGCCGCGGCCTGCGCGTCGCCTTCGCCGCGGATCTTGGCCGCATCGCGCTGCGCGTCGGCACGCAGCACCTGACCCTGGCGGTCGGCGTCGGCCTGGATCGTCTCGGCCGATTCCTGGCCGGTGAA
>JBEPVP010000238.1:0-5183 GCA_041690935.1 Rhodanobacter sp.
GCGATGGCGCCGGATTTCGCGCCCGCATGGTTCAACCTCGGCAAGATGTACATGTTGCAGGGGCGTGCCACCGGGGCCATCACCGCACTGCATCGCACCGTCGACCTTGAGCCCGAGCATGTTGCCGCGCGGCTGGTGCTGGCGCAGGCGCAGACCAGCCTCGGCATGTTCACCCTGGCGGGCGTGACCTACCGTGAGGTGCTGCGCCGCGAGCCGTGCCAGCCGGACGCGTGGAGCGCCCTGACCGACCTCGATGGCGAGCACTTCAGCACGGACGACGTGGCGCAGTTGCAGCACGCATTGCGCATGCCGCACACGACCACGGCCACGCGCATCCCGCTGGGCTTCGCGCTGGTGCGGGCGCTGGAGGATCAGGCCGACTATCGGGCGGCGCTGCGCGCACTGCACAAGGCCAATGCCCTGCAGCAGCGGCGGCTGAACTGGAACGCCATGCTGGCCAGCGCCCAGGTCGATGCGCTCATCGATGCGTTCCGCCAACCCCTGCACGGCGCCGCGGACCCGAGCCTGGGCGAACAGGTGATCTTCATCGTGGCGCTGCCGCAATCGGGCTCGCTGCTGACCCAGCAGATTCTGGCCGCCCATCCGCAGGCGGTGGCGGCCGACGAGGAGGTGGACCTGCAGCAGATCCTGGATGACGAATCGGCGCGGCGTGGGCAGCCGTTTCCGCAGTGGGTGGGTTCGGCGACGGCGGAGGACTGGTCGCGGCTGGGGCAGGAGTACCTGGCGCGCACCGAACCGTGGCGTCGGGGCAAGCGGCGCTTCATCGACCGCAACCTGCGCAACTGGCAGCTGGTGGGAGCGGCGCTGGCGATGTTGCCGGGCGCGCGCGTGGTGAACAGCCGGCGCGATCCGTTGCAGACCTGCTTTGCCTGCTATCGCCAGTGGTTCGTCAGCGGCCATGCGTTCAGTTACGACCTCGACCACATGGTCAGCCACTGGCGTGACTACGATCGGCTCAGCCGGCACTGGCAGCGCGTGTTTCCCGCGCGCTTCATCGAGCACGACTACGAGGCCTGGCAGGCCGACCCGGAAGGCCAAGTGCGACGACTGCTGGACTTCTGCGGGCTCGGCTTCGATCCGGCCTGCGTGCGTCGCACCGCGGCTGGCGCACGCACGTCGGAACGCTGGCCGGCCGAGCGTCTGCTGCAACGGGACAGCACGCGCAGTGCATGGTATTGGGAACGGCTGGACCGGTTGCGCGCCTTGCTGCGTGCAACGATCTGACCGCAAGGTTCGATCGCGGCGCCCGCTTCAGCGTCGCAGCGAACGCGCCTCGGTCAGCCGGCGTTGCCGCGCCGGCTCGTTGAGCAGCACCGGTAGCCACGGCGTGAAGGGTTGCGGCACGATGCCGAGCGCGGCGTAGCCATCGACCTTGCCGATCGAGTCGGTGCGCAGCGAGCGGAAATTGTCCAGCGAGAAAGGTTTCCCCGGCAGCAGTTCGGCGAACTGCGCCTGCAGCTGGCCGAGGCTGTCCGGCAGCGCGATGATCGGCGTGCGCAGGCCGGCGGCGGTGCGGATCTTGTGCACGATCTCGCCCAAGGTCAGCACCTCCGGACCGTACAGCTCGAAGCTGCGCCGCTGCCCGGCGCGCTCGCTGCCGACGCAGCGGGCGATCGCCTCGGCCACGTCGCCGACATGGGTGGGCGCCATCCGCGCACTGGCGCGCGCCAGCGGCAGCACCGGCATGCGCCGCAGCAGGGCGGCGAAGCGGCTGACCAGTCCATCGCCCGCGCCGAAGATCACGCTGGGCTGGTAGATCGTCCAGTTGAGCGTCGACGCCTTGACCAGCACCTCGGCCTCGCCGCGGGTTTTCAAATATTGCGACAGGCCCTGGCCGGCTTTCAGCGAGCTCATCTGGTGCAGCCGCTGCACGCCCGCCGCCTGGCAGCCGGCGATCAGCCGCCGGGTCAGCTCGACGTGCGCACGCTGGAAGGTATGCCGGCCGCCCGCATTGAGGATGCCGATCAGGTTGATCGCGGCGTCGGCGCCGACGAGCTGCCCGCGCAGGGCAGCGTCGTCATAGACATCGACGCTGCGCACGCTCACCCCGGGCAACACGCCCAGTTCGCGATGCTGTTCGCGGTTGCGGCTGAGCAGCACGATGCGATGGCCATCGGCGGCCAGCCGCGGCACCAGGTGGCTGCCGACGAAACCGGTGCCACCAAGAATGACGAGTTGCTGTGCGGCCATGCGGATCAATCCTCGGATGAGCCAGAGTTCAGCGCGACGCGCTGAGCGTGCTGGAGGTGGTGGCTGGCGTGCTGGCCGGTGCGCTGGCGGGACAGTCGACCGCACGGCGCACCGTGGTGGCGTCTGGCCGTCCATACGGCTGACCGATCGGACCCATGCGAGTGGCCAGCGGCACGACGTCGCCGTGCAGGCGCCAGTCGTAGATCACGCTGAAGGCCATCACCCGGGCCACGTATTCGCGGGTTTCCTTGAACGGGATGGCGGCGACGAACAGGTCCGGCGCCAGCGTGCCGCGCGCGATCAGCCACTGGTCGACCCGGTTCGGGCCGGCGTTGTAGGCAGCGCTGGCCAGCCACGGCGAGCCGTTGAAACGCTCCGCCAGATGCGCCAGGTAACGCGTGCCCAACGCGATGTTGATGGCCGGGTCGTACAGCGTGTCGCCGCCGCCCCAGTCGAGCCCGTTGCGTTTGGCCACCAGTGCGCCGGTGCCGGGCAGCAGCTGCATCAGGCCGCGCGCGTCGGCGCCGGAATGGGCGTCGCTCATCCATGCGCTTTCGGCGCGCAGGATGCCGTAGGCCCAAGCCGGGTCGACGCCGGCCTGCTCGGCCTGCGGCACCAGCCCGTCCTGGCTGGCCAGCGGAAAGCGCAGCGCATACAGCTGTAGCGCGTCGCCGCTGCTCAGGGTGAACACGGCGCGGTCGTACCAGCCGCGCTGATTGGCCAGGTCGGCGGCGACGCGCAGGGTGGCCTGATCGGCGCCCTGCAGCGCGCGCGCCCATTCCCGCCGGGCCAGCTTGGGCAGATCAACGGCATACAGCTCGAACGCGCGCAACAGGCCGGGCCGGCTCAGCAGGGCCTGCTCGCGCTGCGGGTCATCGGCGAGGCTGAGCGGACACAGCGCATACGGCTGATTGAGCCGGTCGGCGGCGAGAAAGCCGAAGAACGTGGGCTTGGTCGCTTGCGTGTCGAGCAGCTGGCGCGCCTCGGCGCTGCGGCCCAGCGCGGTCAGCGCGCGGGCGCGGAAATACTGCCACTCGCCATCCTGCTGCTGGCTGGCAGGCATGGCGTCGATGCCGGCCAGCACAGCGGTCCAGTTCTGCCGCGCCAGCGCCACGCGCACCCGCCATTCGCGGGTGGCGTCGGTCTGCGCGGCGGCGGGCAGCGCGATCAGCCGGGCCAGCGCGCTGTCGTCGAAATCGGTGGCGTGGAACAACGCCAGCGCATACAGGATTTGCTCGCGCTGCGGCTCGCTGAAGCTGAAATGTGCTTGCAGCTGCTGCCACGCGGTGTCGGCGCTGGCGGACTGGCGTCGGGCCTGCCGCTTCAGCGCCAGCGTGGCGGCCTGGCGCGCGCGCGGGGCATCGGGCCAGCTGCTAGCAGTCGCCAGCGCGCCGCCCGGATCACGCAGCGCCAGCGCGAGTTGCTGCGCGCTGGCACGCTCGGCTTCGGGCAGCCAGTCGACCAGGCCGGCGATGGTGCCGGACTGGCCCGCGTCGGCGGCGCGGTCGATGCGCGTCCACAGCCGTGCGCTGGTCAGCAGGCCCTGATCATGCGCGGCGTCGAGCGCCGGGTCGCAGGCAGCGGGCAGGTTCGGCTTGGCCCACAGCGCGGCCAGGTCCTGCTCGAAATTCAGCGTGGCGCCGCCGGCCAGTCGCGCCTGCAGCGCATCGCAGCTGAGCGTGTCGCCGAGGCCGGGCTGGTACAGGGCGAGGAAATTGCTCCAGTCCTGGCGCCGCGCCAGTTCCAGCAGAAAGTTGCTGCGCAGGTCGGCGGCGGGAATCCAGTCGGGATATTGCGCGAGATACGCCGCCACCGTGGCGCGGTCGATCTGCTGGACATCGTGCTCGAGCGCGGCCGCCTGCAAATAGGGATACAGCGGATAGTCGTGCAGACCGGCGGCCAGCGCCTGCCAGCCATCACCACCTTGCTGGGCGGCGGCATAGGCCTGCTTGAAGGTGGCGCGCTGGGTGGCGTCCGGTTCGGCGGCCTGCGCGATGCTGCCGAGCAGCAGCCACGCCATGGCCAGCAACAGCAGCGAGACGCGCCGCGGTGGAACAGAAACAAACATGAGAACTCCTGCGGTCGATCTGCTGACCAGTGTAGTCGATGGCCCGGTTCGGCTTGTCGCGCGGCGGTGAGTGCGGGTGCGCCTGCTAAGCTGGCACGCTTCGTCTTCAGCTTTTCCGGTATCGGCATGTCGTCAGCACCTGCGCCTGCTTTTCGTCGAAACGGCCTGGCGTGGCTGGCGCTGCTATCGCTGGCGCTGGCCGGCGTGTACTGGTGGTGGGCGATCGGGCAGCCGGTGGCGTTGCCGGATGCGCCATCGGCGCGGATCGCCTGCGTGTCGTACGCGCCGTTCCGCAAAGTCGGCGAAACGCCGCTGGATGTGAACGCCTTCATCAGCCCCGAGCGCATCGACGAGGACCTGCGCGCGCTGTCGCAGCGCTTCGATTGCGTGCGCACCTACTCGCAGGGCCAGGGCCTGAGTGCGGTGCCGCGGATCGCCGAACGCTACGGCATGAAAGTGTTGCTGGGTATCTGGCTGGGCGGCGACAAGATTGCGAACGCGCGGCAGATCGAGCTGGGCATCGCCACCGCACGCGAATACCCGCAGGTGTTGCGCGGGGTGATCGTCGGCAACGAGGTGCTGCTGCGCGGCGATCTTTCACCGGCGCAGTTGGACGGCTATCTGCACGAGGTGCGTGCGGCGGTCACGGTGCCGGTGACCTACGCCGACGTGTGGGAATTCTGGTTGCGCCATCCGGAACTGGCCAGCTCGGTGGATTACCTCACCATTCACATCCTGCCGTACTGGGAGGATCAACCGGTATCGCCGGAGCAGGCGGTGCAGCATGTGGCGACGGTGTACGCGAAGGTGCAGCAAGCGTTTCCCGGACGGCGCGTGATGATTGGCGAGACCGGCTGGCCCAGCGCCGGGCGGCCACGCCAGGCAACCAGCGCCAGCGTGGTCA
>JBEPVP010000239.1:0-5171 GCA_041690935.1 Rhodanobacter sp.
CCGATGCCGCCCATGCCGAAGGCGAGCCCGAAGAACAGGCCGGAGATCAGGCCGACGCGGCCGGGGATCAGCTCCTGGGCGTAGACCAGGATCGCCGAGAACGCCGAGGCCAGTACCAGCCCGATGATCACGGTCAGCACGCCGGTCCACATGAGGTTCGCGTGCGGCAGCAGCAGGGTGAACGGCGCGACGCCGAGGATGGATACCCAGATCACCCACTTGCGTCCGATGCGATCGCCGATCGGGCCGCCGATCAGCGAGCCGGCGGCGACGGCGAACAGGAACACGAACAGGTGCACCTGCGCGCTCTGCACCGACACACCGAACTTGTGGATCAGGTAGAAGGTGTAATAGCTGCTGAGGCTGGCCAGGTAGAAATACTTGGAAAAGATCAGCAGGCCGAGGATCGCCAGTGCACCGATGATCTGGTTGCGCGGCAGCGCCACCACCGCGAGGTGGCGCGTCGCCGCCTTGCCGCGCGTGACGTGGTGCCGGCCATACCAGCGGCCGACCTGCAGCAGCACCACGATCGCCAGCAGCGCCGCCAGCGAGAACCACGCCACGCTGCCGCGTCCGTGCGGCACGATGATCCACGCGGCCAGCAGCGGCCCCAGCGACGAGCCGGTATTGCCGCCGACCTGGAACAGCGATTGCGCCAGGCCATGCCGGCCGCCCGAGGCCATCCGCGCCACCCGTGAGGACTCCGGATGGAACACCGCCGAACCGGTGCCGACCATCGCCGCCGCCAGCAGCAGTACGGGGAAAGTCGGGGCGACCGCCAGCAACAACAGGCCGCACAGGGTGAAGCCCATGCCGACCGGCAGCGAATACGGCATCGGCCGGCGATCGGTGACCATGCCGACCAGCGGTTGCAGTAGCGAGGCGGTGAGCTGGTAGGTCAGCGTGATCAGGCCGACCTGGGCAAAGCTCAGGTGGAAATCGCCTTTCAGGATCGGATAGATCGCCAGGATCAACGACTGGATCATGTCGTTGAGCATGTGCGCGAAACTGATGCTGCCGAGCACGGCGAACTGGGTGCGTTCGCTGGAAGGCGTGCTGGCCGGGAGGCCGGTGGACGAAGGAATCGCGGCAGGGGACAACGGGGCGCTTTCGACGCGGGTCTGCATGGGTAGTGTTTGACTGAGCGGAGGTATGACGCGGGGGTGCACACCATAAGGCAAACGGCTGCAAACCCGCATGTGCCAATCGCCTGGAGCCGAACTCCGATGAGCTCAGGAACAGCAGGCCCAAAGAGCCGGCGGGCAGTGCCCGTGTCATGAAGCTGGCGTGATGCCGTTGTAGGGCGGGCACCGCCCGCCGCTCTGGTCGGACACCAAGGTCAAGTGCCAGCGGGCAGTGCCCGCCCTTATATCTTGATGGCCGTTTCGGCGATCATCCCCGACTGATCATCGGGAGGAACAGGCGAGGTCGTGCCCGCCCTTCGGCTTCGAGTCGGTGTCGTAGATGTTGCCCGCAGATGTCATCTCGTCGTCAACAGCGTGTTGCAGACTGAGCGATGCATGACCCGGCAGGGCCGCACTCAGCCGGGCTTTGCCCGGGGCGCGCTACGATGCCCCGACGTTTTCCCACTTGGCCCAACCGGTGTCACGATGACCAGCCGCCTGATCCGCGAGACCTCGCCGCCCGATGCTTCCGCGCTGGCCGCCAACGATGCCGCGGCGGCGGTGGATTTCGGCGACAGCCGGCTGTACATTCATCGCGAGCTGTCGCAGCTGCAGTTCAATATCCGCGTGCTGGATCAGGCGCTGGACGAGCGCACGCCGTTGCTGGAGCGGCTGAAGTTCCTGCTGATCTTCTCACGCAACATGGACGAGTTCTTCGAGATACGGGTGGCCGGGCTGAAGGGCCAGATCGCGCTGGATCACGAGATGATCGGACCAGACGGGATCGCGCCGAAGCGGGCGCTGGCCGAGATCAGCGAGATTGCGCATCGGCAGATCGAGCGGCAGTACACGATCCTCAACGAGCGCATCCTGCCGGAGCTGGTCACGCACGGCATCCGTATCGTTCGGCGCACGCAATGGACGCACAAGCAGAAGCTGTGGGTGCGCCGTTATTTTCGCGAGGAGGTAGCGCCGCTGGTGACGCCGATCGGGCTCGACCCGACCCATCCGTTTCCGCTGCTGGTCAACAAGAGCCTCAACTTCATCGTGCGGCTGGACGGCGTCGACGCGTTCGGTCGCGACTCCGGCCTGGCGATCGTGCCGGCACCGCGCGTGCTGCCTCGGCTGATCCGCATGCCGCTGGAGATCTGCGAGGGCGGCGACAATTACGTGATGCTGTCGTCGATCATCCACGCGCACGCGGAGGAACTGTTCCCGGGCATGGACGTGCTCGGCTGCTACCAGTTCCGGCTGACCCGCAATGCCGACCTCACGCTCGATCCGGAAGACGTCGAGGACCTGGCGCTGGCCCTGCGCGGCGAGCTGTACTCGCGCCGCTTCGGCGATGCGGTGCGGCTGGAGGTGGCGGACAACTGTCCGCGCGACCTGATCGACTACCTGCTCAAACAGTTCGGCCTGACCGAGTCGGAAGTGTACGAAGTGAACGGGCCGGTGAACCTGGCGCGGCTGTTCCGCATCGCCAACGATGCCAGCTATCCGCAGCTGCAATACCCGCCGTTCACGCCGGTGCTGCCGAAGGTGCTGCAGCACGCCGAAGACCTGTTCCAGGTGATCGGCAAGCAGGACGTGCTGCTGCTGCATCCGTACGAGTCGTTTGCACCGGTGGTCGACCTGCTGCGCCAGGCCGCGCAGGATCCGCAGGTGTTGGCGATCAAGCAGACGTTGTACCGCACCAACGCGAATTCGGAGATCGTCGATGCGCTGGTCGACGCCGCGCGCGCGGGCAAGGAAGTGACCGCCGTGGTCGAGCTGCGCGCGCGCTTCGACGAGGAATCGAACCTCACGCTCGCCTCGCGCCTGCAGCAGGCCGGCGCGATGGTGATCTACGGCGTGGTCGGCATCAAGACGCACGCCAAGCTGATGCTGATCCAGCGCCGCGAAGGCAACGAGCTGGTGCGTTACGCGCACCTCGGCACCGGCAACTACCACACCGGCAACGCCCGCCTGTACACCGATTACAGCCTGCTCACCTCCGACGAGGCGCTGTGCGAGGACGTGCACAAATTGTTCAGCCAGCTCACCGGCATGGGCAAGGTGCTGCACATGAAGAAACTGCTGCATGCACCGTTCACGCTGAAGAAGACCCTGCTCGACCTGATCGCGCAGGAAACCGCGCATGCCGAAGCCGGCAAGCCGGCGCAGATCATCCTCAAGGTCAATGCGCTGACCGAGTCGAAGATCATCCGCGCGCTGTACAAGGCCAGCATCGCCGGTGTGTCGATCGACCTGATCGTGCGCGGCGTCTGCTGCCTGCGCCCCGGCGTGGAAGGCGTGTCGGACAACATCCGGGTCCGCTCGATCGTCGGCCGTTTCCTCGAACACAGCCGCGCCTACTGGTTCGCCAACGACGGCGATCCGCAGCTGTACCTGTCCAGCGCCGACCTGATGGAACGCAACCTGGATCGGCGCGTCGAATCCGCGTTTCCGATCGAGGGCAAGAAACTGCAGCAGCGCATCCGCCACGCGCTGCAGCTGTACCTCACCGACAACACCAGCGTGTCGCTGCTGCAGTCCGATGGCGAATACCTGCGCCCGGCCGTGACCGACGGAGAGCCGCTGCACAACGTGCAGGCCGAGTTGCTGGGGAAGTTGTGTGGGGTTGGGGCGGGGGCGGCACACTGACGCCGCTAATTGCCTGCGGCGTATCGTATACCGGTATACCATACGTTCATGGTTAGAACCTTCGCCGACAGAGATACGGAAGCCCTGTTCAATGGCACGCGTGCTCGCCGCTTCGTGAACATCGAAAACCCTGCCCGCCGCAAGCTGGAATATCTCGATGCGGCCACTGTGCTGGAAGATCTCCGGGTGCCACCTGGCAACCGTCTGGAGGCCCTCAAGAGTGATCGCGGCGGGCAGCACAGCATCCGCGTGAACGATCAGTTCCGTGTGTGCTTCCGCTGGAAAGGCGGCGACGCCTACGATGTGGAAATCTGCGATTGCCACTGACGATTAAGATAGGAAAGACAATGGCCACCAAGCTGCTACCGCCGGTCCACCCTGGCGAAATCCTCCGCGAAGAATTCATGCTCCCGCTTGAGCTGTCGAGCAACGCGCTCGCCCGTGCTATCGGTGTGACGCCTGCGCGTGTGAACGACATCGCGAACGAGAAGCGCGGCATTACCGCAGACACTGCCTTGCGCCTCGGCCGTTACTTTGGCACGACGGCGGATGTATGGATCAACCTGCAGAAACGGTTTGAGCTGGAAACGGCGCGCCGCGACCTGGGCAACACGCTGGCCCGGATTCAGCCGCGCGCGGCCTGACAATCACGGATGACCTCGGGCGCGCTCATCGGTGCACCACGGATGCCACCGGCTTGTTGATCAGCCACTCCGTAGGAGTGATCGGTCATTGCCAGACTCCGCAATTACAGCCGTTCCGGCGGCTCACGCCATCGCGCTCACAGGCTGATGAAGCGACCGTCCTGTTCACGTGCCCGGCCCAGTGCCTCCAGCATGTCGAGCAGTTGCGGCGGGCGTCTTTTTCCAGGAGCCGCGGGCACGATCAGGAACGGCGGGCGGCCTTCGCTGGCCGGCAGCGCGCGGGCGTATTGCTCGGCCTGGCTGCGCGCGCGCAGCGGGACATCGTCGAAGCCCTTGGTGTGGGTGGGCGCCTTGAGCTTCTTCGCCTCCAGCACGAAGCAGCCGCGCTTGTACAGGTTGGTGCGGCCGGCCGAACTGCTGCCGTTGCCATGGCTGAAGGGGACCGGGCGCTCGAACATGTATTGCTGCTCGGCATCCGGGTGCGGCGCTTGCACGCCGAGCAACTTGCACAGATCCAGCGCGAAACTCCGCGCGGTGGACAGCTCCGAGGCGGTGACGCCGCGCCACTTGGCGATGAAAGTGTCAGCGTCGCCCTGGTCGATCCCGGTCATGTCCCATCCATTCGATTCACCCTCACGCAAGCTAGCGGATGGGCGCGGCCAGCGCACGTTTGCCGTGCGCGGCGGGCGATGGTGGCTGCCGCGTGCACAACAAAAAAGCCCCCGGGGACCGAGGGCTTTTCGTAAACGTGGTGGAGCGG
>JBEPVP010000240.1:0-5119 GCA_041690935.1 Rhodanobacter sp.
CGTGCTGCTCGATGTCATGCTCCCCGACGAGGACTCGGTCGAGGCGAAGGTCTGGCAGCTGCTGTTGCTGATCAACCCCGGCGACGCGGAAACCGCGCTGCTGCAGTTCAACGACTATCGCGAGGCGATCGCCGATCTCGACGCCGACGAGGTCGAGCCGATCGAGGTGATTGGCCGGGTGATCGACTGGCGTTCCGGCTTCATCGTCGGTGCGCACGACCTGCGCTCGCTGGTGCAGGCGGTCAACGAGCTGGCCTCGCGCTGGAACCTGTCGATCGACTGGAACGGCGATCCGGACGACGACGAGTTCTACGACGACATGGACGCGGCCGAACTGTTCTCGATCGCGTATGACCGGCTGGCCGAATTCGGCTACACGCTGTGGGCATGGGAAACCGACGGCGATACCTACGCCGGCTGGATGACTCTCACCCGCGACGGCGAACCGCTGCGCGAACTGGCCACCACGCTGGGCATCAACCTGCGGCTGGGCAGCGAAGTGAGCTGAGTCACGGCTCCGGCCACGGGCTGGCTGGTCAGGCGATCATCGGGATCGCCTGGTTGACCGTCAGTGGTAATCGGTTTCGCGTTGGTGCCGGATGGCGAGGATGGTCACCGTCGCGTCGTTCTCGATCTCGTACAGCGCCACGTATCCGGACGAGCCGAACGACACCAGCAGCTCGCGCAGGAACGGATTCTCCGGGTCTGCCTTCCGGCAAGTAAATGGAAACGCTTTCAGCATGTCCACACTCTTGCCGATGGCTGCCAGCGCGTTCCTTGCGGCTTCGTGGTCGATCTCAAGCAGGAAGGCATACAACCGCAACAGATCGTCACGTGCCGCCTGCGTGTAGCGAACGCGACAGGTCACCGCCCGTCCTTGGTGGCCTCTGCCTTGGCCAGCATGTCCTGCAGCTGCGCGTGCACAGCATCGGCCCCGAAATACAGGCCTGTGCGCCGCGCATCTTCACGCGATGCCAAACCCCGGGCGATGAACTCACGCTGCATCTGACGACGCGCTACCTGATCGCGCACCGACTGCTCGACGAAGCTGGAAAGGGTTTCTCCATCACGCAAAACACCCTCTGCCGCCTGCCGCAATGCGGGCTCGACGCGCAGGGAGGGAATGGAAGCGGATTTCATGGCGGGACCTCGTGCATTGCATTTGCGATGCAGTCTAGCATGCGCGGCATTCCGGTTCCTGATCGCGGGCTTCGCGTCCCGATTTCCCCTGCGCTCTCCGTCAAGCCGCCAATGGCGTGTCGACCGGTCGCCCGGCGAGCCACAGGGCCAGGTTCCTCATGTAGCGCTCGATCGAGCGCTGCGCCTCGGGCGCATGCGCCAGCGCATCGCCCGGCGGTTCGGAGACGAAACTGGGCGCGCCCAGCTGCGGATTCCAGTTGTAGTCGGCGAAGTGATGGAAGGTGGACTGCGCGACCGCGGGGCCGCCGTCGGCGGACGGCTCGAACGCCACGACGAGATTGAATTCCACGCCACTGAGCTTGCTGCGGCCGGTGGCGATGACCCGCGCGCTGGGATCGTCCGCGGGCTTGCCCACGGCACCTTCATGCGGATGCGCAGGCAGGCAATGCACGGCGCCGTCCGCGGCATCCGGATCGGTCAGCAACGGATGCAGCGGTTCGATGATCTGTATGTGCTGGAAATCGCCGTTGGCGCCGGAGTGGTAGTTGGGCCAGAGGATGTCGGTGGTGCCGGTGTCGTCGATGCGGCGTCGTGCCGGATCGGGGTCGGGATGCTTCGAGTGGAAGAAATGCGCCGCACCCACGCCGCCCAGCGTGCACACCGAGCTGCCCAGATCCATATGGTCGCGCGTCACCAGCAGGCCACCGCCACGCTGGCGGAAACGCGAGATGGCGGCGCAGTCTTCGGGCGTGAGCCCGTCGCCGCTATCGACCGCGAACAGCCACATTTCGTCGAACGCCGAGGTGTCCAGCTGCGACAGCACGCGGTCCGGTGCATCGGGCGGGTCACGATCGCGCGCCGTCACCTCGCACAGCGGTGCGCCGTTGGCATCGCGCAATGCGGCCAGGTAATCGCGCAACAGGCAGAAGCGACCGATATGCCAGTCGTCGTCGACGGTGGGAATCGTGGTCTGCAGAAGAATCCGGATCGGCTGGTTCATGATCGTGGCGCTCGCGAGGTCAGTAGTAGCGCGGGATGGGGCCGAGCTGCGGGGTCATGCGGTCGCGCAGGTCGAACATGACTTCATCCACATAGCACCAGCCCCAGCCTTCCGGGGGATCGTAACCCTCGATGACGGGATGTCCGGTGCCATGGAAATGCGCGGTGGCGTGCCGGTTCGGCGAGTCGTCGCAGCAACCGACATGGCCGCAGGTGCGGCAGATGCGCAGGTGCAGCCAGACGTCGCCGGATGCCAGGCATTCCTCGCAGCCGCGCGCGCTGGGCGTGACGTTCTGGATGCCGTCGAGATGGATGCAATGCGTGGTCATCGGGAGACTCCGCTGCGCTTCGCAAGGCCTGCGCGGGCATGACCATGCGGATACCGAGCCCTATCATAGGCCGACTTTCGGCATCGGTTGCGATGCCCGGCACGAACGAAAAGGTTGATCGCATGCTGCAACTGATCGGTTTCGACGGTGACGATACGCTGTGGCACAGCGAGGGCTACTACCGGCAGGCGAGCGATGCCTTTGCCGCGATCATCGGCCACTATGTCGACCTCGGCGACCAGCCCGTGCACGACAGCATGCTGGCGACCGAGCGGCGCAACCTGCAGCTGTTCGGCTACGGCGCCAAGGGCATGACGCTGTCGATGGTGGAGACGGCGATCGCGATCACCGACGGCCGCATCACGGCGGCCGACATCCACCGTCTGGTCGAACTCGGCAAGGCCGTGCTGCAGCATCCGGTGGAGCTGCTGCCCGGGATCCGCGCCGCGGTCGAGGCGGTGGCCGCGCACCATGCGGTGGTGCTGATCACCAAGGGCGACCTGTTCCATCAGGAAAAGAAGGTGGCGCAGTCCGGGCTGGCCGACCTGTTCCGGCGCATCGAGATCGTGTCGGAGAAGAACGCCGCCACCTACCTGCGCGTGCTGGCCGAATTCGCGCTGCCGCCGGCGCAGTTCGCGATGGTCGGCAACTCGCTGCGTTCGGACATCGAGCCGGTGGTGCGCCTCGGTGGCTGGGGCGTGCACATGCCGTACCACGTGACCTGGGCGCACGAGCTGGAGAACGGCCTCGGCGATGACGAGCAGCATGTGCTCACGGTGGAGGCGCCGGCGGCAATTCCGGCGGCGGTGGCACGCTTGCGCGAGCTGGCGGCGGCTTGAATCGCACGCCATCCGTGGCCATGCTGATGCGATCAGGTTCAACCGATCCGGAGTGTCGCGCCATGCATGCCTTGCTGTTTGAAAAATTCGGTGGTCCCGAGGTGCTGCACTGGGGCGAGCAGCCCGATCCGGTTGCCGCACCCGGTCAGGCGCTGGTGTGCATGCGCAGCGTCGGGCTGAATTTCGCGGATGTGTACCGCCGCAATGGCAACTATCACCTGAGCGGTACCGCGCCGTGGATCCTCGGCTACGAGGGCGCTGGCGTGATCGAGCAGGCCGCCGCGGGCGATCCGCTGTTTCCGGTCGGCACGCGGGTCGGCTTTGCCGACATGCCGCACGCGAACGCGGCGCTGGTCGCGGTGGATCTCGACAAGCTGATCGCGTTGCCCGACGACATCACGTTCGACACCGCCGCGGCGATCCTGCTGCAGGGACTCACCGCGCAGTATCTGGTCACCGACAGCTACCGCGTGCGGCGCGGCGATGTGGCGGTGGTGCAGGCGGCGGCCGGTGGCGTGGGCCTGCTGCTGGTGCAGATGCTGAAGACGCTGGGCGCGACGGTGCTGGGCGTGGCATCCAGCGCGTCGAAGTGCGCCGCCGTGCTGGCCGCGGGCGCGGACGCCGCCTGCGGTTACGACGAACTGCTGGCGCAGACGCAGACCTTGACCGCCGGTCGCGGCGCCGACGTCGTCTACGATTCCGTCGGCCGCACGCTCGGCGACAGCCTGTCGGCGGCGCGCATCGGCGGCACCGTGGTGTTCTACGGCATGGCGGCGGGCGACCCCGATCCGGTCGATCCGCGCCTGCTGATGGATCGCTCGCTGACGCTGACCGGCGGCGATCTGTGGAACGTGCTGACCAGCGCATCGATCCGGCGCGAACGGGCGGCCGCGTTGTTCGCGCAGATTCGGGCCGGCCGGCTGCAGCCGAACATCGCCGCGCGCTATCCGCTCAGCGAGGGCGCGCAGGCGCACGCCTATCTGGAAAGCCGTGCGGCGATCGGCAAGGTATTGCTGACGCTGTGAATGGTCGCGACGCATCCGGCAGGCGTCGGACGCGGGATCATTCCGGTTCGTTGGCCGGCTTGTCGTCGTCGAAGCCGGTATAGCCTTCGGGGAAGATCGGGGTGCCGTCGTCCTCCAGCCCGATCATCTCGGCCAGCGCCTTGGCCGCGGCGGTTTCGGCGATGCCCTTGTCGCGGAAGCTGCGGTTTTCGCAGATCGCGAAGTACATCGGGAAACCGTTCTTGCGCGGGGTGACCGCGAGATAGGCGGTATAGCGCGAGCCTTCGAGCGTGGCACCGGAGCGGGCAAGGTAGTTGTCGAACGCGCGCTCGGCCATGGTCGTCGTCTCGGTCGGAAAGCACGCAGTGTATCGCGTGGTCCGCTTGCCTCATCATGTCGCGATGACTGCTGACCACCTGCCTGCGCCGCGCATCGTGCTGGACACCAATGTGTGCCTGGATCTGTTCGTGTTCCACGAGCCGCAGTCCGCGGCGCTGCACGTGGCGATGCAGCGCGGCACGATCGAGGCGGTGACGCGCGCCGATTGCCGCGACGAATGGCTGCGCGTGCTGCACTACCCGCAACTGCCGGTCAGCGCCGCCACGCGACCGGCGATCGAGGCGGCGTTCGATGCCCTGGTGCGCTGCCTGCCGGACGCACTGGCACTGGCGCAGGCCGAGGTGCCGTTGCCGCGTTGCGCCGACCCCGATGACCAGAAGTTTCTGGAGCTGGCGCAGGCATCGGGCGCGCGCTGGCTGGTCAGCAAGGACAACGAATTGCTGAAGCTGGCCCCGCGCTGCACGCGCGA
>JBEPVP010000241.1:0-5102 GCA_041690935.1 Rhodanobacter sp.
ACCAGGCAATCACCCAACGCCGCGATGCGCTGACCAGCAAGAGTCGTGAAAGCACGCTGGACAGCGCCGAAAAAGCCGAACTGCGCGAGCTGCTGGCCGCACGCGGGCGGCCACCGGTCGCTTCGGCCTGATCGTGACGACGCGTCGCACACCGCTGGACGCTGCGCGTCATCCTGCCGCGCCGGCTCTCGACGACAATCCGACTGTGGGATCATGTCCTGCTGCGAAAAGGCAGACGTCGCGCGACGCGCAAGGGTATCGATGGATCTGCTGCAACAACTGATCAGGATCTTCGCCGAGAACGGCTATGTCGCCGTATTCATCGCGCTGATGATCTGCGGTGCCGGGCTGCCCCTGCCGGAGGACATCACCCTGATTGCCGGCGGTGTGATCGCCGGGCTTGGCTACGCCAATGTGCATGCCATGTTCGCGTTGGCCATGTTTGGCGTGTTGCTGGGTGACGCGGCGATCTTCCTGCTTGGTCATCACTACGGCGCGCGCATCCTGCAATGGCGTTTCGTGGCGCGAGTGCTGACGCCCGCGCGCTACGCCAAGGTGCAGGAAAAATTCGACCAGTACGGCAACCGCATGCTGTTTTTCGCGCGCTTCCTGCCCGGCATGCGCACCACCGTCTACCTCACCGCCGGCACCACCCATCGGGTGTCCTTCCTGCGCTTCCTGCTGATCGACACCCTGGCCGCGCTGATCAGCGTGCCGTTCTGGGTCTACCTGGGCTTCTTCGGCGCCGACAACCACGAGTGGCTGGTGAAATGGATGCATCGCGGCCAGAGCAGCCTGTGGGCACTGGTCGGCTTGGTGCTGCTGACCGCGTTGGTGCTGTGGTTGAGGCATCGGCGGCGCACGCGTTGCGGGCTGGATTGAGTCGGCCGCATGTCGTTGCACCGCTTCCGCCCGGACAATTTCACCGTCGCCCTGCTTGCCACCGTGCTGCTGGCATCGCTGTTGCCCTGTCGCGGCGAGACGGCGAGGGTGTTCGACGGGATCACCGACGGCGCGATCGCGCTGCTGTTCTTCCTGCACGGGGCCAAGCTGCCGCGTGCGGCGATCGTGCGGGGCATGACCCACTGGCGGCTGCATCTGACCGTGTTCGCCAGCACCTTCATGCTGTTCCCACTGCTCGGGCTGGCGCTGCAACCGCTCGGTCATCTGCTGCTGACGCCACAGCTCGCCCTCGGCATGCTGTTTGTATGCACGCTGCCATCGACGGTGCAATCGTCGATCGCGTTCACCTCGATAGCCGGCGGCAACGTGTCGGCGGCGGTGGTCAGCGCGTCGATGTCGAACCTGATCGGCATCGTGCTGACGCCGCTGCTGGTCGGTCTGCTGCTGGCCAGCCACGGTGGCAGCGGCGCTTCATGGCATGGCGTGCTGGATATTGTGTTGCAACTGTTGTTGCCGTTCGCGCTGGGACATGTCGCGCGGCGCTGGATCGGCGGCTGGGTCGATCAGCACAAGCCCGTGCTCGGCTACACCGACCAGGGCACGATCCTGCTGGTGGTCTACACCGCGTTCAGCGCCGCGGTGGTCGAGGGGCTGTGGCGCGACACGCCGATCTCCGCCTTGTTGGCCACGCTGGCGATGTGCGCGTTGCTGCTGGCGCTGGTGATGCCGACGCTGACGTGGGCCGCGCGCCGGCTCGGTTTTTCGCGCGAGGATGAAATCACGATTGTGTTCTGTGGCTCCAAGAAGAACATGGCCAGCCGTATCCCGATGGCGAAAATCCTGTTCGCCGGCCGGCTCGGCGGCCTCGGCGCGCTGGTGCTGCTGCTGATGATTTTCCACCAGCTGCAGTTGATGGTGTGCGCGGTGGTGGCGAGGCGTTATGCGGCGCGCGGTTCGACAACGGTCACGCAGGATGATCGCGAAGCGGATTGACGTTACAACCAGCGCCCGTAGCGACGAATGTAGATCACCTTCATCAACTGGGTCAGCACGCAATAGCTCACCAAAGTGAGCGCCAGCCAGGCGAAGTACATCGACGGCAGCGGCACCATGCCGATCTTCGCGCCGAGCGCGCTGTACGGAATCAGCATGCCGACCACGATGATCGCGATGGTCAACCCCAATACCGGCGCAGCCGCCACACTCTGCAGGAACGGGATGCGGCGGGTGCGGATCATGTGCACGATCAGCGTCTGCGACAGCAGGCCCTCGATGAACCAGCCGGACTGGAACAGCGACTGCCGCGCCGGCGTATTCGCGCCGAAGTAATGCCACATCAGCCAGAACGTGGTCATGTCGAAGATCGAGCTGACCGGACCGACCCACACCATGAAGCGACCGATGTCGCCGGCATCCCAGCGCCGCGGTTTGCTCAGGTATTCCTCGTCCATGCGGTCGAACGGGATCGACAGCTGCGAGATGTCGTACAGCAGGTTCTGCACCAGGATCTGCAGCGGCAGCATCGGCAGGAACGGCAGGAACGCGCTGGCCACCAGCACGCTGAACACGTTGCCGAAGTTCGAGCTGGCGGTCATCTTGATGTACTTCATGATGTTGCCGAAGGTGACGCGGCCTTCCAGCACGCCCTCCTCCAGCACCATCAGGTTTTTTTCCAGGAGGATGATGTCGGCCGATTCCTTGGCGATGTCGGTGGCGGTGTCCACCGAGATGCCAACATCGGCGTCGTGCAACGCGGGCGCGTCGTTGATGCCGTCGCCGAGGAAGCCCACCGTGTGGCCGATCCGCTGCAGCGCACGCACCACGCGCGCCTTCTGCAGCGGCGACATCTTGGCGAACACGGTGACGCGTGCAACCAGCGCATCCAGCGCGGCGTCATCCAGTGCTTCGATGTCCCTGCCCTGCACCGAATGAGTGACGTCCAGCCCGACTTCGCGGCAGATCTTGCGGGTCACCGCTTCGTTGTCGCCAGTGATCACCTTCACTTCGACGCCGTGGCTGTGCAACGCGCGGATCGCGGTGGCGGCGGAGTCTTTCGGCGGGTCGAGAAACGCCAGGCAGCCGACCGCGATCAGGTCGCTTTCGTCGGTTACGCTGTACGGGCGCTCATGCGCCCTCTGGCGCCGCACGGCGACCACCAGTACGCGCAGACCGTCCTCGTTGAGCTTGTGCGTCATCGCCTTGATCTCGCGCCGACGCTCGTCGGTCATCGGCGCGGTGACGTCGCCCACTTTTGCGAATGCGCAGATCGACAGCATCTCCTCGACTGCACCCTTGCAGATCAGCAGGTGCTCGCCGTCGCCGTCGGCGACCACCACCGACATGCGCCGGCGCTGGAAGTCGAACGGGATCTCGTCGACCACCTGGTAACGCGTCGCCGCCGATTCGAGATCGCGATGCGCCAGCACCGCCTTGTCCATCAGGTTCTTCAGCCCGGTCTGGAAGCGGCTGTTCAGATAGCCGTACTCCAGCGCCTCGTCGGACTCCTCGCCGTCGAGGTCGACGTGACGTTCCAGCACGATCCTGTCCAGCGTCAACGTGCCGGTCTTGTCGGTGCACAGCACATCCATCGCGCCGAAGTTCTGGATCGCGTTGAGCCGCTTCACCACTACCTTGCGCCGCGACATCGCCAGCGCGCCGCGGGCCAGATTCGCGGTGACGATCAGTGGCAGCATCTCCGGAGTCAGCCCCACCGCAATCGACAGCGCGAACAGGAACGCCTCGGTCCAGTTGTGCTTGTCCAGTCCGTTGATCAGGAACACCACCGGCACCATCACCGCCATGAAACGCAGCAGCAGCCAGCTGACGCTGCTCACGCCCCGGTCGAAGCTGGTCTGCACGCGCTGGCCGCTCATGCTGTGTGCCAGCGAACCGAGATAGCTGCGCGCGCCGGTCGCCAGCACCACCGCAATGGCGGTGCCGCTGACCACGTTGGTGCCCATGTAGCAGACGCTGGGCAGATCCAGCGGATTGGCGTAGTCGGTGCCGTCGCCATTCGCGCTGCGGGTGGGTGCGGACTTCTCCACCGGCAATGATTCGCCGGTGAGGATCGCCTGGCTGATGAACAGGTCCTTCGCGCCGAGCAGACGCAAGTCGGCCGGCACCATGTCGCCGGCACCCAGGTGCACGATGTCGCCGACGACCAGCTCGGCCACCGGCACCTCGATCTGCGCACTATGGCCATCGGACGCGCGCCGGGTCACCGTGGCGGTGTTGCGCACCATCGCCTTGAGTTTCTCGGCGGCGCGCGAGGAACGGTATTCCTGGCTGAAACTCAGCAGCACACTGATCGTCACCATCACCGCGATGATGACCGGTCCGGTCAGGTCGTTGCCATCGGTGAACAGCTGCACCCCGGCCAGCACCAGCAGCACCACGATGAACGGGTTCTTGAACGCGCGCAGCAACTGCAGCGACCAGTGCGGCGGCTTCTCGTGCGACACCTCATTCGGGCCGTCGCGATGCAGACGCGCGCCGATCTGCTCCCCGTCAAGGCCGCCCGTCGTGGTGTCGAGCGCCGCCAGCAGCGCCGACGCGTCGCGAAATGCCTGCTGCAACACGGTCGTCGGCACCGGCTTCGCGGCACTCGTCGTCGCCGCCCTGCTGGCGGATGGGGGAGAAATCTTGCGCATGATTCGTTTCCGTGTATCGGAACGCTGATGCCGCGAAGGGTGGACGGCGTCAGCCCGCCATCACGCTACGGTGTCCGGCCGCCGTTGCGGCCCACGTCGAGCCATCCCGCTGGGGGAGGCCAGCCCTTGCGCTGGACCACGGCGATGCTCAACGACCGGCGCCGCGTCGGCGATGGCGCGGCGTTTTCAGGAACGACGCCGGCTCGCGCCGTGCGGACGGTGCGTGCGCGCGGGGCAGTTCGACCACCACGACGCGGTGCTCGGCGGGACTGCTCAACGGTGCGGGTACGGTCACGCTGAGGGACGCAGCAGCGCCGCAATCCAACAGCGCACGCAGGCCTGCGACACGCAGACGGAAAAATTCGCGAAGGAGCTTCATCGGCCCATCTCCTCGTAACGACGCCCTCGGCGTCGTCAGGGGTGGGCCGGACTTTCCCTAGATCAGGAAGGCACCAGCCGACCGCAGGCGGTCGCCGCAGGCGTTCAAGTTGTTGTGCGGCGCCGGCACCCGAAGCGAGCGGATGTCGACGTTGCGACTAGGGTAAACGT
>JBEPVP010000242.1:0-4968 GCA_041690935.1 Rhodanobacter sp.
CTCAAGAGCAGCCCCCTCACCCCAGCCCTCTCCCCCAACGGCTTCGCCGTCAAGGGAGAGGGAGCCAGACAACCAGGCGCCGGCGCATGAACCATCCCCGCCTCGCCACCGCCTGCACCGCGATGCTGCGGCGTGACCTCACCCTCGCCTGGCGCCGCCGTGGCGACATCGCGATGCCGGTGCTGTATGCGCTGATCGTGACGATGCTGTTTCCGTTCGCGCTGGGGCCGGAGGACACCTTGCTGCAGCGGATCGCCGGCGGCGTGGTGCTGGTCACCGTGCTGCTGGCGATGCTGTTGGCGCTGGATGCGATGTTCTCCAGCGACATCGAGGACGGCTCGCTGGAACAACTGGTGCTGGCGCCGCAGCCGCTGGCGCTGATGCTGGGCATGAAAATCCTCGCCCACTGGATCACCACCGCGCTGCCGCTGATCGTGATCGCGCCGCTGCTGGCGGCGATGCTGCACCTGCCCGGCGCAGTGATTCCGGTGCTGCTGCTGGCGCTGTTGCTGGCCACGCCGCTGCTCAGTCTGTTCGGTGCGGTGCTGGTGGCGTTGACGGCCGGTACGCGGCGCTCTGGTATGCTGCTGGCCTTGATGTTGCTGCCGTTGTGCGTGCCGGCGGTGATCTTCGCCGCCGGTGCCGTAGCGGCCGCCCAACAGGGTTTGCCGTGGCTCGCGCCGATCAGCTGGCTCGCCGCCACACTGGTGCTGGCCATGGTGCTGGCACCGCTAGCCTGCGCCGCCGCCCTTCGTATTGCCCTGGACGCCTGACGATTCACCATGTCGAACTGGATCCCGCTCTGGTTGCACAAGCTCGGCTCGCCGCCGACGTTCTATCGCTTCGCCGGCACGTTGCAACCGTGGACGATGACGCTGGCGGTGCTGCTGGGCGCGATCGCGCTGTACGGCGGCCTGGTGCTGGCGCCGGCCGACTACCAGCAGGGCGATGCCTACCGGATCATCTTCATCCACGTGCCCAGCGCGTGGATGAGCATGTTCATCTACGCGGTGATGGGCGTGGCCTCGTTCATCGCGCTGGTGTGGCGGATCAAGCTGGCCGAGGTGGTGGCGATGGAATCGGCGCCGATCGGCGCGGCGTTCACCTTCATCACCCTGGTCACCGGCTCCTTGTGGGGCAAGCCCATGTGGGGCACCTGGTGGACCTGGGATGCGCGGCTCACGTCCGAGCTGGTGCTGCTGTTCCTGTTCCTGGGCGTGATCGGCCTGTACCACGCATTCGAGGATCGCCGTCAAGGCGCCCGCGCCGCGGCCTTCCTCGCCATCATCGGCATCATCAATGTGCCGATCGTGCACTTCTCGGTGAACTGGTGGAACACCTTGCACCAAGGCAGCACGGTCAATGTATTCGGCCAGTCGAAGATGTCCTGGAACATGCTGTGGCCGCTACTGACGATGACCCTGGCGACCAAGTTCTACTACGCCGCCAGCCTGTTCCGCCGCGCGCGCACCGACCTGCTGGCGCTGGAAGGCGGCAAGGACTGGGTGCGCCAGATTGCCGAACGCGAGGCCGGGCGGTGAGCGCGCTGCAGACCTTTCTTGCGATGGGCGGTTACGCGGCCTATGTGTGGCCGGCTTACGCGGTGTTCTTCATTGTGCTGATCGCCGACACCATCGCGCCTCGGCTACGCCGTCGTCGCGTGCTCGGTGAACTTCGCACCCGGCTGGCGCGTCAGAGTGTGCGACAGGAACGCGCCCGGACCACCTCCATTCCACCTTCCCCTGACCGGGGCGATTGACCATCATGCCCATGAACCCCACCCGCAAACGCCGGCTCACCATCGTGTTGTCGATCCTCGCCGCCGCTGCCGTCGCGGCCGTGCTGGTCGTGCTGGCGCTGCAGAACAACATGAACTACCTGCTTACCCCGAGCCAGGTGCAGTCGGGTGAGGCAAGCAGCTACAAGACCTTCCGCCTCGGCGGCATGGTCAAGGCCGGCTCGATCCAGCGCAGCAACGACTCGCTCAAGGTCACCTTCACCGTCGTCGACGCCGGTGGCGCGATGCCGGTGGAGTACACCGGCATCCTGCCCGACCTGTTTCGCGACAATCAGTCGGTGATCGCCAGCGGCCACATGGACAATGCGCACTTCGTCGCCACCGAAGTGCTGGCCAAGCATGACGAGACCTACATGCCGAAAGAGCTGAAGGACGCGATGGCGAAGGCGCACGAGGGCAAAAAGATCAAGGGAGCGGAGAATGGGGAATCGGGAATGGAGAATCGCGACCCATGAATCCCTTGAGCCCTCCTGCTAACACTTGCGCGCGCATCCGTGCGCCCGTCGTGGGTCGTTCCGATTCCCGATTCCCGACTCCCCAATCCCGGCCTCGCCCATGACCCCCGAACTCGGCCAAATCGCGCTGATCCTCGCGCTGCTGCTGGCGCTGGCGCAGGGCATCCTGCCGCTGATCGGCGCGTGGCGCGGCAACCGTGCACTGATGGCGGTGGCACGTCCCGCCGCTGCCGGACAGGCGGTGTTCGTGGCAATGGCGTTCGCGATCCTGGTGTGGGCGTTTCTGCATTTCGACTTCTCGGTGCAGTACGTGGCCGACAACTCGAACCTGGAGCTGCCGTGGTACTACCGCATCGCCGCGGTGTGGGGTGCGCACGAAGGCTCGTTGCTGCTGTGGATCCTGATTCTCAATGTATGGACGGTGGCGCTGGCCGCGTTCAGCCAGAAACTGCCCGAGGTGTTTGCCTCGCGCGTGCTGGCGGTGATGGGGCTGATCGCGGTCGGCTTCCTCGCCTTCATCATCTTCACCTCCAATCCGTTTGGACGGCTGTTGCCGATGCCGGGCGACGGCGCGGATCTCAACCCGGTGTTGCAGGATCCGGGCATGACCTTCCATCCGCCGGTGCTGTACACCGGCTACGTCGGCTTCTCGGTGGCGTTCGCGTTCGCCATCGCCGGCCTGCTCGGCGGCGAGCTGGAGCAGGCGTGGGTGCGCTGGGCGCGGCCGTGGACGAATGTGGCCTGGGCCTTCCTCACCCTCGGCATCGTCGCCGGCAGCTGGTGGGCGTATGCAGAACTGGGCTGGGGTGGCTGGTGGTTCTGGGATCCGGTGGAAAACGCCAGCTTCATGCCGTGGCTGGTCGGCCTGGCGTTGATCCACGCGCAGGCGGTGACCGAGAAACGTGGCTCGCTACGCGCGTGGACGATCCTGCTGTCGATCTTCGCGTTTTCGCTGAGCCTGCTCGGCACCTTCCTGGTGCGCTCGGGCGTGCTCACCTCGGTGCACGCGTTCGCCTCCGATCCGCGCCGCGGCATCTTCATCCTGGCGTTCCTGACCATCGTGGTCGGCGGCTCGCTGCTGCTGTACGCGCTGCGGGCGCCGAAGGTGGTCGGCGGCAAGGCGTTCAGGCTGCTGTCGCGCGAGACGGTACTGCTGATCGGCAACCTGATGTTTGCGGTGGCCGCGGCGATGGTGCTGCTGGGCACGCTGTTCCCGCTGATCGGCGACGCGCTGAAGCTGGGCCGGATTTCGGTCGGCCCGCCGTATTTCGGCTTCCTGTTTCCGCTGCTGATGTTGCCGGTGGTGCTGCTGATGCCGTTCGGCCCGTTCCTGCGCTGGGGCAAGGGCGACACGCCGGTGCTGAAGCAGGTGCTGCTGCGCGCCGGTATCGCCGCACTAGCCTGCGCGATCGTGGCGGCGTTCTTCGTCGACGGCCAGCCCAAGGCGATCGCCGGCGTGGCTGCACTGGTCTGGCTCGGCGTGGGCGTGCTGCTGTATGCGATCAAGCGCTGGCGCGAAATGCCACGCGGCCGGCGCTACCCGGCCGAGATGGCCGGCATGCTGCTGGCACATCTGGGCGTGGGCGTGTTCGTGGCCGGCGTGCTGCTGTCCGAATCGCTCAGCGTGACCAGCGACGTGCGCATGGCACCCGGGCAGACCCAGCACATCGGCAGCTACGATTTCCGCTTCGATGGTGCGCACCGCACCACCGGGCCGAACTGGCGCGCCGATCAGGGAGTGGTCACGGTCACCCGCGATGACCGGCAAATCGCCGTGATGCATCCGCAGAAGCGTACCTACCTGCGCGGCCAGGTGCAGACCGAGTCGGCGGTCGATGCCGGCTTCACCCGCGATCTGTACGTGGCGCTGGGCGAGCCGATGGATGCCAACGACATCGAGGGCGCGTGGTCGCTGCGGCTGTACTACAAGCCGTTCATCCGCTGGATCTGGGGCGGCGGCCTGCTGATGATGCTGGGCGGTTTCGTCTGCGCGACCGACCGGCGTTTCCGCATCAAGCGCAACGCCGTGGCCGAAGCCGCGGCCGCGCTGCAGGTGCAGGAGTCGCACGCATGAGCCGGCTGCTGCCGTTCATCGGCTTCATGCTGCTGGTGGGATTGTTCGGCTTCGGCATCTGGTGGAATACCCACCACGACCAGAACGCGATCCCGTCGCCGCTGCTGAACAAGCCGGCGCCCGCATTCAACCTGCCCAAACTGTACGAGCCCACCCAGAACGTGAGTAAGGCCGACCTGCTGGGCACGCCGTACTTGCTCAACGTGTTTGCCAGCTGGTGCGTCGAATGCGGCGTGGAACATCCGGTGTTGACCGTCGAAGGTCCGACCCTGGGCGTGCAGCTGGTCGGTTACAACTACAAGGACGTGCCGGCCGACGCCAAGCGCTGGCTGAGCGAGCACGGCAACCCGTATGACCTGCTGATCGCCGACGAACCCGGCCACACCGCGATCGACTTCGGCGTGTACGGCGCGCCGGAAAGTTTCCTGATCGATGCGAAGGGGGTGATCCGCTACAAGCACATCGGCCCGCTGACGCCCGACGTGGTGGCGCAGGAACTGAAGCCGGCGATCGCGGCGATGCTGAAGGACGCTCCGTGATGCGGTTTCGCCATCGTAGGAGCCCGCTCGCGGGCGATGCTCTTTCCCCCAGGTGCAGCAGAGCAGGGGCCTCGCCCGCGAGCGGGCGCCGACGGGGGGTGG
>JBEPVP010000243.1:0-4867 GCA_041690935.1 Rhodanobacter sp.
CCGACCGGTTTCGACACGTCGATGACGTAGTGGATGCCGCCCTGGATCTGGTCGAAGTTGTAGCCGGTGTAGTGGCTGTTGATCAGTGCCTGCTCGCCGGTCTTGGCTGGGTCGATGCGGTTGAAGCGCTGCGCGGATTTTTCCAGCCAGGCCTTGAGGCCGGCGCCGTCGGTTTTCACCGCGGCCAGCGTGTTCGGATAGAAGTACAGGTCGGCGGCGCTGCGCAAGGTCAGCGCGCCGGCGGCCACGTCGGTGTAGTCGTCGGGGCCGCCGAAACCGGTGCGGAACGCGGCGGCGGCGGACAGCACCGGCACGTTCGCCAATTCCGGATGCAGCCGCGGCAGTTCGCTGCGCACGTAGTCGGCCTGCGCCGCATTGACCGGCGCCAGTGCGGTCATGTTGCCCTCGTCGGCGAAGTAACTGCTCATGCGCAGCGTGCTGTTGCCGATCGGCGTGTGGACGTAGGCGATCGCGGCGGCGTGGGCCTGCTGCACCAGCGGGGCAATGGCGGGATCGGCCGGCACGCAGGCTGCCTTCTTCGACCCGGGCGTGTCCGACCCATGAGGACAGATCGGGCGCACCTCGCTGTGCGTATTGTCGAGGTCGACCATCCAGCGGCCATTCTTGTGGTTCAGCACCAGCTGGATCACGCCGAGGTCCTTGCCGAAGAAACCGCCCATCACGGCGGGCACGTTGCGCACAAAACCGCGGTGCGCGTCGACGTCCTTCATGCCGGCGTAGCGCGGGCCAGGGAACTCGCTGTGCGAGTGGCCGAGCAGCAACGCGTCGATGCCAGGCACGCCGGCCAGGTACCAGCCGGCGTTTTCCATCTGCGCGGTATACGGCGAGGTGTCCAGGCCGCCGTGCAGGATCGCCACGATCAGGTCGGGACGCTGCGCCTGCAGTTCCGGCAGGTATTTGCGCGCCGCTTCGATGACACCGCTGACGCTTACCTTGCCGGCCAGGTTCTGCTTGTCCCAGTCCATGATCGGCGGCGGGGCGAAGCCGATGATACCGACCCGCAGCGGCACCTCGATCCTGCTGCCGTCCTCGGTGTACGCCTCGATGGTCTTGCTGACGATTGTCCACGGTTTGAAGATCGGCTTGCCGTCGCGCGCGCTGTAGACATTCGCCAGCACCAGCGGGAAATGCGGCCCGGCGCAGCGGTTCGTGTGGCCGCCGTCCACGTTCATCGGCGTGCCGGTGACCTGCGACAGGAAGCCGAGGCCGTAGTTGAACTCGTGGTTGCCGGCGGTACCGCCGTCGTAGCCGACCGCATCCATCGCGCGGTAGATCGCCAGCTCCTCATCGCAGCCCAGCGGCTTCACCAGCGCCTGATAGTCGGCCAGCACGCTGCCCTGGATGGTGTCGCCGCTGTCGAACAGGAAGGTGTTGGGAAACTCCGCGCGGGCGCGGCGGATCAGCGTGGCGGTGCGCTCGTAGCCCAGCGAATCGTCCGGCTTGAGCTTGTAGTAGTCGTAGCTGAGCACGTTGGCGTGCACGTCGGTGGTTTCCAGGATCGCCAGCTTCGCGCGGGCACCGTCGGGCGTCTTGCCGGTCTTCCAGGGCTGCATGGCACAGCCGGCGAGCAGGGCGATCGCCAGGGCGACGAGCGGGGCGGCAAACAGGGTCGGGCGTGGCGACATGACGATTCCGTGGGGCGTGCAGGTGCAGACCGCGGAAACTAGCAGATCGGGGCGGCGGTGGGCGGCTCGCCCGCGGCGGCGATCCCCAACGCCAGTGGAACGGCGTGACGCGCGGTCCTGTTTGCGGCGGGTGCGAGACCGTAAGATGGCGCTTCAGCGACAACGGGTCCTTACAGGGGGACTTTTCCCATCATGCGTCGAATGTTGTCTTGCCTTGGTCGGGCCAGTGCGGTGTCGCTGTGCGTGGTGGCTTTCTTCGGCGGCTGCGTCGCGCTCACCGCGTGGCAGGAGCCGCTACCGCTGCAGCGGGCCTTCATCGCCGGTTTGATGCTGTGCACGTTCGGCGCGCTGCTGTTTCTGTTTGCACGGTTCGCCACGGCGTTGCTGGTCACTGGCGCGCTGTTTGTGGCGCTGAAGTTCATTGCGGTGCTGAAGCTGCGCTATCTGGATTCGCAGCTGATGCCGTCGGATTTCATCTATTACGTGCGCACCAGCCTGGTCGACACGCTGGCGCACTATCCGCACCTGCTCACGCTGGGCCTCGGCCTGTGCGTGATCCTGCCGCCGCTGCTGTGGCTGGTATGGCGCTGGGACTGGCGCGTGCTGGGCGGGTTGCGCCCGCCGGTGGCCGCCGGTGTGCGCATCGGTGGCGTCGCGCTGAGCGCGCTGGGGTTCTGGCTGTGCATGCTGCCCACCGGCGTGTTCGCGCAGGTGCATTCGCGCAATGTGTGGGAGAAGTTGTCCGACGATGCGCAGCTGACCAATTTCTTCGTCAACTTCCGCGATTCGGACGTGCAGTTGCCGGCGATGGCCAGCGATGCCGTCGCCGAGCAGGCGTGGGGTGCCACCGCACTGGGTGTGCCGGGCGCCGCGCATGCGCCGTATCCGGACATCGTGCAGGTGCTGGAGGAGAGCACCTTCGACCCCTCGTTCTACACCGCGTGCAACGTGCCGCAATGCCGGGTGGCGATGTTCCGGCCCGATGCGCGCACGCGTGCGCATGGCGTGTTGCGCGTGCACACATTTGGCGGCGGTACCTGGGTCAGCGAGTTCGCCGCGTTGACCGGCATGCCGCAGGACATCTTCGGCCCCGGCGGCATGTATGCGCCGTATGTGCTGGCACCGAAAGTACACGACGCGCTGGCGTTGCAGCTGCGCCGGCTCGGCTACCAGACGATCGGCATCTACCCGACGGAAGCCAGCTTCATCAACGGCAACAATGCCTATCAGGCCTATGGCTTCGATCATTTGTATGGCGCCAGTGAGCTCGGGCTGAAGGAGTGGGAGGAGAGCGACGCGCAGATGTTCGCCGCCGCGAAACGCGTCTACGACAAGCTGAAGAAGCCGGGTCAACCGATGTTCGTGATGATCCTGACGCTGAACCAGCACGGGCCGCACGACGACGATCCGATGGCGGAACTGCGCACGCCCTTCCGCAACCTGCTGCGCGGGCTGTCGCCCGAGGCGGCGCTGAACTTCGATACCTACCTGTCGCGCCTGTACGATTCCGACGTGGCCATGCGCGGGCTGGAACACGCTTTCCTGGATCGGCCGGAACCCACCGTGCTGATGCACTTCGGCGACCATCAGCCGTCATTTGATGGGCAGATCCGCAAGCTGCAGCGCCGGCTTCCGGCAGCGCTGCAGTCGTACCACGACTACCTCACCTACTACATGCTGAAGAGCAACTTCGCCGGCACGCCGCTGCCGAATTACCCGATGCTGGATATCGCGTTCCTGCCGAGCATGCTGCTGCAGGCGGCCGGCGTGCCGACCGATCCGTATTTCTCCGCGGCGATCGCGCTGCGCACGCGTTGCAACGGTCTGTACGACGACTGTGCCGTGCCGGGGTTGCTGGCGTCCTACCATGCGTGGACGATCGGGCGGCTGCACGTATATCAGTGATCCGCGTCCGGGCTTGAACGCGCACGGGCGTGGCGTCTTTTCTGACCCGGGTGGTCAGACAGCGGCAGTTTTCGTCCCATTCGGGCAGCAACGCCGATGCCCCGTTCGCCGGTGACCGCTCCGGCGCAGGCGCCTGCGCCTTGCGCTGGCGGGGCGCCACGACGGATTGGCAGGTATCTTGCTTTGCCTTGGCGCATGAACGCCACTCCGCTTCCGCCATCCCTGCCCATCGAAAGCTCGCCGGAAAGCCGCGAGCCAGCACTGGACGAGCTGGCGCTGGAGCGGCAGATGCGCGAGCTCGGACTCTCCAGCGAGACCCGGCGCTTCCTGCGCAACCTGCATGCGGCCGAGAAGCAGCTCAACGACGCGTTCAGCGTGGCCCATCAGGGCGGTGAGCTGGAGCAGCGGGTCAGTCGGGTGTATCACGAAATGTACGGAGCGGATTGAGCGCTTGCCTGCGACCCGCGCGGATCGCCGAACCCGTAGCAGCACTCGCGCTCCACCAGCTCGCGCAAGCACGTACCCCGTTATGATCGGCGCGGGAACCATCGAGGCAGGTGCGGCGCAGTGAATACGCAGGAACTCATCATCACCTGGGCCACGCCGGTGTTCTTCGCGCTGATCGCGCTGGAGTTGCTGGTGGCGAAGCTGCGAGGCCGGCGCGCATACGCCAGCGGCGATGCGGTCAACAGCATCGGGCTGGGCGTGATCTCGCAGATCGTAGGCGTGTTCAGCAAGCTGCTGACGCTGGGCATCTATGCGTGGTGCGTCGAGCATCTCGCGCTGTTCGCCTTGCCGGAGTCCAACTGGCTGGTATGGGTCGGCGCCTTGCTGATGTACGACTTCTGTTACTACTGGCTGCACCGCATGGGCCACGAGGTGAACATCCTGTGGGCCGCGCATGTGGTGCATCACCAGAGCGAGCACTACAACCTCTCCACGGCGTTGCGCCAGACCGGCAGTGGCGTGTTGCTGGGCTGGCTGTTCTACCTGCCGATGGCCGTGCTGGGCGTGCCGCTGAAGGTGTTCGTGATCGTGGCGCTGATCGACCTGCTGTACCAGTTCTGGGTGCATACCGAGCAGATCGGCCGGCTCGGCTGGTTCGACCGCGTGTTCTGCTCGCCCTCCAACCATCGCGCGCATCACGCCGTGAACGAGCGCTACCTCGACCGCAACTACGGCGGCATCCTGATCGTGTGGGATCGCCTGTTCGGCAGCTTCGTCGAGGAAGACGACAACGATCCCCCGGTGTACGGCACGCGCGCGCCACTGCGCAGCTGGAATCCGCTGTGGGCGAATGTCGAGGTGTACTGGAA
>JBEPVP010000244.1:0-4797 GCA_041690935.1 Rhodanobacter sp.
GTGATCGAGTCATCCACCACCATCACCAGTGGCCGTACCAGAACCTCCTCGATGATCGGCGCCTGGATGGCACTGAGACCTTCGGCCAGACGCTGGTCGCGGCGAATGATGCCGTGACGGACCAGCGGCGCCAGATCCAGAATGATCAGCACCGAACCGTCGCCCATGATGGTCGCGCCGAGCAGGCCGGGTACCGAGCTGATCTGCGGGCCGACGGATTTCACCACGATCTCGCGTGAGCCCAGCACCGCATCGATGCGGATCGCCGCACGCAGATCGCCCGCGCGAGTCAGCAGCAGCGGTTGCTGCTCGCCCTCGGCCGGAAGGCCGGGCGGCAGACCCAGCAACTCGGCCAGATCGTGAATACCGTACTCTTCGTTGCCGTACCGGAACGACGGCTCGTCCGCACTCAGCAAGGCGGTGAGATCGTCCGGATTGACCCGCGCCACACCTTGCACCGAGGTCATCGGAATCGCGAACGTCGCCTCGCCGATGCGCACCAGGATCGCCTGGGTCACCGCGAGGGTGAATGGCAGGCGCAGCACGAACGTGGTGCCCTTGCCTTCCTCCGACTCGATCGACAGCGAACCACCCAGCTGCTTGATCTCGTTCGCCACCACGTCCATGCCGACGCCGCGACCGGCCAGCTGGGTGATCTTGCTGGCGGTGGAAAAGCCCGGCTGGGTGATCAGCGAAAGCAGCTGGTTGTCGGTCGGCTTGGTTTCGGCACGCAGCAGGCCGCGCTCGATACCACGCTTGCGGATCGCCCCGCGATTCAGGCCGCGGCCGTCATCGCTGACCCGGATCACCACCTCGGTGGCTTCGCGCGCGACCTGGATATGCACGGCGCCTTCCGCCGGCTTGCCCGCCTTGCGACGTTCGGCCGGGGTCTCGACACCGTGCGCAATCGCGTTGCGCAGCATGTGCTCGAACGGCGCCTTGATGCGGTCGAGCAGGTTGCGATCCATTTCGCCGTGCGCACCGTCCACATAGAGCTGGGCGTTCTTGCTCTGCTCCTGTGCCGCCTGGCGCAGGGTGCGGCGCAAGTTCGGCACCATCGTGTCGAACGGCAGCATGCGCGTGCGCAACAGACCGTCCTGCAGTTCGGTGCTGACGCGCGATTGCTGGATCAGCAGGGTTTCGGCCTGGCGGGTCAGCTCGTCCAACATGTTCTGGATGGACACCAGATCGGATACCGACTCGGCCAGTGCACGCGAATACTGCTGCAGCTGCGAATACCGATCGAGTTCGAGTGGATCGAACACGGTCAGGCCCGCTTCGCGATGCTCGCGCTGGAAGCGCGCGATGATCTGCGCTTCGGTTTCGATTTCCAGCATGCGCAACTGGCTGCGCAAGCGTGCCACGGTCTGTTCCAGCTCGACCAGGTTGAATCGGTAGCCGGCAACCTGCTGCTCCAGTCGCGAGCGGTAGATCGCCACTTCGCCAGCATGATTGACCAGGCTGTCGAGCAAGTCGGCGCGGACGCGGATCAGTTCCTGCGAGGAGCGAACTTCCTCCTCCATTTCCGGCAGCAACGCGGGCAGATCGAGTGCATTGATCGGCAACCGTGGCGCCGGCAGTGAGGCGACCCGAACCGGCACTGCGTCCGACTCGGGCACGGCAATGGCTGCAAGTACCGCGTCGTCGGTCAGGGTCGTTTCGCCCGCCAGCGCGAGCAGGTGATCGATCGTGGCCTGCGGGTAATCCGGTGTCTGGCCCTGCGATATCTGCTGCACCAGCGAGTGCAGTTGGTCGAAACTCGCCTCCATCGCAGTGATCAGCGCGCCGGTCTTGCTCTTGTCGCGGATCCGCTTCTCGAGCAGGGTTTCGATCGCGTGGGAGAGGTCGCCCACCGGCACCAGGCCGGCGATTCGCGCACCACCCTTGAGGGTATGCAGGTCGCGCTGCAGCTCGGCCACGTGTGACAGCTCGGTCGGCTCCGCATGCCATTGCGCCAGCACGCCATCGGCGTGGTCGAGGATCTCGCGCGCCTCATCGATGAACACTTCCAGCAGGTCGGCGTCGATCTGGCCGGAGCCTGCCAAGGCATAGGTGGGCTCCTGGGTTGCTTCGCCGCTGACTTCATTCACTTCCTCGGCAGCAGCCTGCTCGGCTGCCAGCTGCTCGGCAGCGGCACGTTCTGCGAAGGCCTGCTCGACAGCCAGTTGCTGGGCAGCAGCGAGTTCTGCAGCGACCCGCTCGACAGCCTGATTCTCGGCTGCGGCGAGTTCCGTTGCGGTCTGTTCGGCAGCGAGTTGCTCGGCAACAGCGAGTTCTGCGGCGGCCTGTTCGGTAGCGAGTTTTTCGGCAGCCGCCTGTTCCGCGGCTACATGCTCGGCCGCCAGTTGCTCAGCAGCCAATTTCTCGGCGGCTGCCTGTTCTGCGGCGGCCTGGTCGGCCAGCAGCTTCTCGGCGACGACTTGTTCGGCAGCGGCCTGCTCGACAGCCGCCCGTGCCGCGACGGCTTCCTGCGGTTCAAACGCATCCAGTGCCGCTACCAGCTCGGCGGCCACCTCGGCATGGTGCGCATCATCCGCACTGACCTCCAGCGTTTCGCCCTCATCCGGCAATGCTTCGACGGGCGACTGCTCTGGCTGCCCTTCGGCCTCCAGCATGCTTGCCCCCAGCGATGCGACCATCACCGCCTCGTCAGCCTCGGTAGGCTCCGTCGCGCCGGCATCTGCTGCCTCCAGCTCGTCGGCGCGGGGCTCGTAAACAACGTGCGCCACCTGCGACTCGGGGTAGTGGTCGCGCATCTCGATGATCTGCGCGGTCAGCGCATCCGCGTTCGGCAGTTGCGGCTGGACGGCATCGAACTGATCCATCACCTGATCGACCATGTCGACCGACTGGCCGAGCAGGCGCACGCCATCGGCGGGCAGCGGCAGATTGGCCGCGCGCAGACGCTTGAACAGTCCTTCCAGCGGCGACAGCAGCTGGGTGAGCAACGGGATGTCGACCATGGCGATCGCACCGTGCAGGGTGTGCACGGCGCGCAGCAGTTCTTCGCCCACCGGCAGTTCGTTTCCGCTGCGCTGGATGGCTGCCCGAATGGTCTGCAGGTATTGCGCAACTTCGCTGCGCAGGATCTCCAGCAGCACCGGATCCACCGGCGGCATCACCGGCAAGGCGATCGCCGGCTCGGATTCGACCACCGGCGGTGCCGCCGCGGCGGCATGCGCATCGGTCAGGCCGGCTTCGGGAATGGCATCCGCCGCCACATCGAGACGTGGCACGCGGCGACGCACGATGCGACGAACCGTTTCGTTGGCCAGCGGTGCGTGATCTTCCAGACACACCTGATTGCCGGCAGCAAGCTGCTCGGCGGTATGCATGATGGCGCTGAGTGGGGCCTCCGGCGCGCCCTCACCCTTGAGCGCGGCCAGCAACTGCGGCAGCGCCGCGATGGTGTGCCGCACCAGTGCCTGTACGTTCTGGGTTGGCTCGATTGTCTTGTCGAGCACGCGGTTGAGCATGTCCTCCACTTTCCACGCGAACTCGCCCAGCACGCCGGCGCCGACCAGGCGGCCCGAACCTTTCAGCGTGTGGAACGAACGGCGGATGCTGATCAGCGAAGAGGTCTGGGCCGGATCGGTCAGCCACAGCTTTTCGGCGCTGCGCAGGTTGTCGATTTCTTCCTGCATCTCTTCCAGGAAGATCTCGCGGATGTCGTCGTCGATACCTTCCGCGTCGAGGTTGAAGCGGGTATTCGCCGCCAGTACATCGCGCACCGGTACCTGCTCGAAAACCTCTTCCTCAATCTCGATCCAGTCGCCTTCCTCAAGACCCGATTCACGACCTTCCAGCATGGCGGGCGCCGTTGCTTCGGTCTCGGTCAGGCGCAATCCATCCAGGTTATGGGCGAACGCGAGTTGTGGTTCGGCTTCACCCACGAACAAGTGTCCCAGATCGCTGCCCGGAAGCATGCTGACGGACTCCGACAGTTCCGGATGCTCCTCGTACTCGATCCCCGCGCCGTCCGCCGCCAGCAACGCCGTTTCGGGAGCCACCGCCGCCATCGCGGCAACCGGGCGCTCGGTCGGCACCGGCCAATAACCGAGCTGGCCGAGGCTGTGCTCCGCCACGTCGAGAATATGTTCCAGGCCACCACGGTGTTCGCGGGCGGCTTCCAGGTAGTACTCGAGTGCGGCCAGCGCGTCCGCCAGATGGTCCATCTGCGTACCGCTCGGCACGCGTCGGTCATCCACCAATTCATAGCCGATGAAGCGGCCGACACCCTGCGCCAGTTCTGCGGGGCGCGGCGAAGACAGCATCCGCAAGGCACCCGAAACCTCATCCATCAGGGATTGCGCACCGGCCAGACGGTCGTGCTCCCAGCCGGACTCGACGAACGCGACGATCGCCTCCTTCACCTTGCCGGTATTGCTGATCGCTTCCTGCATCAAGGTGGTGACGACGCCCAGCGCTTCGCTGCGCGGCAAGCCCTGCATGGCATCGCCGGTGCCCGGTTCTTCCTCGGAGCCAAGGCTCTCGATGTGGTCGTCCAGCGACGCCTCGACGTACAGCAACGCTCCGGCCACATCGAGCAGAGTCTCCTCGTCGGCGGGGCGCATCCGGTTGGCGATCTCGTCGATCACCCGTCGCTGCTCGGCGACCACGCGACGCGGTACGGCCAGCGCCAGCATGCCCAGCGTGTCGCCGACGCGCTCGAGCACTTCGCCCTGCGCGGACAGTTGCGCGGGATCACCGTCCTGCTGGCGCAGGAACAGATCCAGCGCTTCCTTGACGCGCAACAGATCGTCCTTCAGCGCGCGCGATACCGAATCGAGCAGCGCG
>JBEPVP010000245.1:0-4797 GCA_041690935.1 Rhodanobacter sp.
GCAGATATTGAACCTGCCAGCGACTGCGCTGGCCTGAACGAGGTGGCAGCATGGCAAAGATTCTTGCAGTAGATGATTCCGCTTCGATGCGCGGCATGGTCGCCTTCACCCTGCGCGGTGCCGGTCATGAAGTGACCGAGGCGGAAAACGGACAACTGGCGCTCGACGTTGCGCGCGGCAGTTCATTCGAGCTGGTGCTGGCCGACGTCAACATGCCGGTGATGGACGGCATTGCGATGGTGCGCGAGCTGCGTGCGCTCGACGCGTACAAGGGCGTGCCGATCCTGATGCTCACCACCGAATCGCATACCGAACGAAAAATGGAAGGCAAGGCTGCCGGCGCCACCGGCTGGCTGGTCAAGCCGTTCGATCCAGAGCAGCTGCTGGCTACCGTCAAGCGCGTGCTGGGTTAAGGGCAAGCCATGAGTGCGGTCGATCTGACTCAGTTCCACACGACCTTCTTCGAGGAAAGCCGGGAAGGTCTCGACGCGATGGAGGCCGCGCTGCTGGCGCTGGATTCGGGCTCGACCGACCACGAGCTGGTGCATACCATCTTTCGCGCGGCGCACTCCATCAAGGGTGGGGCCGCGACCTTCGGATTTGCCGACGTGGCCGCGTTCACCCATGTCGCCGAATCACTGCTGGAAGAAGTGCGCAGCGAACGTCGGGCCGTGGACACCGAACTGATCGAGCTGTTGCTGCGCTCGGTCGACTGCCTGCGCGCGATGCTGGAGCGGTCGAGCCAGGGTCAGCCGGTGGCCGACGCCGAGAGCGAGGCGCTTCGCGTCGAGCTGGTGCAACTGGTCAGCGGCGAAGTTGCTGCGCCGGCCCCGCTGGGTGCGCCGAAGACCGCGCCGACCAGCGGCTGGGACATCGGCTTCACCGCGTTGCCGCATTTGCTGCAGACCGGCAACGATCCGCTGCGGCTGTTTCGCGAGTTGCAGCAGCTGGGTCGCCTTGAGGTGGTACGTGCCTTCGTCGTCGATGGTGCACCCGCGCATCTGGCCGAGCTCGATCCGACCCAGTGCCATCTGGGCTGGGCGTTGCGTCTGCACGGTGCGGTGGCGCGCGGCGACATCGATGCGGTATTCGACTGGCTCGACGGTGATTGCGAGTTGACGATCGCGCCGCTGGCCGAGGTGGCCAGGGCGCTCGCCGAAGCACCTGCTGCAGCGTTGCCTCAGGTCGCGTCCGCGCCGCCGCCGGTGCGCGAGGCGGCGGCCACGTCCAGCGAGGGCAGTTCGATCCGCGTGGGCATCGACAAGGTCGATGCGCTGATCAACATGATGGGTGAACTGGTGATCACCCAGTCGATGCTCAGCGACATCGGCGAGAAATTCGAACTGTCGCAGCTCGCCCGATTGCGCGAGGGGCTGGTGCAGCTCGAACGCACCACGCGCGAGCTGCAGGAAAGCGTGATGCGCATCCGCATGCTGCCGATCGGCTCCGTCTTCAACCGCTTTCCGCGCCTGGTGCACGACCTGGAGCGCAAGCTCGACAAGCGGGTCAAGCTGGAGCTGCATGGCGAGCACACCGAGCTGGACAAGACGGTGCTGGAGAAAATCGGCGACCCGCTGGTGCACCTGGTGCGCAACGCGATCGACCACGGCCTGGAGTCGCCGGCCCGGCGCAAGGCCGCCGGCAAGTCCGAAACCGGCACACTCAAACTCAACGCCTACCACGAGGGCGGCAACATCGTAGTGCAGATCAGCGACGACGGCGCCGGCCTCAATCACGCCGCGATCGTGGCCAAGGCGCAGCAGCGCGGCCTGATCGGCGCGGGGCAGGAACTCAGCGACGCCGAGGTGGCCGAACTGATCTTCCAGCCCGGGTTTTCCACGGCGGCCCAAGCCACCGACCTGTCCGGTCGCGGCGTCGGCATGGACGTAGTCCGCCGCAACGTGCGTGATCTCGGTGGCAGCGTCGGCGTACGCAGCGTGACCGGCAAGGGCAGCACATTCACGATTACCTTGCCGCTGACCCTGGCGATCATCGACGGACTGGTCACGGCGGTCGGCAGCGAGCGCTACATCGTGCCGCTGACCTCGATTGTCGAATCGTTGCGGCTGCGCGCCGACGCGGTGCGCAGGATCGCCGGTGGTGGCGAGGTGTTCCACTTCCGCGACGAATACCTGCCGATCATGCGCTTGCATCATGCCTTCGCCTGCGCGGATGCGGTCACCGACATCGAGCGCGCCATCGTGGTGGTTATCGAGGAAGACGGCCGGCGCGTGGGCTTGCTGGTCGATGACTTGCTGGGTCAGCAACAGGCGGTCGTCAAATCGCTGGAGGCGCACTACCAGCGCGTGCAGGGGATTTCCGGCGCGACCATTCTCAGTGATGGATCGGTCGCACTCATCGTCGATGTCGGTGGCGTGGTGCGGCTGGGTCAGCGCAGCAAGGCGGCCTGAGCCAAGCCGCGCGCACTCAAGTTTCCGCCGCTCACGCCGACACAGACAAGGCAGCAGGACGCGCAGACGTCCGTCACGAGGTTATCGCCCCATGTACGAAGACAAACAGGCGACGGCAGCGCCGTTGCAGCAACTCACGTTCAGCCTCGCCGGCGAGGAGTACGGCGTGGACATTCTGGCCGTGCGCGAGATTCGCAGCTGGTCACGCGTCACCCGCATTCCGCAGACGCCGGATTACGTGCTGGGCGTGCTCAACCTGCGCGGTGCGATCGTGCCGGTCATGGATCTGCGCCTGCGTTTCGGACTGCAGCGTGAAAGCTACGGCGACGACACGGTGATGATCATCATCGCCATTGGCGAGCGCCTGTTCGGCATCGTGGTGGATGCGGTTTCCGACGTGGTCGATATCGACCCGGCGACGATCAAGCCGGTACCCGACATGGGCGCGGTGGTGGATACCCGCTATCTGAAGGGGCTTGTCACCCATGTTGACCGCATGGTGATGCTGCTGGACGTGGAGAAGCTGATGCGTCCAGAGGACGTGGAAACGCTGGAGGCGGCACTGCCGGCCATCCAGAAAGTAGAAGTTGCCGCCTGACCCGGGAAGCGAAATGAAGATGAAGAACTTGATGGCGCGCCTGTCCCGCCTGACCACATTGACCGTCAAGGCACGCCTCATCGGCGTGCTTGGCCTGCTGTGCGTGATGCTGCTGGTGGGCGCCTGGATCGGCCTCGGCGGCATGGCCCGTGCGAACGAAAGCGCGCGCCAGATCTATCAGGAAGAGCTGATTCCACTGACCAGCATCAACGAAGTGGCGCGCGGATCGCTGAACAGCTTCATTGCGCTGAGCGAGGCGGCCTTCCACAAGGACGACAAGGCGATCGTCAAGCAAAAACTCGATGAGGTGGCCAAGACCCAGACGACGGATGCGGCGTTGCTGAAGAAACTGGGTGCGACCGCGATGTCGCCGGCGGTCAAGAAGCAATGGAGCGCGTTCGAGAGTGCCCGCGGCGACGTGGCCTCGTCGATGACCGAGATTACCGACGCGCTGAACCAAGCCGACGACGGTGCCAACGCGCTGCTGTACTCCGACGTGCTGCCGAACGTGTCGATCATGGGCTTGGAGATGAACAAGCTGATCGCCATGCAGGTCGACGAGAGCCGGCAGCATTACGAGTCGGCCGTGACCAGCTACCAGCGCATCCGCATCATGACGTTCGCCGCCCTCGGCGCCGGCATGCTGCTGGCTGTGCTGATGGCATTCTTCCTGATCCGCTCGATCGTCGGCACGCTCAACCGGGCTGTGCGCGTGGCCAACGCCATTTCGCAAGGACGGCTCGGACACCACATTGTCACCCGCCGCAAGGACGAGCTAGGCCGTCTGCTGGAGGCGTTCCGTCTGATGGACGACCGGCTCACCCTGACCGTCGGCGAAGTGCGTCGCGGTTCCGATGCGGTCAGCACCGCGGCGCAGCAGATTGCGCACGGCAATGACGACCTCAGCCAGCGCACGCAGGAACAGGCGTCCAGCCTGGAGGAAACCGCTTCGTCGATGGAGCAGATGACCTCGACCGTCAAGCAGAATGCCGAGAACGCCAGTCACGCCAACCAGCTCGCTCGCGGTGCCCGAGAACAGGCCGAGCGCGGCGGTGAGGTGGCGGGCAGGGCAATCATCGCGATGAGCGAGATCAACGCGTCCAGCGGCAAGATCGCCGACATCGTGGGGCTGATCCAGGAGATCGCCTTCCAGACCAACCTGCTGGCGCTGAACGCAGCGGTGGAAGCAGCTCGTGCCGGTGAACAGGGCCGCGGTTTCGCCGTGGTGGCGACCGAGGTACGCAGCCTGGCCCAGCGCAGTGCCGGCGCCGCGAAGGAGATCAAGGGACTGATCAACGACAGTGCGGAAAAGGTGCGCAGCGGCTCGGAGCTGGTGAATCAGTCGGGCAAGGCGCTGGCCGAGATCGTGGAGAGCGTGAAGAAGGTCACCGACATCGTGGCCGAGATCGCCGCCGCCAGTCAGGAGCAATCCTCCGGCATCGATCAGGTCAACAACGCCGTGATGCAGATGGACGAGATGACCCAGCAGAATGCCGCGCTGGTCGAAGAGGCCGCCGCTGCTGCCCGCGCGATGCACGAGCAGGCCGGCGAACTGACCCGGCAGGTCGGCTTTTTCCAGTTGAGCGACGATGGCGTGGCAGCCGTGGCGCAACCCACGCCGACCCGGGCGCAGACCGCCGTCGCCGAGACCGCGGCCATGTTCGCCACCGTGCGCAGCCACGCCCCGGCGCCGGCCCGTGCGCGCGCACCGGTTGAAGCCGCCAGCGCCAGCGGCGTGTGGAAGGAATTCTGAAGTGAATGCGGTGGCCGGCATGCTCGACGACAACC
>JBEPVP010000246.1:0-4781 GCA_041690935.1 Rhodanobacter sp.
CCATGAACTCGATCTGGCAACGGTGCGCCTGCTTGGCGTCGGCTTCCGACTCCTGTGCGGTCAATGCGGTGATCACCAATTGCTTGTTGGCCATTTGCAGATCCTGCAGGCCCGATTCGGGATCGGTCGGCACGAACTCGTAGCGGGTCACCGGCAGCTGCGGCACGTCGATGGCGTAGGGCGCGCGCAGGGGGTCCTCCGGAACGTTCTCATGATGGAACTCGAAATCCCCGCCGCCGGCGCGCTTGACGCGATACATCGCGGCATCCGCCCGATTGATCAGGGTCACCGGGTCGTCGCCGTCCTGTGGATACATGGTGATGCCCACGCTCGCCGACACGCGCAGCGAGTGCCCGCCCACGCTGCACGGGGCGGCCAGCGCCGACAGCATCTTGCCGACGATCAGCGCCGCATCGGACGGTTGCGACGCATCGGTCAGCAGGACCAGGAATTCGTCGCCGCCGTAGCGGCTGACCGTGTCCGATTCGCGCACGGACGATTGCAGGCGGTGTGCCACCAGCTGCAGCACCTCATCGCCGCCGGCATGACCGAGCAGGTCGTTGATCGGCTTGAAATGGTCGAGGTCGATGAACACCACCGCGATGCGGGTGCCGTGCCGGCGCGCCGTCGCGATGGCGTTGTCCAGCCGATCGAGGATCAGCGCCCGGTTGGGCATGCCGGTTACCACATCGCGCTGGCTGATCCGGGTCAGCTGGTTCAGATTGCTCATGGCCGATTCGGCAATCTCGTTCGCGTGCAGTGCGGCGAGCACCAGCTCTTCGTTGGCTTCCCTCAGTTGGGCGGCCTGGTCCTCACTGAAATCGCGGCGTATTTCGCGCAGACTCTGGCGCAACGTGGTCAGCTGGGTGCGCAGCTGCTCGGCCTGTTCGTTGAGCGCCTTGAGCGTCTCTTTGCCCGCGGCCACTTCGGAATCGTTTAACCGATCGCCCGGCGCCACAGGTTGGCTGCGTGGCTCATTCATCGCTGGCGTCATGGGGGGTGCCGCCCCGGTCGCTGCGTCGGGTCGGTCGTCCGCCCAGCAAGCCTTCGTAGTCGTCGAGCGGTTCGTCGATCTTGATGCCGTCGCTGTCGATGTGGAACAGGCGCAGCTCGTTGGAATGCGCACTCGAACGCACCTTCACCACCGCCAACATGCGCTGCAGGCGGCTGTCGACCTCGATGTAGCGCTGCACGAGGATCGCGTCGGTCATGAACGCGGTGCCATAGGGGCTGAAGCGCAGGTCGTCGTAGCGGTCTTCCAGCTCCGAGGTCATCACGACGGTGGCTCCGGTATCGGCCAGCGCCGCCACCATGCGCGTCATCGATTCGCGGAAGGCGTCCCGATAGGTGGGCGCCAACGAGATCTCCAAGCTGGACAACGAGTCGATGACGACGCGGGTGGCCTTGAGCCTTAGTACCTCGGCAATCACCTGCCTGGCGATCTCGGCGACGGACAGATCCGGCTGCCGTGTGTCGACCATGCCGATCTGGCCACTGGCGATCAGATTGGCGATCACGCGCCCACGCGAACGTGACGCGCGCTGCTCGAACGCCGCGATGACGCCGGTTTCGCCGGCGCGCGCCCCTTCGGCAAGAAAGGCCGCGGCCAGAATGCTCTTGCCCGAACCGGACGGGCCGGCCACCAGCAGCGAGTAGCCGCGCGGCAGGCCACCGCCGAGCATCTCGTCGAGGCCGGGCACGCCCATGCTCAAGCGGTGTTCGATGGGCCACGCCGATTTGGCCGGGTCCGGGTTAACCAACGGCGGAGCCGAATAGACATGGACCCCGCCGGCATTGATGCGGAAGGTATGCAAACCGGGCAGCGAGGGTTGCCCGCGCATCTTCATGATCTCTATTTTGCGGACCATCGAATTGCCATGCACGCTTTGGTGCAGCCAGATCAATCCGTCGGCGACGGTGAATATCGGGCTCGGATCTTTTTCGCTGAAATATTCCCCCAGCAGGAACGTGGTGGCCTGCCAGCTCGTCATCAGTATGCCCAGTTGCTGCACGAACTCCTGCAGGCTGATGAACGCTTGGGCGTCGCTTTGGCTGGCGAGAATCACCGAGCGAAACGAATCGACGAAGATCAGCGCCGGCCCGTGGGTTTCCACTTCCGCCACGATACGCGCCAGTACCCGTTTCAGGTCGCCGCTGGTGGTCTCATCGGCGAGATCGATGAAGTGCACCGCATGGTTGATTTTCTCGCTGTCGAAAAAGTCGAACTGCTGCTGATAGCGCAACATTTTCAGCGGCGGCTCGCCCAGCACCGTGAAATACAAGGCAGGGCGCTCGGGTGTGGCCAACGCAAACATCATCTGATGCGCCAGCGTGGTCTTGCCGCTGCCGGGCGAGCCGGCGAGCAGGTTGAACGAGAACTCCGGCAAGCCACCGCCGAGTACCTCGTCCAGCCCGGGGACGCCTGTGTGCAGGCGATGAATGATGGCTTTGGTCGCGGTCATGGCGTCGGGTCCTGCGCGGCATCGCCGCTTGAAGGAAGGTTCCAGGCCGATCGAAGTAGCCGTTCGGTAAGCGAGTCGCCAATCAGGTTGCTCAGAAGGTCGCGGAACGTCTGCAGCAGGGCGTCGTTGGTCAAGGCTGCATCGACATTGGTTTCCTGCGCCAAGGCAGCATGCAATCCGGCGTATTCCGCGGGTTGCACCGTGCTCTCGGACAAGGCGTGCAGGCCGGGATGGTTGGTGCGAGTCAGGTGCAGGCTGCGCTTGAACAGGGCCGCGACCCCGGGCTTGCCAATGATGGGAGCCAGCGCCGCGTCGATTTGGCGCCATTGCCCAACGGCCGCTCCCGCGATCCGCGACGCGTCCGCGCCATCCGCCGCCAGCTGCGCAAAGGTGGTGATGCTTGGGGCTTCAGGCTGCATCCGTGATCCGATGACGTGTCGCAGATGGGGAGTTCTTCATGGTGCGCGCTGGCATGCGTCCGTTTAGTGAAAATGGCCCTGCAGGCGACGCGGCGGCGGTTATTTCGGCGAACCGGTCGTGAAACTGGCGTGAGTTGAACCAACGCCCGTTCAGCGGGCCCTGCGGGTCACGCAAGTCTTGGCGTAACCGTGCGGAGCAGGTAGAACGGTGGCCTTGCGCGTGGCGCAACGTTCAATCACGTCCGGAGTGCCGCATGGAACCGTCGTTCTTTCCCACCGATGCCGAGCTGCTGAGGCTGGCCGGCGACGTGGCCAGCGAGGTCACCCAGCGCAAGCTGACGCTGGTCACCGCCGAGTCCTGCACCGGCGGCTGGGTGGCCAAGACACTGACCGATCTGCCGGGCAGTTCGGCGTGGTTCGATGCGGGCGTGGTGACGTACAGCTACGAGGCGAAGGAGGCGTTGCTGGGGGTCAATCCGCGCACGCTGGAACACGCCGGCGCGGTCAGCGAGGAAACCGTGCTGGAAATGGTGTCCGGTGCGCTGGCCCGCTTTGGTGCCGGGGTAGCGGTGGCGGTGACCGGGATCGCCGGTCCATCGGGCGGCACCCCGGACAAGCCGGTCGGCACGGTATGGATCGGCTGGAAGCGCCGCGGCGGCTACGGGCACGCGCAACTGTTCCTTTTTCCGGGCAACCGCGAGGCGGTGCGGCGGCAAACCGTGGCGGCGGCGCTCATCGGCTTGCGCAAAACGCTGACGGATTGACGCGCCGGCGGCTGCCAGATCGGCTTGACCGGTGTGGGATACTTGGCCACGTTACCGCCGATCACCCCTGATCGCAGCCCGTGAGATTCGATCCGGGCATCATGCATCCCATTCACAGCCCAACCGGAATACAAGACGATGGATGACAACAAGCGCAAGGCGCTCACCTCCGCCCTCAGTCAGATCGAGAAGCAGTTCGGCAAGGGCGCGATCATGCGCATGGGCGACCGTGTCAATGAAGCCATCGAGACGGTGTCCACCGGTTCGCTGGGGCTGGATATCGCGCTCGGTGTGGGCGGCCTGCCGCGCGGTCGCGTGGTCGAGATCTACGGGCCGGAGTCGTCCGGCAAGACCACCATGACCCTGCAGGCGATCGCCAGCTGCCAGCGCGCCGGCGGCACCGCCGCCTTCATCGACGCCGAGCACGCGCTCGACCCGACCTACGCGGAAAAACTCGGCGTCAAGGTCGATGACCTGCTGGTGTCGCAGCCGGATACCGGCGAGCAGGCGCTGGAGATCGCCGACATGCTGGTGCGTTCGGGCGCGGTCGACATGGTGGTGGTCGACTCAGTCGCCGCGCTGACCCCGAAGGCGGAAATCGAGGGCGAGATGGGCGACATGCACGTTGGTCTGCATGCGCGCCTGATGAGCCAGGCGCTGCGCAAGCTCACCGCCAACATCAAGAAGTCCGGCACCCTGGTAATCTTCATCAACCAGATCCGCATGAAGATCGGCGTGATGTTCGGCAGCCCGGAAACCACCACCGGCGGCAACGCGCTGAAGTTCTACGCCTCGGTGCGCCTCGACATCCGTCGCATCGGCGCGGTCAAGCGCGGCGATGAGATCATCGGCTCGGAAACCCGCGTCAAGGTGGTCAAGAACAAGGTGGCGCCGCCGTTCCGTCAGGCCGAGTTCGAGATCCTGTACGGCGAAGGCACCTCGCGCGAGGGCGAGATCATCGAGCTGGGCGTGGCGCAGAACCTGATCGACAAGTCCGGCGCCTGGTACAGCTACAACGGTGATCGTATCGGCCAGGGCAAGGAGAACGTGCGCCAGTTCCTGCGCGAGCATCCGGACATCACCAACGAGATCGACAAGCTGCTGCGCGAGCGCCTGCTGGTGCCGGTCGGCAAGCC
>JBEPVP010000247.1:0-4690 GCA_041690935.1 Rhodanobacter sp.
GCTTGGTCGATACCTTGGAGCCGGCGACGATCGCCAGCAGCGGATGCGCAGGATGCTCCAGCGCCTTGCCCAGTGCGTCCAGTTCAGCGCATAGCAACGGGCCGGCGGCGGCGATCGGAGCGAACTTGATGACGCCGTGAGTGGAGGCTTGCGCACGGTGCGCGGTGCCGAACGCATCCATCACGAAGATGTCGCACAGCGCCGCATACTTCTTCGCCAGCGTCTCGTCGTCCTTGCCCTCGCCGTGGTTCATGCGGCAGTTTTCCAGCAGCACCACTTCGCCCGGAGCCACCTCGACGCCGTCGAGATAATCGGCGACCAGTCGCACCGGTGTGCCGAGTTGTTCGCGCAACCACGCAGCGACCGGCGCCAGCGACGACTCGGGATCGAACCGGCCTTCCTTCGGTCGGCCCAGATGCGACAGCACCAGCACGCGCGCACCGGCATCGCGGGCGCTGCGGATCGTCGGCAGGGCGGCGTCGAGGCGCTGGGTCGAGGTGATCTGGCCGCGGTCGTCGATCGGCACATTCAGGTCTTCGCGGATCAGCACGCGCTGGTCGCGCAAATCGAGGTCACTCATGCGGATGACTGACACGGCGTAACTCCGGCAAGGGGTTTGGGATTGGCCCGGTGGGGCGGCAACCGGCTATTGTCCGGCGCGTCGGGTGTCGATGCAAACGCGTTACCGGCCGGCCCGGCGCCGGAAGACGAGCAGCCACCACGGTGCCGGGTTCACATTGTGGTAAAACTGCGCTTATCCGTGCAGGGGGAGTGGCTCATGGCTAGTGGGTTGGTGCTTTACGGCTACTGGCGTTCCAGTGCCGCGTATCGCGTGCGCATTGCGCTGAATCTGAAGGGCTTGAGTTACGAATCGCGGCCGGTGCACCTGGTGCGCGACGGTGGCGAACAGCATGCGCCGGACTATCGCGCGCTCAATCCGCAGGGGCAGGTGCCCTGCCTGCTCGATGGCGACCGCGTGATCAACCAGTCACTGGCGATCATGGAGTATCTCGACGAAATGCATCCGGAGCCGGAGAAGGCCCTGTTGCCGGTCGACGCGCGCGGGCGCGCGCAGGTTCGCACGCTGGCGATGATGGTGACCTGCGACATCCACCCGCTGGGCAATCTGCGCGTGTTGCAGCGGCTGGAATCGCAGTTCGGCGCCGATGAGGCGCAGTGTGCCGAATGGTCGCGCCACTGGATGGCGCTGGGTTTCCAGGCGATCGAGGCGATGCTGGTCGACAACGCCGCGACGGGGCGCTACTGCCACGGCGAGACGCCAAGCATGGCCGATGCGTGCCTGATACCACAGGTCTACAACGCGCTGCGCCGGAAATTGCCGCTGGATGATTATCCGACCGTGCGGCGGATCTATCAGGCGTGCAACGAGCTGGACGCGTTCCAGCGCGCGGCACCCGAGGCACAGCCGGACGCGCCTTAGAGCGGGGAATGGGGAATGGGGAATCGGGAATGGCGCGAGCGACTGGCGCGCTCTCGCTTTTGACGATTTCCGATTCCCCAATCCCGATTCTCGTTCCTCAAAAGCCCATGCCGTACGGATCGTTGCCGACCAGTTCCTGGTCGTTGCTGCCGCCTTCGGCCAGCCGGATCTTCAGCGCCAGACCATCGCGCGAATCGGACTTGTTGAGCACTTCCTCCAGCTCCACCCGGCCTTCCTTGTACAGCCGGTACAGCGACTGGTCGAACGTCTGCATGCCTTCCTGCAGGCTGCGATCCATCGCTTCCTTGATTTCGTGGATCTGCCCGCGGCGGATCATGTCGCGGATCAGCGGGGTGTTCAGCAGCACCTCGGCGGCCGGAATGCGGCGGCCGTCCTTGCCCACCACCAGACGTTGACTGATCACCGCGCGCAGGTTCAGCGCCAGGTTCATCAGCACGTTCTTGTGCGCCGACTCAGGGAAGAAGTTGAGGATGCGTTCCAGCGTCTGGTCGGCGTTGTTCGAGTGCAGTGTGGCCAGGCACAGATGACCGGTTTCGGAGAACGCGATCGCCGCTTCCATCGTGTCGGTGTCGCGGATCTCGCCGATCATGATCACGTCCGGCGCCTCGCGCATCGCGTTCTTCAGCGCCTCGTGGTAGCTGTGCGTGTCCAGCCCCACCTCGCGCTGGTTGACGATCGACTTCTTGTGCCGATGCAGGTATTCGATCGGATCCTCGATGGTGAGGATATGGCCGGGAGTGTGCGTATTGCGCTGGTCGATCATCGCCGCCAGCGTGGTCGACTTGCCCGAGCCGGTGGCGCCGACCACCAGGATCAGTCCGCGCGGCTCCATGATCAGCTCGCGGAAGATGCTGGGCAGCTGCAGTTGATCGATGCTGGGGATCTCGCTCTTGATCGCGCGGATCACCATGCCCACTTCGCCGCGCTGCTTGAACACGTTGATGCGGAAGCGGCCGGCTTCCTTCACCGCCAGCGCCATGTTCAGTTCCAGGTTGCGCTCGAACTGCGGCACCTGGCCCTCGTCCATCAGCGAGTAGGCGATCTTCTTGACCATGCCGCCGGGGAGGCCGGTATTGCCCAGTGGATACAGCTTGCCCTCGACCTTGATGTTCACCGGGGCGCCGGTCGTCAGGAACATGTCCGACGCGCCCTTGTCTACCATGAGCTTGAGGAAGTAACCGATGTCCACGAATGACCCCTGGTTTCTATGCGCGTTGCAATGATGGATTATGCCTGTCCACAATACGTCGCGACATACCATGAGGAATGTGATGTACATCTTTTTCCCGCTGGCCGGATTCCCTGGCCGCATCCGCACGGCAATGGCCGTTGTGGCATTGACTCTGGTGCTGACCGGCTGTGCCACGGTGCCGCCACCGGATGACTCGATGAATATGGCGCAGACGCAGCTGCAGTCGGCGCGCGATGCCGGCGCGGCGGACTATGCACCGGTCGATCTGGGCTTCGCGCAGGACAAGTTCCAGCAGGCGCAGACAGCCATGGCCGCGCGCGAATACGCCGACGCAGCGAACCTGGCTGAGGAATCCCGCGCCGATGCCGAGCTGGCGCGGGCCAAGGCCCGGCTGGGTGCGGCGCGCGCGCAGATCCAGAGCAAGGTGCAGGAAAATACCCACTTGCGTAGCCAGGGCGAGCAGGCTGCCGCCGCCGAGCAGCAGCCTGTGCAACGGCAAGCGCAGCCGGCATCTCCGGCCGAGCCGTCGTCCAGCGCGGCACCCACCGAGGACATGCCGGCGCCCGCCTCTTCCGAGCTTTCCACGCCGCCGCCGGATGCCGGTTTCCAGACCGTGCCCGACAACGGTCAGCAGCCCGCCTCCAGCTCCAGCACTCAGGAGGTGCAGCCATGAAACGGTTCACCCTCATCTTCGCCTCGATCGCATTGGCCCTGGCCGCCGTGGGGTCCGCGCATGCCCGACAGGACGACATCGACATCACCCGATTGAACGGCAGCCTCGACCAGCTGGCCAACGACCCGAGCCTGGGCAGCTATGCGCAGGCCGAGCAGGCGCGCGCGCGCGATGCGATCAGCCGCCTGGCGCAGGCAAGTTCAGGCGAGCGTGCGCATGACCTGTACCTGGCGGAGCGTCGCGTCGACTTGGCCAAGGCTGCCGCGCAGCTGCAGGACGCCCAGGTCAAGCTGACCCAGCTCGATCGCGAACACGATCAGATCCTGCTCGACAACAGTCGGCGCGATGCGGAAACGGCGCGCCGCGAACTGGAGCGCCAGCGCCTGCAATACCAGCTGGCGCAGGAAGAGACCGCGCGTCTGCAGCAGCAGGGCCAGGAATATTCGCAGGCAGCCGAGCAGGCGCGCGCCGAGGCCGAGCAGGCGAAGAAGCTGGCGGCGGCACAAAGCAAGGTGGCCAAGGCAGCTCGCCGCGAAGCTACCCTGGCAGCCCAGGCGGCCAAGGCGATGCGTTCGCAGATGCAGAATGGCAGCGCGCCCGAGGCCGCACCGGCCGCGCCGAAAAAGGCCGCCCGAAAACATGCCGGCCACCGCTGAGCCGACTGTGCGCCACGTCCGCAAACGAGCCGCTGCCGGCCCACCGGCAGCGGCTGGCAAGGGCTGCCGGGTCTTCGGTTGCGTGGACGTAAAATACTGTTTTGACAGGTTATTTGTCAGCTCGTCCCGGTTTTCGTGAAGCCCGGATCGAGGCTTGCACCACCCGCAGCGGGGGAGTAGGGTCAAAGCCCCACGAGGCATTCACGCCGCGTGGGTTTACTGACCTGAACCATGCGCCTATCCCACGTTTCACATCGCCACCTGCGTCCCGATTTTCCGGCGTGGGTCGTGCTTGTGCGCATGTGTTCAACCGTCGGCGGACGCCTCCCTGTTCCCGGTGTCCGCCAGTCCACTCGCGAGGAGGTCGGATCATGTTTGAAAACCAGCAGCGTGATGATGTCGAGGCATTGATGAAGGCGGATGCGGAATTCCGCCGGCTCTTCCAGCATCACAGGCAACTCGACAGCAAGGTGCACGACGCCGATATCGGCGTACTTCCCATTGATGATGTCACCCTCGCCGGCATGAAGAAGGAAAAACTGCTGGCCAAGGCACGACTCGAACGCATGTGGGCAGATCGGGCGCACCTCATCCACTGAGTCGGCGGTTTCACGTGAAGCGCGGCCCCGGGCTTTTCCCGCTTTGTCGTAAAAGCGCGGGGGCCGCGGCGTTTCCGGTAGGCGCGCAGTGGCTCGGTTATCATGGCG
>JBEPVP010000248.1:0-4566 GCA_041690935.1 Rhodanobacter sp.
TGTACACGTTCCGCCAGATGTACCTGACCTTCCACGGCAAGGAGCGCTTCACCGTGCTCGCGGCGCATGGTCACGGTGTACACGACGATCATCGCGACGAGCATGCCGATCACGCTCATCTCGAACCCGGCGTGCTGGCGCATGCGCCGAAGGAATCGCCATGGGTGGTGACGGTGCCGCTGATACTGCTGGCGATCCCGTCGCTGCTGGTCGGTTTCTTCACGGTCGGGCCGGTGCTGTTCGGCCACTGGTTTGGCAGCGCGATCCATGTGGACGAAGCGAACAACGTGCTGGCCGAGCTGGGCCAGGAGTTCCACGGTTCGCTGGCGATGGCACTGCACGGGTTGACCCAGCTGCCGTTCCTGCTGGTGCTCGTCGCGTTCGCGATCACCAGCTACATCTACCTGTTCAACCCGGCCATGGCCGGCAAGATCAAGTCCGCGCTGAAGCCGCTGTGGATTGTGCTCGACCGCAAGTACTGGGTCGACGAGGTGTACTTTGCGCTGTTTGCCCGTGGCGGCGTCATGCTGGGCCGCGGGTTCTGGAAAGTCGGTGATGCGGGGATGATCGACGGCGCGATGGTCAACGGTTCGGTCGGCGTGGTTCACCGCCTCGCCGCGACGCTGCGTCGGCTGCAGTCGGGTTACCTCTATCACTACGCGTTCGCGATGATTCTCGGCCTGATCCTGCTGCTTGGCGGGTACTGGTTTTTTGGCGCAGGACTCTTTGGTTCCGGGCTCATGGGTTCCGGGCTGGCCGGGCAATAAGGGAAGCTGGCACACATGTTCAATCACTTGCTCAGCCTGCTGATCTGGCTACCCGTCGTCGGCGCCATCCCGGTGTTGCTTGCCGGCGCGGCCCGACCCAATCTCGCGCGCTGGCTGTCGATGCTGGTGGCGGTGCTGGTCTTCGTGGCCAGCCTGTTCCTGCTGTTGCAGTACCACCCGGATGCGGGTGGCATGCAACTGGTCGAAAGCCATCTGTGGATCGCCGCGTGGGGCGCCCACTACGGACTGGCCGTCGATGGCATCTCGGTGGCGCTGATCCTGATGACGACGTTCGTCGGCATCCTGGTGATCGCCGGCGCATGGGAGGTCATCCAGGACAAACCGCACCAGTACATGGCCGCGATGTTGATTCTGGAAGGCCTGCTGATCGGCGTGTTCTGCGCCACCGACGCGCTGCTGTTCTATGCGCTGTTCGAGGCGATCCTGATCCCGATGTTCATCCTGATCGGCATCTGGGGTGGCCCGCGTCGGGTGTATGCGACGCTGAAGTTCTTCATCTACACGTTCTTCGGCTCGGTCTTCATGCTGATCGCGCTGCTGTACCTGTACCAGAAGGCCGGCACGTTCGACATCGCCACGCTGGCCGCACTGCCGCTGACGCTGAAGGAGCAGAGCTGGATCTTCTTCGCGTTCCTGATCGCGTTCGCGATCAAGGTGCCGATGGTGCCGGTGCATACGTGGCTGCCGGATGCGCACGTCGAGGCGCCGACCGGCGGCTCGGTAGTGCTGGCGGCGGTGATGCTGAAGGTGGGCACCTACGGAATGCTGCGCTTCATCCTGCCGATCGTGCCGGATGCCGGCGCGCATTTCGCGTGGCTGGTGATCGTGCTGAGCCTGATCGCGATCATCTACATCGGTTATGTCGCGCTGGTGCAGGAAGACATGAAGAAGCTGGTGGCGTATTCCTCGGTGGCCCACATGGGCTTCGTCACGCTGGGCATCTTCATCGCGTTCATGCTGGTGCGCGAGCAGGGCAACACCGACATGGCCCTGCTCGGCATGCAGGGTGCGATGGTGCAGATGATTTCGCACGGTTTCGTCTCGGGCGCGATGTTTACCTGCATCGGCGTGATGTACGACCGCACGCATACGCGCCAGATCAAGGACTACGGCGGCGTCATCAACGTGATGCCGTGGTTCGGCTTCTTCTACGTGCTGTTCGCGATGGCCAACTGCGGTCTGCCGGGCACCAGCGGTTTCGTCGGCGAGTTCATGGTCATCCTGGCCAGCTTCGCGGCCAATCCGTGGATTGCGCTGTTCGCGGCGTTCACCCTGATCATCGGTGCGGCCTACACGCTGTGGCTGGTCAAGCGCGTGTTGTGGGGCGAAGTCACCAACCCGCATGTGGCCGAGATGAAGGAGATCAACGGCCGCGAGACCTTCGTGCTGGTGGCCTTTGCCGCCGCCGTACTGGCGCTGGGCATCTGGCCGCAGCCGCTGATCCATCTGATGGACAGCTCGGTGGCGCAGCTGGTGCAGCAGCTCGCCATTCACAAGATTTGATCGGGATCGAACATGCCAACCATCAATGACATCCTGATCCTGCTGCCGGAGTTTTATCTGGTGGCGGCGGCGTCCCTGCTGTTGCTGCTGGACGCCTTCATGAAACCCGAGCAGCGCCCGCTGCTGCACTGGATCTCCATCGTCGTGTTGCTGGTAGCGATCTACCTGGTGATCGCCGGCCAGCCAGCCCAAACCATCGGAGAGCCGGCGGTGACGGCGTTCGGCGGCATGTTCGTGCGCGACGCCGTGGCCGAAATCCTCAAGGTCGTCGCGTTGGGCACCACCGCGATGGTGTTCGTCTACGCGCGGCCTTACCTGATCGACCGCAAGATGCTCAGTGGCGAGTTCTACACGCTGATGATCTTCGCGGTGATCGGCATCATGCTGTTGGTCTCGGCCGGCAACCTGGTCACCGTGTATCTCGGGCTGGAATTGTTGTCGCTGTCATCGTACGCACTGGTGGCCTTGAACCGCGACGCGAAGCTGCCGTCGGAAGCGGCGATCAAGTATTTCGTCCTGGGCGCACTGGCCTCGGGCATGCTGCTGTACGGCATGTCGATGGTCTACGGCGCTTCCGGCATGGGCGGTACGCCGAGCCTGGATCTGGCCCAGCTGCACCACGTGATGAGCTACACCACGGCACCGACCCTGCTGCTGTTCGGCCTGATCTTCATGATCGTCGGTATCGGTTTCAAGCTGGGCGCCGCGCCGTTCCACATGTGGATACCCGACGTCTACCAGGGCGCGCCGACCCCAGTCACCACGTTCATTGCGTCGGGTTCGAAACTGGCCGCGTTCGGCATGGCCTACCGCCTGCTCGATGCCGGCATGGGCGACCTGTCGCAGCACTGGCGGCTGATGCTGGCGGTGCTGGCCGTGCTTTCGCTGGCGATCGGCAACCTGGTCGCGATCGTGCAGACCAACCTCAAGCGCCTGCTGGCCTATTCGACCATCTCGCACATGGGCTACCTGCTGCTGGGTCTTTCCGCCGCCGGGCCGGAAGGTTATGCCGCTGCGATGTTCTACGCGATCTGCTACGCGGTGATGGGCGTGGCTGCATTCGGCGTGATCCTGGCGCTGAGTCGCGCCGGCTTCGAGTGCGAGGAAATCGCCGACCTGAAAGGGCTCAACCAGAAGTCACCGTGGATGGCGTTCCTGATGTTGCTGGCGATGTTCTCGCTGGCCGGCGTGCCGCCGCTGTTCGGCTTCTGGGCCAAGGTGCTGGTGCTGGAAGCGGCGATCCACGCCGACATGATGTGGCTGGCCATTGTCGGCATCGTGTTCGCCATCATCGGCCTGTACTACTACCTGCACGTCATCAAGGTGATGTACTTCGACAAGCCGGCCGAAGGCAGCGTGCTGCAGGTACAGCAGGACAGGCCGCTGCGCGTGGTGTTGTCGCTGAATGCACTGTCGCTGCTGGCGCTCGGTCTGTATTGGGGCCCGCTGCTGGGCTGGTGCCGGCGCGCCTTTGGACTTTAGACGTCCGCACTGACTTTCATGTCGAATAGTTGGCGTTGAGGCTTGCAAGAAACTGGCCACCCCGGTAAACTCTTCGGACTCTGATGCGGGGTGGAGCAGTCTGGCAGCTCGTCGGGCTCATAACCCGAAGGTCGCAGGTTCGAATCCTGCCCCCGCTACCAGATCTTTCTTGGTGCAAGAAAGCCTCCTCGTGAGGCTTTTTTGTTGGGCGCAAGGATGCGTATGCCAGATCGCGGTTTGGCTCTGGTGGCGGAAGGATCCGTGCGGAGAGGAATACCGGCGGAATAAGGAAATGGGCCGTTGGAGCCCATTTTTTGTTTCTGTCGTTCTGACAAGGCGAGGCGGGAAAGCAAACCCATGGATACACAGGCACTGGCGCAACGCTTCACCGAAGTACTGGCCGATCTGGGTCTGGAATGCCTTGGCGTGGAGTTCACCCCGTCGCACGGGCAGAGTACGCTGCGCGTTTACCTGGACTTGCTCGACAGTAGCGGGCTCGACAAGAACGGGTCCGACAAGGACGCGGGTGACGGTGAGCGGCGCGAGATCGGCATCGAGGATTGCGAGACCGCCAGCCGCGAGCTGTCCGCCTTGCTCGACGTGGAGGATCCGGTGCCGGGTCATTACGTGCTGGAGGTTTCCTCGCCGGGACTGGATCGACCGTTGTTCACCGCCGCACAATTTGCGCGGGCCAACGGGCAGGAAGTGAAACTGCTGCTGAAGGCGATGCTGGAAGGCCGTCGTCGCCTGCGCGGCAAGCTGGTGTCGGTGGAAGGCGAGCACATCGTGCTGG
>JBEPVP010000249.1:0-4560 GCA_041690935.1 Rhodanobacter sp.
AGGCGAACGTGCCACTGACCCGCGCGTTGCCGGTCCGATAGGCCTGACCGACCGGGTCCACCGTCACCGTGGCGGTGGGCGGGGGCGGGCCCTCCTCGAGGGAGAGCACCAGGTTGCCTCCGTTGACCGTGGTGTCGGAGAAATCCAGCGTGCCCGGTTCGCCATACGCACTGCCGTCTGGCAGAGTCACCTGCACGCTGGCCTTGTTAGGATCAGCCAGAGTGACGCTGCCACTGTTCTGCGCGTGGCGCATCTGCTCCAGCGAGGCCACGTTCATGGTGAAGTTCACGTACAGCGGGTCGATCTGGTCGACGGTGGTGAGCAGGGTGGCTTCGCCGCTGCCGACCAGTGCGCCTTCGGTGACCTGCTGCTGGCCGGCGCGGCCATCGATCGGCGACGTCACGCTGGCATAGCCGAGGCTGATGCGGGCCGTCTGCACATTGGCCTGGGCAGCCTGCACGGCGGCGGCCGAGTTGCGCTCGGCGGCGAGTGCGTTGTCCAGGTCCGACTTGGAGACGTAGCCCTTCGGGGCCAGTTCACGCACGCGCTGCGCGGTGACCTTGTTGTTGGTATGGGAGGCCTGGGCCTGGGCCAGCGCGGCGGAACTGGCGGCCAGCACGGCCTTCAGCGGCGCCGGATCGATCTGGAACAGCAGCTGGCCCTTGGTGACGTTGGTGCCTTCATCGTAAGTGCGCTTGAGCAGAACGCCCGGCACGCGGGCGCGCACGTCGGCACTGCGATACGCCGACAGCCGACCGACCAGGTCGCGGGTCAATGGGGAATTTTGTGGCTGCGCCTTGATCACGCCCACGTCCGGTGGCGGCATCTGCGGCGGGCCCTGCTCCTTGCCTTTGCTGCAGGCGGTCAACGCCAGCAGGCTCAGGCACAACAAGGGCGTGCTCAGTAACGAGGACTTCATGGGAGCTCCAGAACTTGCTTGATCGGGGAATGGGTAGTGCCAGGAAGCGACGCGGCAATTCCGGAAACCAGATACTGCATCGCCACCCGCGTGTCTTGTGTCATAGGTTGGTGCGGCTGTGGGAATGCCTGCGGCATTCCGTGTGCCGCACCAGAAAACGCAGCGCCAGGCGGCTTCGCGGATCAGACTATACCGGACAGTTTACATTTTATGGGCAACTCGAATCCAGCCGTTGACAGGCTGCGCCGGGATGTGAACCGGCAGGCTTTGTCGAAATCGCGTGGGGTGGCGATGCCGTTCCTTGACCGGTCGTCTGGCAGCGGCATCGCCACACGTCACAAGTTTGCCGGGCGCCAGCCAACTTCGATCAGGATCCGGCCAGGCGCCATGCAGTAGAAAAGCCAGCCGCCGCGAATCGCCTGCGGCGCGCTCCACAGTTCAGCTTCGGCAATCTGCAGACGTTCGTACAACCGATCGACATCGGCCCGGTCCGGCAGGATGAAGCCGATGTGGTACGTGTTGGCGTCTGCAGTGTGGGCATCCGCGCCGCCGAATTTGGGCAGTGGATGACTGATCACCAGTTCCAGGCCGGCCGGGTCGTGCAGGATAGCCAGTCCGTCGCGGCCGCGGGTTTCAATGTGTAGGAAGCCGAAATGGTGGACCAGGAAGTCGCGCGTCGCCGCGACATCGGCGACGTGCAGATCAAGATGATTCAAGCGCATGGAAAGCACTCCGTCGGGTTGAACCCGCGTGGGAGCCAAGGACGAATGCCTTGTCGAAACACCCACGCGAGCGCCCGGCATGTCGCCGGGTCGTCGCCGTGGGTACTCGCGCAGCGCGCGGAACAGAGCTTCTCCCCGATTTGGGGGAAGGGGTCGGGCTTACCAAAACCGACCCTGCCTTTTTCGACGGGGGAAGTATACGCGCGATGCGCCGGCATGGCAGGACGTTTCGTTTCACGGCGAAGGTGCCGGCACCGCCGGTACTTCGATCGGACTGGTCGTGCAGACGGACGAATTGCCTTGAAGCGATGGAAGCAACCCATGGCAGTCGACGAAATAATGGTTGCCGCTCGCGTGTGGTGTGGTCGCGTCGGCTGCTGATCGACTCATGCGCAACCCACACCAATTGTGAGCAGACATTGAATCCATGCGCAGGAGCATGGCGCGAACCGCGCCATGCGGGTGGATTCACCCTGCAGCGCGGCGTATCCTTCCAAGGCTTTTTATCACCGTTCTAAATCCTTGTTTCCACTAACCAGCAGATGCCATGAATGCGACCCTTGCGGCGAACGATCCCTCCCTTCCGTCTGTGGTGCTTGCGGAGCTGAAACAGGGCGGTTTTTCGCCCCAGCGTCTGCATGAGGCGCAGGTTTTCTGTCAGGCGTTTTTTGCGCGTATCGGCGGCAGCGACGTGGCCCTGCACTCACCGCTGCAATGGGCCGCCGTCGTGGGTGGCCTGCTCGAATTCATGCAGCAACGCCAGCCTGCGCGCGCATCCATCCGCGTGCTCAATTCCGCGGACATGCATGCCGGTCGCAGCCTGTTGCAGATCGTTACCGATGACATGCCGTTCCTGGTCGACACGGTCAGCATGATCATATCGACGAAGCTGCAGATCCATGCCGTGATCCACCCGGTGCTGAAGGTGACGCGTGACGCGTCCGGCAAGTTGCTGGGCCTCGGCGACGAGGCGGGCGCCGCCGAATCGGTCATACCCGAATCGGTCATGCATTTCGAAATCGACCGGGTCGCCGATGACGCCGAACAGGCGCAGCTGAAGAGCAGCATCGAAGCGGCGCTGGATGATGTGCGGGCGGCGGTGAACGACTGGGCGGTGATCCGCAACAAGGCACTGGCCATCGCCAACGAGCTGCCGCAGCGGCAGCTGCCGCTGGATGCGGCCTCGGTCAGCGAAGCGGCCGAGTTCCTGCGCTGGATCGCCGACGACAACTTCACCTTTCTGGGCTATCGCGAGTACGAAGTGGCCGAAGCGGATGGCGACCGCGTGTTGCGTGCGGTCGATTCATCCGGCTTGGGCATCCTGCGCAACAACGAGCGCTCGATGGCGCCGCGTTCGCTGCGCACATTGGCGGCCAGCGAGCTGCCGCAGTCCGGCGCCACCGACGCGATCATCCTGACCAAGACCAACGCACGCTCGCATGTGCATCGCGCCGGCTACATGGATTACATCGGCGTGCTGCAGTTCGATGCCCGCGGCCAGGCCGTGGCCGAGCAGCGCTTCCTCGGCCTGTTCTCGTCCAATGCCTACATGGCGCGCCCCCAGGACGTGCCGCTGGTGCGGCACAAAGTGGAGGCAGTGCTGGTGCGTTCGGCGCTCAAGCGCGATTCGTATTCCGGCAAGTCGCTGCGGCATATTCTGGAAACGCTGCCGCGCGAGGAGCTGCTGCAGAGCAGCGAGGACGAACTGTTCGCCACCGCGATGGGCATACTCGAACTGCGCCAGCGTGCGCGCACGCGGTTGTTCATGCGCCGCGATCGCTACGGTCGCTTCTTCACCTGCATGGTGTTCGTGCCGCGCGACCGCTTCAACACCTCGGTGCGCGAGCGCATCGAGAACCTGCTGGGCGCGGCGCTGCATGCCGAGCAGAGTGATTCCTCGGTGCAGATGGGCGAGGCCGCGCTGGCGCGGCTGACCATCGTGGTGCGCCCGAAGATCGGCGACCAGCCCGCGTACGACCTGGCGGAACTGGAACAAGGCGTGGCCAGCATCGTGCGCAACTGGCACGACGACGTGCGTGACGCCCTGGTGCAACTGCGCGGTGACCACGAAGGCGTGGTGCTGGCCAACCGCTATGCCAGGTTGCTGCCGGCCGGTTACGTCGACGAGGTCAGCCCGGCGGTGGCCGCCGAGGACGTGCACCAGCTGTCGCTGCTGCAGGGCGACAACGCGCTGCGGATGTCGTTCTACCATCCGCCCAAGGCGCCGGAGACGTTGCGTTTCAAGGTCTATCGCTCCGGCGGCGACATCGCCTTGTCCGAGGTGCTGCCGCAGTTGGAGAACCTCGGCCTGCGCGTGCTGACCGAACACGTCTACGACATCCCCGGTGAAGCGCGGCGATCGATCCAGGACTTCGAAGTGCAGCCGGTGGGCAAGCTCACCTTCAGCGTCGAGCAGGTCGGCACGCTGTTCGAGAATGCCTTCGAGCAGATCTGGCGCGGCAACGCCGAGAACGACGGCTTCAACCGGCTGGTGCTGGGTGCCAAGCTCAGCTGGCGTCAGGTGGCGATGCTGCGCGGCTACTGCAAGTACCTGCTGCAGACCGGCGCCACCTTCTCGCAGGCGTACATGGAAGAAACCCTCAACCGCTATCCGGCGATCGCCGGCCTGCTGGTGGAACTGTTCCTGGCGAAGTTCGATCCGCACCGCGAAGCGCTGTTCGGCGATGAGCTGAAAGCGGCGGCTGCCACCCTGGCCACCGAGATGCAGGCGCTGATTCCGGCCCACGTGCAGGGCGCGCATCCGACCCTGATCGAAGGCCTGGGCGCGGCGCTTTCCACGCCGCGCGATGCGCAGGTCCGTACCATCGAGAACGCCATCGGCGTGCTGCTGGAGAACGTCGCCAGCCTCGACGAGGATCGCATCCTGCGCAGCTTCGTGTCGCTGATCCGCGCCACCCT
>JBEPVP010000250.1:0-4547 GCA_041690935.1 Rhodanobacter sp.
ACTCCTCGGTTGAGACCACCGCCCAGCCGCCCTCGGCCTTGATCTCGCGCATCGCCGCGTGCGCCAGCGGCATCGCGTGGCCCATGCCGTTGCAATGCGGCACCTGGAAGAAGCGGTTCTTTGCCGTGACCGGGCCGATCTGCAGCGGGGTGAACAGGATGTCGTAGCGGGGATCGCGCATGGATTTCAGACCTCGACCGATGCGGCCGGCTTGCGCCGCAGTCGCATGAACGCGTACAGCGGCAGGCCGGCGGCGATCAGGCCCAGTGCGTAGACGAACGGCTCGCCGCCGATGCCGATGAAGGCGAAGATCACGTAGATCGTGGCCACGGCCGCGACGAGCAGCACGTTGCGGCCGCTGCAGCCGGCCGTACCGCGCCGCCACAGCACCGCCAGCGCCAGCGCGCAGGCTAGATACAGTGGCAGGTTGGCCGCGGTGACCACGCGGGTGATGAAGGTGAACGCAGCCACCAGCGAGCGGCTGTAGCTCATCCACACCATCACCGAGGCCAGCACGGTGGTGATCACCAGCGCGACCGCCGGTGCGCCGTAACGGTTGTTGCGGGCGATCATCGGTGGCAGCACGCCGTTGTCGGCCATGGTGCAGGTCAGTTGGCCGGCCAGCAGGGTCCAGCCGTTGAGCGCACCGAGCCCGCTGATCACCACGAACAGGGCCAGCCAGCGGCCGAAGCCGGCGCGGCCGAAGTGGTCCATCAGCAGGGCGAACGGCGCGCTGGCATTGGCCAGCACGTCCTGCCGGATCAGCAGCAGCGGCACGGTCGAGACGACGATGTAGATCACCGCGACCAGCACGGTGCCGGCCATCGTCGCGCGCGGGATCGTGCGGCCCGGATCGTTCACCCGCGTGGCCGGGATGCTGGCCGACTCGATGCCGAGCATCGCGAACAGCGCAATCGTCGATGCCGCCATCACGTCGCCGAGGCTCACCGGCGTAGGCGGCGGGTGCGCCACGTAGCTGCCCGGCGAGGTCAGCAGCACCCAGCCGCCGAGCAGGCCGATCGCCAGCATCGGCAGCAGCTTCAGCGCGCTCGTCACGATCTGCACCACGCCGCCGGTGCGCACGCCGAACAGGTTGATCAGCACGAAGATCCAGAGCAGACCGAGCGCGAACCACACCGGTGGAATCGCCGCCAGTTCGGGCATCACTACGGTGATGTAGCCGACCACGCCGGTGGCCAGCGCCGCATTGGTCAGCCACAGCGAGACCCAGTACGCCCACATCGACATATAGGCGGGCAGTTCACCGAGGGTGCCGCGGATGTAACCGTAGGGTCCGTCGGCGTTTGGCAGCGCGGCCGACAGGTGCGCGAACACCCGCGCCAGGGTGAGGCAGCCGAACAGGGTCACCATCCAGCCGATCAGCGCGTTGAAGCCGTACGGCGCCAGCGACGCGGGCAGCAGGAAGATGCCCATGCCGATCACGTTACCCACCACCAGCGCGGTGCAGGTCCAGAAGCCGATTTTCCTGCTGTCGCTCACGGATGCGCTCGCGGTGATCCATCGAGGGCCACCGGTTCGCCGGCCTTGATCACGCCGCGCACCTGGCGCAGGCATTCGATGTCGTGCAGCGGATCGCACGCCACTGCGACCAGGTCGGCGGCCTTGCCCATGGCGATGGAGCCGAGTTCCTTTTCCCTGCCGAGCAGCCGCGCCGCGTCGATGGTGGCCGAGCGGATCGCCTGCAGCGGGGTCATGCCGTAACGCACCATGTAGGCGAACTGGCGGGCGTTGTCGCCGTGCGGATAGACGCCGGCGTCGGTGCCGAAGGCGAGGTGCACGCCGGCCTTGACCGCCTTGCGAAAGCCGTCGCGCTGCGCTTCGGTGGTCGCGGTGTTCTTGCGCAGGATCTCCGCGGACCAGCCGTCCTTGCGGCCGACGCTGTCGATGTAGTCGCCGTCGTAGATGTCCATCACCAGCCAGGTGCCGCGCTGCTTCGCCAGCGCGATGCCTTCGGCGTCGATCAGCGAGGCGTGCTCGACCGAACGCACGCCCGCACGGATCGCGCGCTTGATGCCTTCGGCGCCATGCGCGTGCGCGGCGACAAAGGTGCCGTGTCTGGCGGCCTCCTCGACGGCGGCGTGGATCTGCGCTTCGGTGTATTCGGATTTCCCCGGCTCGGTGCCGGCGGTGAGCACGGCCCCGGTGGCGATGACCTTGATGAAGTCGGCGCCGCCGTCGAGCAGCGCATCGGCGCGCTGGCGCACCTCGCTGGCCGAGTCGGCGACCCCGCGGCGGAACTCCGGCGGCACCACCGTGCCCGCGGGCAGCCCGGTGACCTCGCCGCCGCCATGGGTGACGGTGATGTACGCGCCGGCGACAAACATGCGCGGCCCGGGTACCCAGCCCTTGGCGATGGCGTCGCGCAGCGCCACGTCGCCGAATGCGCGGTAGGTGCCGACATCGCGCACGGTAGTGAACCCGGCCTGCAGCGTCTGCCGCGCATGCATCGCGCCGAGCAGCACATCCTGCTGCGCCGTCGTCTTCAGCGGCATGGCGGGATCGGACGAGTCGATGTCGCCCACCAGGTGCGTGTGCATGTCCATCAGCCCCGGCACCACGGTGGCGGCCGACCAGTCGAGCACGCGCGCATCCACGGCGGCAGCAGCGTTCCACGGGGCCACCGAGACCACGCGGCCGTCCGCGATCGTCACCGCCTGATCGGCGAGCATGCGGCCGCTGTCGACGTCGAGCAGGTGGCCGGCATGCACCACGATCCGCTGCGCGCTGCGGGCGTCGGCGACCTGCGCGGATGCCAGCGCGGCGAGTGAGATCAACCAGCCGAGCAGCGCAGTTCTCATGCGGATTCTCCAGCGCCACTGGCATACGCCGCGCGCAACAGGTTTTGAAAATGCCAGACGCCGCCTTCGCGCTTCGGGCACAGCCGGCCGGCGTCGTAGAAGCCGGAGGCCAGCCCCTTCTGCACCGCCGTGCAGATCACGATGTCCTCGTGTTGCACCTCGTCGCTGAACGCCTGGTCGGCGGCGATGCGCGCCTGCGCCTGTTCGTCCTGCGCGTAGTAGTAGTCGAACTCGACGCGGCAGCGGCCCGGCCCCAGCGGCACAATGCGGTTGGTCTGCAGCCGCCCCGGCATGATGTTGAGCATCACGTTCGGATAGATGAAGTAGTAGAACGCCTGGCCGTCGCCGTAGAGGTCGGTGCTGTCGCGCAGCGGCGAGGACTGCAGCGAATGCCACCCGAACAACTCGGTGTCGTAGGCGCGGTAGTCGAGCACCCTGGACAGGCCCGGATGCACATGCGGCAGGTGGTAGCCCTCGAGGAAGTTGTCGATGTAGACCTTCCAGTTGCAGTCGAGCTCGTAGCTGTCACGGCGCAGGTAGCGCATCGCGGCCAGATCGATCGGTGCGATGCGTTCGGCGATGCCGGCGTAGACGTCGTCGAGCGGCGGCACGTCGTCGTGCAGCGCCACGAATACCAGGCCCTGCCATTCGTGCACGCGCAGCGGCGGCAGGCGGATGTCCTCGACGTTGAAGTCCAGCGCGTCCTGCATCTCCGGTGCGCTGCGCAGCTGGCCTTCCAGCGTGTAGGTCCAGCCGTGGTATTTGCAGTGCAACGCGCGCGCGCCCTTGCCGTTGCACAGTGCCAGCGGCCCGGCGCGGTGGCGGCAGACATTGGGGAACGCGCGCAGCACGTGGTCCTGGCCGCGCACCAGCAGCACCGGCACGCCGGCGATCTCGCCCACCACGTGATCGCCCGCTTCGGCCAGCTGCGCCTGGTGCGCCACCAGCTGCCAGCTGCGGGCGAACACCGCGCGCTGTTCCATCGCCAGCATCGCGTCGCCGACGTAGTAGCGCGCCGGCAGCGCACGCGCCAGGTTGAGGTCCTGCTTCATCGTGTCAGACGGCATGCGTGGCTCCGGGTTCGGAATAGACTGGTGCGACCAACGGACACTTTCCGGAAACGCCATGTCCCGCTTCCGTCTCGCGCTTGCATTGTGGGTCTTTTGTGGCCTCGCGTGCGCCGCCGAACCGCGCGCCCGTGATCTCGGCGTGCCGTTCGAGGGCACGCCCGGCCCGCTCAACGCGATCACCGATGTCGCCGGCGTCAGCGTCGGCCAGGTCACCTTGATCGAGGACCTCGCCAACGGCCACAAGGTGCGCACCGGCGTCACCGCGATCCTGCCGCGCGGCCACGCCAGCTACGACCTGCCCGCGTTCGGCGCGTGGTTCGCGCTCAACGGCAACGGCGAGATGACCGGCACCGCGTGGCTGGAGGAGTCCGGCCAGCTCGACGGCCCGGTGATGCTGACCAACACCCACAGCGTCGGCGTGGTGCGTGATGCAGTGATCGCCGAGCGCGTGCATGCCGGCGGCGCGGACTCGTCCGGCTACTGGTGGTCGCTGCCGGTGGTGGCCGAAACCTGGGACGGCGAACTCAACGACATCAACGGTTTCCACGTGCATCCCGCCGATGCCGCGCGGGCCTTGCACGAAGCGAAGGGTGGCCCGGTGGCCGAGGGCAATGTCGGCGGCGGCACCGGCATGATCTGCCACGAGCTCCTGTCTCTT
>JBEPVP010000251.1:0-4547 GCA_041690935.1 Rhodanobacter sp.
GGCAGCCCACGCAGCCGCGCACAGTGACGCGGCCGTCCAGCCCGGACGGAAACGAGACCGAATCGGTCGTAGTTTCGACGGAACCCTCGAGCACCACGTTCGGTGGCATCTGCGCGCGCACCGGACCCGCGATGGCGCCAAGCGCCAGCAGCGAAGCCGCAATGCAAGTCTTGATAATGTTGTTCATGTTGCTGTCTCCAGAAATCCAGGTGCCGCGGCTCACTGCAGCAGGTTGCTAGGCAGGTTCGGATCGGGCTGCACGGTCGGGTCCCACGGCGAAATGACAGCGAGGCCCTGCAGGTTCACCGCGTTGGAATTGCGCGTGGAAGTGGCGACGCTGTTGATCTCGAAATGGTAGGTCGAAAAGCTGTTCCAGGAATTTCCCCAGATTGCGGCGAGCGCCGTGCCGCCGAGCTGCGGCGTCACCGTGGCCGTCCACGCATCGGTCGCGGTGGGGTTGCCGGTCATCGTCTCGACGCCGCCGGCAGGATTGAACGTGCCCTGCAGGATGCTCTGTTCGATGCCGGCTTCCGACGCCTGGAAGGCGTTTGAGCGGTACTGCTCGTTGCCGGCCATGATGAACTCGAGGCTCGCGGAATTCATTCCGGAGATCGCGAGCAACGTCAGCACGAGCAGCAGCAACAATCCGACCACCAGCGCCGCGCCTTGCTGGCGCGATGCCGGGTTTACGGCAGGCAGGGCGGATGCAGTCATGGCGCGCACGGCTTCAGGTCCCCATCGCGTTGCGCACCTGGATCGTGCGCGAAATGAGCAGCCGGCGCACTCGCGCCGGGCCGGTGGCATAGGTGACATCCGCGCTCAGCGAGGGCTGGTAGGCCTTGCCTGCGTCCGCGGCTGTGTTGAGGTTTCCGGTCACGCCAGTCGCCTGAAGCCGATCACCATACTGGTAGGTGCGGCTGTCGTAGAAATTATTCTCTGGGGTCTCGGCGCGCACCACCAGCCAGATGCGCACGGCGACGATCTGCGCACCCAGCGGCACGCCGTCTGGATTGACGTAGCGCGTGGCGACACCCGTCGTGCCGAGCGGGTCGATGCCGAACTGCACCTGCATGTCCTCGACGCCGGCCATCACTTCCTGGTCGCGAAGCTGCATCACGCCGCCGACCGCAGTCACGGTCTTGCGACGGAGCGAAGGGAGCCCGACCTGTTGCTGTGAATTTTGGTCTACATAGAAGGAGTCGACGATCAGGTTCTGCCGCCGCTGGGCGGCGAGATCGTCGGCCAGGCCGACCACCGCGCCGTTGCAGACGCCGTCGTTGATCAGACGGCCGGCGATGCGCGAGCTACACACCTGCAGCTGCCCCGGGGCGGCGGCGGCATCGAACACCGAGGCACGCCGCACCGTGAGCGTGTCGGCCGTGACGACTGGCGTCGTGGTCCAGGCCACGCCCGTGCCCAGGTCAAGCAGCGAATCGCAGCCGGGCTGCTTGGCGTTCGTGCTGATGATGTACGCGTTGTTGTCACCCTGCAGCGTGGTGGCCAGATCGGCGGCGAAATTCCGGCCGCATATATTGATCGCGGCAGACGATGCCACCGTGGCCGCCGGCGTACCCACGGTCTGCGCAGCCTGGTTGCCGATGACCGCCGCACCCTTCAGCAGGCCCCAGTAGTTCGCCATGCGGATGTCCGGTTCGATGACCGACATGGCGTAGCGTGCGTTTTCCTGCAGGCGGGAGGTGCTTTCATTGGCACCGTACGCGGCCTTGCTATCGACATACACCTTGGCCGCGCCCGAGATCAGCACGACACCGATGAGCATGGCGACCATCAGTTCGATCAAACTCAAGCCGCGTTGATGAATTGGGGCGTTCATATCTGCATCGTCAGCACGTAGCTCTGGGCTACCCCGCCGCTCTCCGTCCAGTTGATCGTGATCGTATACGTGAAGGGCGCGGTGCCCGCGGGCACCGCCACCGTGGCGTTGCCACCCGGCAAAATCGCCCCCACCTGTTGCTGCCAGACGAACAGGTCATTCGCGGCCATCAGCGCCGGCGCACAGTCCACGGCGGCGGCGCCGTAGCAATTGTTGTTCGCGGCAGCGCCGGCATAGGCCACGTTGGCACCGCGGTTCGCGCGGATGCGGTCCGCCAGGTCGGTGGCGAGGTTCACGGCCTGCATGCGGAAGATCGCACTACCGCCCGACTTGAGAGTGGTCACATACAGGCCAGCGATGCCCAGCATGCCGACGGCCAGCACGACGAGCGCGACCATTGTCTCGACCAGCGTGAAGCCGCGCGAGCTTGCACGACGGGTCTTCGCCTTGAGTTTGCTGCTCATGGGCAACTCCCGCCCACCACTTTCGGCAGCGATGAGACGTTCACGTCGTTCCATGTCGAGGAGGCACGGGCGCGGCCGGTGGGGGAGATGATCAGCGTGCGCGCGCTGGCCTGCGTTCCGTACTGGACGACGCCACGTACGTCGCACAGCACGATGGTCGCGACCGGGACTCTCACGCCCGCCAGGTTCGCGAAGCCGCTCGGGCTGAAGCTGACGATGCGGTCGTTCGCATCGGTCTTGACCGTGATGCTCGGGTCGAGCACGTCGTGACTCTCGATGATCGGCTCTCCGGCCTCGTGCTGCCAATTGCCGTTGGTGTCCTGGAACACAAACCAGCCGGTGAAATTCAAATAGTCGCAGGTGGGCGTGGCGGCGGACGGGTTGGACGTGCCACACCAGACCACATTGCCGTTCTGGCGTTTGATGGCCTCGCTGCGCGCCACCTGCAACGAATGCAGCATGTCATTGACCGCACTGGACAGCCGATTGTTGCGAATGAAATCGCGCATGTTCGGCACCATCAGGCTGACGAGGATCGACGCCACGGTCAGCGTGATCAGCATCTCTATGAGCGTGAAGCCCTGGTGGCGAGGCCTGTCCATGGAGCGCATCCTAAGGACCCCCGCGCACGCCTGCTGCGCCAGCCGACTAACGGCCGAAAGCCACGGATGAACGGCGTGACCGGAGCACCGCGTTTACCTTAAGGTCTTGCGCATGACCGATCTGGCGCCTGCTAGCCCTGCCCGTTCCAGGCCCTGCTCCGGCGCGGCCATCTGGCTGGCGCGGGCGTTGTGGGCGTTCTTGGCGGCGGCGATCGCGGTTGCAACGGTAGCCGCGGCGGGGGCGCCGTCGTCCGGCTCAACCGGCCGCGCCGCCGTGACGCTGAAGCTCGCCACCTGGAATATGGAATGGTTCCTGACGCCGGCCGCTTTCAATTCCCTGAAAGGCGGCTGCACGCGCGATGAGCGCAGCCATCGCTGGAATCCGCGCAGTATTCCCTGCGATGTCGCGGCAAAACTCGAACGCAGCCGCACCGATTTGAGTGGCATGGCGCGCGTGGCCGAGCGACTCGACGCGGACGTCGTCGCCGTCGAAGAAGTCGACGGCGCGGAGGCGGCCGCGCAGGTGTTCCGCAAGTACCGGTTCTGCTTCACCGGGGGACACGAAGTGCAGAACACCGGCTTCGCGATCCGGCGCGGCCTGCCCTACCGCTGCGGGCCCGACTTGACGGAGCTCTCGCTCGGCGATCAGCTTCGGCGCGGCGCAACGCTGGTGCTGTTTCCCGGCACGCCGCGCGAGTTGCACCTGCTGGCCGTGCACCTGAAATCCGGCTGCGCGCGCGGCTCGCTGGCGTCCAGCGCGCACAGCTGCGAGCGGCTCTCGCGCCAGGCGCCCGCGCTGCGCGAATGGATCGCAACGCAAGAACGCGCTGGCCATCGTTTTGCGATGCTCGGTGATTTCAACCGCGAACTGCAGGGCGAGCATGGCGAAGGCCTGTTGTCGCGCATTGGCGCGACCGGCCCCGACGCACCGCTCCTCAATACGGCGGATGGAGAAGTCTTCCGCAATTGCTTTCCCGGGCAGACTCACACGGGATATATCGACTATGTCCTGCTCGGGACTAAGCTCGCCCCAGCGCTGCAGCGCGGATCCTTCCAGCGGCTGACCTATTCTCCCGTCGATGCCTGGCGCCTGAAGCTGTCGGACCATTGTCCGGTTGCCATCAAGTTGCGTCTTGATTAAGTTAGCTATCAGTTGGTTTCGGGACGGATCCATGCATAATTGGATCCGGTCGAGTTTGCACCGTCAGGGGTTACGGCAAACACGGCCCCCAGGGGCACACAGAACTACATGGAACGTCGATTGCACACCCGTCATCGCGCCCGCACCACGGTATACATCATGATGCCGCAGGGCAAACGCCGGCTGTGTCGCGCCATCAACTTGAGCGCGAATGGCGTATTCATCCGCACCGCTTCGCTCGGCCTGAAAAAAGGGCAGCAAGTCGAACTCGCATTCGCGATCGATCTCGGCGCGGTGACCAAAGTCCATCGCCGCACCGCGGTCGTCGCCCACATCTCCGGCGGCGGCACCGGCCTGATGATGGACGCGTACGCCGCGCGATAGCGGCCACCGTGCCCGCCTCTGGCGGGATTCAAAACGTGAGACACCAGGGCCTGTTTACGCTTAGGACGTCGATGCGTTGCTGCTCAAAATGCTTTCAGACAAGGCGCGAGGCGCGCTGCGTG
>JBEPVP010000252.1:0-4464 GCA_041690935.1 Rhodanobacter sp.
ATTTCAGGCAACACGCCGAAGAACGGCTGCGTCGCCGAACCGGGCTTGAGCTTGGTCGCGCCCGGCAGCGGCGTGATCAGAATGCCGCCGGTCTCGGTCTGCCACCAGGTGTCGACGATCGGGCAGCGCTCGTCGCCGATCACGCGGTGGTACCACTCCCACGCTTCCGGATTGATCGGTTCGCCGACCGAGCCGAGCAGGCGCAGGCTGGCGCGCGAGCATGCCTTTACCGGCGCCTCGCCTTCGCGCATCAGCGCGCGGATCGCGGTGGGTGCGGTATAGAACAGGCTCACCCGGTGCTTGTCGATGACCTGCCAGAAGCGACTGTAGTCGGGATAGTTCGGCACGCCCTCGAACATCAACGTGGTCGCGCCGTTGGCCAGCGGGCCGTACACCACGTAGCTGTGGCCGGTGACCCAGCCGACGTCGGCGGTGCACCAGTAGACGTCGTCCTCGCGCAGGTCGAACACCAGCTCATGCGTGTAGCTGGTGTAGACCAGATAGCCGCCGGTGGTATGCAGCACGCCCTTCGGCTTGCCGGTGGAACCGGAGGTGTACAGCACGAACAGCGGATGCTCGGCCTCGACCGGAGTCGGCGCGCAATCGGTCGACTGCCCTTCCATCAGCACGTGATACCAGCGGTCGCGTGGCGATTGCATCGGCACCACGCCGCCGGTGCGCTTGACCACGATCACGGTTTCCACGCTGTTGGTGCCCGGCCGCTCCAGCGCCGCGTCCACGTTCACCTTCAGTGGAATGCGCTTGCCGGCGCGCAGGCCCTCGTCGGCGGTGATCACCAGCTTGGCGGCGGAGTCGGCGATGCGTCCGGCCAGCGAGTCGGGCGAGAAGCCGCCGAACACCACCGAGTGGATCGCACCGAGACGCGCGCAGGCCAGCATCGCCACCGCCGCCTCGGGAATCATCGGCAGGTAGATCGCCACGCGATCGCCCTTGAGCACGCCCAGATGCTTCAGCGTGTTGGCGAACTTGCACACTTCCGCGTGGAGCTCGCGATAGGTGATCCGGCGCGTATCGCTCGGGTCGTCGCCCTCGAAAATGATCGCCACCTTGTCGCCGCGCTTGTCGAGATGGCGGTCCAGGCAGTTGGCCGACACATTGAGTTCGCCGTCCTCGTACCAGCGGATGTGCAGGTCTTTGGGATCGAACGAGACGTCCTTGATCTTGGTCGGCGGTGTGATCCAGTCCAGCCGCTGGCCGACGCGGCTCCAGAAACCGTCCGGGTCGCTGACCGACTCGGCGTACAGGCGCGTGTAGTCGTCGTGGCGGATGCGTGCGGCGGCGGCAAACGAAGGATCGACCGGGTAGCGCTTGGACATGGCTGAGCTCCTGCTGGCCCGGCGTCGGAAGTGGCGACGGGGATACCGCGGCAGGCGTGGGCGCCCGGCGGTGCGCGAACTTTGAGTGTAGCCCGATCGTTGCGGAGGTAGCGGCGCGGCTGCGCATCGACTTTGGTCGAAGTTCGACCAATGGCGAATAGGCGACTGCGCCGCAGCATGGCCATGCTCGGCGCGTCATTGACCTTGGGGAGACGCACGCATGACGACGCGATATCCAAACCGTTACAAAGCGCTCGCCCTGAGCATGGCCTGCGCCTTGGCCCTGCCACTGGCCGCGCATGCGCAAAGCGATGTGCGCGAACAGCAACTCGAGCAGCGCGTGGCGCAGCTGGAGCAGCAGTTGAATGAACTGAAGGCGATGATCCAGGCGCAGAAGAACGCGCCCGCGCCGCCGCCGGCACCGGCGCAGAATGTGGCGGCCGCGCCCGCACCGGCGGCAGCACCGGTGTTCAGCAGTGCACCCGGTGTGTCGGTGGCCCTGCACGGCTTTGTCAGCGCCAGCGCCTTCAACCAGAACAAGAGCTTCACCTACGGCAACGGCCAGAATGCCCTGTTCCCGGTGCCCGGCTCGCGCGGTTCGCTCAGCGGCGTCGACGTGCGCAACACGCGCTTCTGGCTCGATTTCAAGGGCGCCCAGTTCGCCGGCAACTGGAGCGGCGGCGGCCGTATCGAGATGGACTTCTTCGGCGGCTTCAACGGCGTCGGCGCGTATAGCCAGCAGCAGCCGACGCCACGGCTGCGCCAGGCCTATATGGACCTGACCAATCCCGAGTCCGGCACCACCGTGCGCATCGGCCAGCAATGGGACTTCATGTTTCCGATCGACAACTCGCCGGCCTCGCTGGCGCACATCGCGTTTCCGCTGGGCTTCGGCTCCGGCTACGGCGGCTGGCGCTTCCCTGGTGTGGTGGTGATGCAGGATCTCAATCACGGCAGCACCGGTGCGCAGTGGCGGCTGGATCTGGGCGCGTTCGAGGGCGCCTGGAATGGCCCGGACGGCGCGGTGAACAACACCAACTACAAGACCGCCGGCAACGCCGGTTTCCGTCCGCAGATCGAGGCGCGCCTGCATGTGCAGGACAAGAACTGGCTGGCCTATTTCGCAGCGCATTACAGCCGGGTCGACCTGCGCGGCGTGGGCGGTACGGCGCCGACGCCGATCCAGTCCAGCGTGAAGAGTACCGGCTACGAAGTCGGCGGCCAGTGGAAACCCGGTCCGTGGACGTTCAAGGGACTTGCCTATACCGGCAACGGCCTCGGCGAAATCTTCGGCGCGATGTCCCAGTTCGGCGACATCAAGGAAACCGGCGGTTTCGTGCAGGCCGGTTACAGCTTCACGCCGAACTGGAGCCTCTACGCGTTCTACGCGTACAGCAAGCCGGATACCGCTGACGTGGTTACCTGGCTGGGCAACGGCTCGACCGGCCTGTTGCGAAATCGTCAGGCCGCGCTGAGCCTGCAGTACACCGCTGGCTCTTACGACCTCAGTGCCGAATGGATGCACGACAAGCTCGACTCCACCAGCAATGGCGTGGATCGCAAGACCACCACGGGCAATCAGGTCAGCCTCAACGCGCTGTATCACTTCTGAAGTTGATCTGCACGGCGGCCATGGCCGCCACCGAACAAACCTCCCGCGGTTGCGGGAGGATGACGAGCCGCGGTCCAGTGTGAGGGCGGTCCGCAGCTGCCGACTTCGCTTCGCGGTCGCGGAGCAAGGCAAACACCATCTTTGGGAGGGGATACACCATGGCCACCACCGCTATCGACGGGCGCCCGGCGCTCGACGTCAGCCACAAGCGGATCATCCTGGCATCCAGCCTGGGCACCGTGTTCGAGTGGTACGACTTCTATCTGTACGGCTCGCTCGCCGTGATCATCGGCAAGCAGTTCTTTTCGGGCTTGAACGAAGCGAGCCAGCTGGTGTTCGCGCTGCTGGCGTTTGCCGCCGGCTTTGCGGTGCGTCCGTTCGGCGCGCTGGTGTTCGGCCGGGTCGGCGACATGGTCGGGCGCAAGTACACGTTCCTGATCACCATCGTGATCATGGGCCTGTCGACGTTTCTGGTGGGCGTGCTGCCCAGTTACGGCTCGATCGGCGTGGCCGCGCCGGTGCTCCTGATCGCGCTGCGCATGCTGCAGGGCCTGGCGCTCGGTGGTGAATACGGCGGCGCGGCCACCTATGTGGCCGAGCACGCGCCGAAGGGCAAACGCGGCCTGTACACCAGCTTCATCCAGATCACCGCCACGTTCGGCCTGTTTCTGTCGCTGCTGGTGATCCTCGGCTGCAAGTGGTTGCTCGGCGACAAGTTCGACGACTGGGGCTGGCGCATTCCGTTCCTGCTGTCGTCGCTGCTGCTGGGCGTGTCGGTCTACATCCGCCTGCAGCTGGCCGAGTCGCCGGTGTTCAAGCAGATGAAGGAAGAGGGCAAGCAGTCAAAGGCGCCGCTGACCGAATCGTTCGCGCGCTGGGGCAACCTCAAGCTGGTGCTGCTGGCCTTGTTCGGCGCCACCGCCGGCCAAGCCGTAGTGTGGTATTGCGGCCAGTTCTATGCGATGTATTTTCTCGGCAGCACGCTGAAGATCGACGGCACCACCACGCAATTGCTGATTGCAGCCGCACTATTGATCGGCACGCCGTTCTTCGTGGTGTTCGGCTGGCTGTCGGACAAGATCGGGCGCAAGCCGGTGGTGCTGGCCGGTTGCCTGCTCGCCGCGCTGACCTACTTTCCGATCTTCAAGGGCATCACCCACTACGGCAATCCGGGCATCGAGGCGGCGCGCACCAGTGCACCGGTGACCGTGCTGGCGGATCCGGCCAACTGCCATCTGCAGATCAACCTCACCGGTACGTCGACCTTCACCAGTTCGTGCGACATCGCCAAGAGCACCCTGGCCAAGCGTGGCGTGCCGTATGACAACCAGGTGGCTCCGACTGGTTCGGTAGCGAAGGTGATGGTGGGCAGTGCGAGTGTCGATGCCTTCGAGGGTGCCGCACTGGCCAAGACGGATTTTACCGCACAGGGCAAGGCCTTCGGCGCAAGCCTCAACAGTGCACTGGACAAGGCCGGCTACCCGGCCAAGGCCGATCCCGCGCGCAGTAATTACC
>JBEPVP010000253.1:0-4461 GCA_041690935.1 Rhodanobacter sp.
GAGACAGCTTTTGACGGGAATCGGGAATCGTAACGGCATCGCCCGCGAGCGGGCTCCTACACATAGTGCGAACGTCAATGTCGGGAGCTTATATTGCACTTCCGGCCAATGCCGGGGAGTTTCTGATTGCACTTCCGGCTTAATGCCAGGGAGTTTCTGATTGCACTTCCGGCTTAATGCCGGGGAGTTTCTGATTGTACTTCCGGCTTAATGCCGCGGAGTTTCTGATTGTACTTCCGGCTTAATGCCGGAAGTGGCGCATGCCGGTGAACACCATCGCCATGTCGTGCTCGTCGGCGGCGGCGATCACCTCGCCGTCGCGCATCGAGCCGCCGGGCTGGATCACCGCGCTGATGCCGGCGGCGGCGGCGGCGTCGATGCCGTCGCGGAACGGGAAGAATGCATCCGACGCCATCACCGAGCCGCGCACGTCGAGTTTCTCGTCGGCCGCCTTGATGCCGGCGATGCGCGCGCTGTAGACGCGGCTCATCTGGCCGGCGCCGATGCCGATGGTTTGGCGATCGCGTGCGTAGACGATGGCGTTGGACTTGACGAACTTGGCCACCTTCCAGGCGAAGATCAGGTCGTGGATCTGCGCCTCGGTCGGCGCGCGGCGGGTGACCACCTTGAGGTCGTCCGCGCCGATCATGCCGGTGTCGGCGCTCTGGATCAGCAATCCCGAACCGACGCGCTTGGAACTGGTGCCGGGATGCGCGCCGAGCAGGTTGCCCTGCTCCAGACCGGTGCTTGCCGGCAGCGGGATCACCAGCACGCGCACGTTGCCCTTCTTCGCGAATGCCTTCAACGCGTCGTCCGCATAGCCCGGCGCCAACACCACCTCGACGAACTGGCGCTCGACGATCGCACGTGCGGTGGCACCATCGACCTCGCGGTTGAACGCGATGATCCCGCCGAACGCGGAGGTGGGATCGGTCTGGAAGGCCAGCTCGTAGGCCTTGCCGATGCCGTCCAGGCTCACCGCCACACCGCACGGGTTGGCATGCTTGACGATCACGCAGGCCGGTTTGGTGAAGCTGCGCACGCATTCCCACGCCGCGTCGGCGTCGGCGATGTTGTTGAACGACAGCTCCTTGCCCTGCAGCTGACGAAAGCAGGCCAGCGTGCCCGGCATCGGATACAGGTCGCGGTAGAACGCGGCCTGCTGGTGCGGGTTTTCGCCGTAACGCAGGTCCATCAGTTTGACGAAGCGGCTGTTGATCTGGCCGGGGAAGGCGGCGTGGCCGGCGATCGCCTCCTGCGCGTCGTCGAGTTCGAGGCCGGACAGGTAATCGCTGATCGCGCCGTCGTAGCTGGACACGTTGTTGAACGCGGCAACCGCCAGCTTGAAGCGGGTGCTGCGCGACAGGCCGCCCTGCTGTTCGATCTCGGCCAGCGCCGCCGCGTACTGCTCCGGCGCGGTGAGCACGCCGACGTCGTTCCAGTTCTTCGCCGCCGAACGCAGCATCGCCGGGCCGCCGATGTCGATGTTCTCGATCGCCTGTTCCAGCGTGCACTCGGGTTTCGCCACGGTGCTCTCGAACGGGTACAGGTTCAGCACCAGCAGGTCGATCGGCGCGATGCCGAGTTTGGTCATCACCGCATCGTCGATGCCACGCCGACCGAGCAGGCCGCCATGCACGTTTGGGTGCAGCGTCTTGACGCGGCCATCCATGATTTCCGGAAAACCGGTGACGTCGCTGACGTCGGTGACCGCGATGCCGGCCTCGCGCAGCGCCTTCGCGCTGCCGCCGGTGGAGAGCAGTTCAATGCCTTTGGCGGCGAGGCGCCGGCCCAGTTCGATCAGGCCGGTCTTGTCGGAAACGCTGAGCAGGGCGCGACGGACCGGGACGAGCTGGGGCGTGGACATGAGCGGGTTTCCTGAAGGGGGAAAGCCGCTGATTATAGCCGTCCGGATGGTCGGCGGTTTCGATGCGGGCTACAGCAGGCCGTGAGCGGCCAGCTTCTTGCGCAAGGTGGCGCGGTTGATGCCCAGCGCGCCGGCGGCGCGGCTCTGGTTGCCGTCATGGAAGGCCAGCACCTCACGCAGCAACGGTATCTCGACTTCGCGCAGCACCAAGGCATGCAGGCCCTCGGCGCATTCGGTATCGCCGATGTCGGCGAGATAGCGGCGGACTGTGCGGCTGACGCATTCGCTCAACGCACTATGCGAGCCGGCACTTTGCGAGCCCGCACTTTGCGAGGAGGCACCTTGCGCGCCGGCACTCTGCGAGCCTGAAGTTGGCGAACCTGCAATTTGCGACGAGGTCTGTTTCGCGGCCTCGACAGCAGGCAGTCTTACGGCGTTCACGGGCATCTTCCTCACGTACGAAGCCGCGGCTGCATGGGCCGCTGCTGTGGTTATGACTGGTTGTGCAGATTGCGGCGTGGATCGAATGCCGTTCGGCAGTCGGCGCGAGGGATCGAGTCTACCCTTGCAGCGCGATAATTTTAAGTACCGGGCGGCGCTATTCGAAGCTGAATTCGAACGCCACCGCCTTGTCGCCGGGATCCTCGACCTCGAGCAGCAACACGGCGCTGCCCCCCGGCGCCAGGCCACGCTGCAGGATCGCGTCGTCGTCCAGGTACTCGCGCGGCTGCAGCCGGCGCATCGCGATGCGCCGGCCCTGAGCGTTGGACAGGGTGACCGTCAGCACCGGGTACGGCTGCGCGAAGACCGCGTCATTGCGTACGCTGGCGCTGATCATCAGCGCGCCGGCCACGCTGGGATGCGCCTGCACGTTGCTGGCGAGCAGGTGCAGCTGCTGCGGGGCGGCGACCAAGGGAAGCTGGCAACCCAGCATGGCGCAGCTGCTGCGCAGCCAGTGGCCGATGGTGGGGTTGCGAATCAGCGGATCGCGTTCGGCCCGGGCCAGCTGGATGGCGAGCAACAGCAACAACGTGGCGCACGCGAGCAGCCACGGCCAACGTCGCTCGCCGGATGAGCGGGCGCGCTTTCGATGTCCGAGCTTGTGCGAGCGCGCGGGCTGGCGCGCGCGCGTCTCGCGCGCGAAGCGCGGGGCGAACACCAGCTGCGAGAAATCCTCGTCGGCTGCTTTGGCGACGGCCACGGCATCTTCCTGGAGCACCGCCGGCGGATCGGGTCGTGGCCGGTACACCACCAGGTCCAGGCAGGGCGGTTCGAACGCGGGCTCGTTCACCGGCAGTTCGACGAACGGTTCGGGCGGCAGCTGTTCGGTGAGTGTGGCAACGCTGTCGAAACCGGCCCCGCAATGTCCACACACGACATGGCCGTGTGCTTTCGCGAGCGTTGCCGCATCCAGCGAAAACACGGACAGGCATTCGGGACATTGTGTGTACATGCAGGCCGTTTCGAACCGGTGTCGGGCAAGCTTAGCAGGCCGATCGCGCCGGCAAGCCGGGTGCTCGACTCAGCGGCGGCGGCCGCTGATGCGTACCCAGTCTTCGTGCGTGTCCACGCGCAGCTCGTCGAACCATTCGGCGTAACGCTGCAGCAGCTCGTCCTGCTGCCCGACCAGGATGCCGGAGATCGCAAACGGTGCGCCCGGCTTCGCGGCCGTCGCAAAGGTGGGCGCGAGTTCGCCGAGCGGGCCGGCGAGGATATTCGCGATGAACACGTCGGCGAGCGCCGTGCATGGATGCACAAGTGCTGCGGGCGCGGGATGCGCAAGCGCAGCCCGCATGATGAAATCCTGCGGCAGGAACAACGCGAGCCGATTGGCTACGTCGTTGCGTGCGGCGTTGTTCGCCGAGGCGAGCAGCGCCTGCGGATCGTTGTCGACGCCGACCGCGCTGGCCGCACCGAGCTTCAGCGCGGCGATGGCCAGAATGCCCGAGCCGCAGCCGTAGTCGGTGACCGTCTTGCCGGCGAGGTCGAGGCCGTCCAGCCATTCCAGGCACAGCGCGGTGGTCGGATGGGTACCGCTACCAAAGGCCAGGCCGGGATCGAGCCGCACCACGACGCGGTTATCGTCAGCCGGCGGCTCGATGTTCCACGGATAGATCCACAGCCGCCGGCCGAACGGCATCGGCTTGAATTGGTCCATCCACACGCGCTCCCAGTCCTGGTCGGCGATATGGTTGAAGCTCAGTTGATCGGGTTCCAGCCACGACAGCAGTTCGCCCAGCGCTTCGGCGAGGCCGCGCCGATCGGCGTGTTCATCGAACAACGCGTTCAGCGTGATCGTCGGCCACAGCGGCAGCTCACCCACGCCCGGCTCGAAGATCGCCTGTTCGTCCGGCGTCTCCGCATTGGCATCGCGCAGCGTGATCGACAAGGCGCCGAGTTCGTTCAGCGCGTCCTCCGCACCGGGTTGCTGTTCGGTGCGGACGGTGAGGGAAAGTTCGAGAAAAGGCATGCGGTGTATTCGGCAAAGTTGATTCGTAGGAGCCCGGGGGGGGGGGGGGGGGTGTGGGGGGGGGCGAGGGGCTAGCCCCCCCCCGGGGGGGGGCAACCAAGCGGCGGGCCCGTGCGGGCGGGGG
>JBEPVP010000254.1:0-4457 GCA_041690935.1 Rhodanobacter sp.
ATCAACTACCGCATGATGGTACGCAAGGACCGGTTGCCGGCGATCGATGCATGGCTGGCGAAAAACGGCGGCTGATTCCGTCGCGCGACATCGTCAGCAAGAACCACAGGGCCCCGCATGCCGGGGCCCTGTTTTTTTCTGGCAGCGAAGGTGGAGAATCACGACGGGAACGGGGGACACCATGAGCGCATCGACACTGTTGTGGGGCGTACTGTTCGGCTCGATCGGCTTCGGCTTCCTGCTGTATGGCTGGAAGCAGCGCGCGATCGTGCCGCTGGTATGCGGGCTGGCGCTGATGGTGTTGCCGTATGTGGTTACGGGCAACGTGTTGCTGGTGGTCATCGGCACCGCACTGATCGGGGTGCCGTACTTCGCAAGGCTCCGGTAAAGAACCAACAAAAAGCCCCCGGAAAACCGGGGGCCTCGATGTGACGTGAGCGGGTGGGGATCGAACCAATCTCCGCCTGTGCTAGCCCACGTTCGGCTCGCTGAACGCCTCGATTTCTTCTTTGAAGTCGTTGATCGGCACGCAGCTGCAGAACACGTTCTTGTCGCCGTAGATGTTGTCGACGCGGGCGACCGGCGACCAGTACTTCTGCAGCTTCAGGCCGGGCAACGGGAAAGCGGCGAGTTCGCGCGGATAGGCGTGGGTCCACTCGCTGGCGGAAACCATGGTGGCGGTGTGGGGTGCGTGCTTCAGCGGGTTGTCCTCGCGATCGAGCTTGCCGTCCTCGACGGCGCGGATCTCGTCGCGGATCTGGATCATCGCGTCGATGAAGCGATCCAGTTCAAGCTGCGATTCGCTCTCGGTCGGCTCCACCATCAGCGTGCCGGCGACCGGGAAGCTCAGGGTCGGCGCGTGGAAGCCGAAGTCGATCAGGCGCTTGGTCACATCCTCGGCACCAATGCCGGTGGCGTCCTTGAGCGCGCGCAGGTCGAGGATGCACTCGTGCGCGACCAGCCCGTTGCGGCCGGTGTACAGGGTCGGGTAGTGCGGCTGCAGCCGTTTGGCGATGTAGTTCGCGTTGAGCAGCGCCACCTGGGTCGCCTTGCGCAGGCCCTGCTGGCCCATCATGGTGATGTACATCCAGCTGATCGGCAGGATGCTGGCGCTGCCGTAGCTGGCCGCGCTGACCATGCCGACCGGGCTGTCCTCGCCCAGCTTGCCGGGCAGGAACGGCGCCAGATGCGACTTCACCGCACACGGGCCGACGCCCGGGCCACCGCCGCCGTGCGGAATGCAGAAGGTCTTGTGCAGGTTCAGATGCGAGACGTCCGAACCCCACTTGCCGGGCTTGGCCACGCCGACCAGCGCGTTCATGTTGGCGCCATCGGTGTACACCTGACCGCCGTGCGCGTGCACGATCTCGCAGATCGCCACGATGTCTTCCTCGAACACGCCGTGCGTGGACGGGTAGGTGATCATCAACGCGGCAAGGCGGTCCGAGTACTTCTCGGCGGCGCGGCGAATGTCTTCCACGTCAACGTTGCCGTTGGCATCGCACTTGGTCACTACCACGCTCATGCCGCACATCTGCGCGGAGGCCGGGTTGGTGCCGTGGGCGGATTCGGGGATCAGGCAGACGTCGCGATGGGCTTCGTTGCGCGAACGGTGGTACGCGCGGATCGCCAGCAGGCCGGAGTACTCGCCCTGCGCACCGGAGTTCGGCTGCAGGCTCACGGCATCGTAACCGGTGATTTCGACCAGCATCGCCTCGAGGCCGTCGATCAGCTCCTTGTAGCCGGCCGTCTGCGCGCTCGGTGCCAGCGGATGGATGTTGCCGAACTCGGGCCAGGTCACCGGGATCATCTCGGCGGTGGCGTTGAGCTTCATGGTGCAGCTGCCCAGCGGGATCATGGTGCGATCCATCGCCAGATCCTTGTCGGCCAGCGCGCGCATGTAGCGCAGCAGTTCGTGCTCGCTGTGGTGGGTATTGAACACCGGGTGGGTGAGGAACGCGCTCTGGCGCAGCAGGCGGGCGGGCAGGGCGTCGGCGGTGGTCGCGTCGAGGGCATCGACATCCCTGATTTGCGCGTCGAACAATTCCGCCAGTGCAACGACATCCGCGCGTGTGGTGGTCTCGTCGAGGCTGATGCCGACGCTGTTCGCATCGATCGCGCGCAGGTTGATGCGTGCGGCAGCAGCCTTGGTGTGCAGCGCCGCGGCGTCGACGCCGGTGAGGTGCAAGGTGTCGAAGAAATCGTTGCCCACGCTGACGCCGGCCTGACGCAGCGCGGCGGCGAGAATCGCGCTGAGGCGATGCGTGCGGCGGGCGATGCGGGTGAGCCCTTCCGGACCGTGGTACACCGCGTACATGCTGGCCATCACCGCCAGCAGCACTTGTGCGGTACAGATGTTGGAGGTGGCCTTCTCGCGGCGGATGTGCTGCTCGCGGGTCTGCAGGGTGAGCCGATATGCCGGCTTGCCTTCGGCGTCGATCGACACGCCGATCAGGCGACCCGGCATCGAACGCTTGTACGTATCGCGGCAGGCCATGAACGCGGCATGCGGGCCGCCGTTGCCGAATGGCACGCCGAAACGCTGCGAGTTGCCGACCACGATGTCCGCGCCCCATTCGCCGGGTGCGGCGAGCAGGGTCAATGCGAGCAGGTCGGTGGCGACCGCGACCAACGCGCCGCGTGCGTGCGCGGCATCAGCCAGCGCCCGGTAGTCGCCGATCCGGCCGAAGGTGTTCGGGTACTGCAGCAGGATGCCGTAGCTGTCGACCACGGCGGCTTCGGCGTCGTCACCGACGTGCAGCTCGATGCCCATCGCCTCGGCACGGGTCTGGATCACTTCCAGCGTCTGCGGATGCACGCCGTTCGACACGAAGAACACGTTGGATTTGGACTTGCACGAACGCTTGGCCAGCGTCATCGCCTCGGCCGCGGCGGTGGCTTCGTCCAGCAGCGAGGCGTTCGCGATTTCCATGCCGGTGAGGTCGGCGCACAGCGTCTGGAAATTGATCAACGCCTCCATGCGGCCCTGCGAGATCTCCGCCTGGTACGGCGTATAGGCCGTGTACCAGGCGGGGTTTTCCAGGATGTTGCGCAGGACGACGTTCGGCGTATGCGTGCCGTAATAGCCCTGGCCGATGAAGCTGCGGAACACCTCGTTCTTGTCCGCGATGGCGCGGATCTTGGCCAGCGCCTCGACCTCGGTGATCGCCTGCGGCAGCGCCAGCGGCGCGGGCGACTTGATCTTGCCCGGCACGATCGCGTCGGTCATCGCTTCCAGCGAATCGTGGCCGATGACGTGCAGCATCTGCGCGATCTCGGCATCGTTGGGGCCGATGTGGCGCTCGATGAAGGCGTGATGGTGCTCGAGATCGCGCAGGGAGGGGGAGAGGTTCTGACTCATGACTTGGGCATCCGCAGACAACGTGCCGTGCCGCACGTGGGCGCCCCTCTGTCCTTTTGCCTGAGAGTTTGGAAGCGAGGCGGTGACCTGCCGGTACTTCGTGCCCCTTCGGCGCCGGATTCAACCGGTCTCTCCAGAGTGTTTGCGCGCGGTGGTATGGGGGCCTGAGCGATTACGGGCGTTGCGTCTTCGGCAGCGGTTGTGGCCCGAGGGCCATCCGCTTCTCCCACCATGCGTTTACCGCGGCGATTATACAGGGCGCGCGAGGAGGTGTCGGGGCTTTGCGTTCAGGCAAGGCAGCGATGTCGATGAGGGTTCATTCCAGGCAGGCTGGCCGAATCCGCCGGGTTATGCTTGAACGCCTGATCCCCCGACCGGTGAGAACTCCATGATTCGTCTCGGTGAAATCGACCATGTGGTGCTGCGTGCCCTCGACATGGCCGCCATGCAACGTTTCTATTGCGACGTACTGGGGTGCCGCGAAGAGCGCCGGCAGGACGAGATCGGCCTGGTGCAGTTGCGCGCCGGAAGCTCGCTGATCGATCTGGTGAGCATCGACGGCAAACTGGGCCGCCACGGTGGTATCGCGCCAGGCAGCGAAGGCCACAACATGGATCACGTGTGCCTGCGCGTGGAGGATTACGACGAGGCGGCGATCCTCGCGCATCTCAAGGCGCACGGCGTGCGCATCGGCGAGCTGGGCATGCGCTATGGCGCGGAGGGCGAAGGTCCGTCGATCTATCTGTACGACCCGCAGGGCAACATGATCGAGCTGAAGGGGCCAGCAGTTGCGTGAGGCTTGGCTTCCCTTCTCCCATTGGGAGAAGGTGGCGCGAAGCGACGGATGAGGGTTCGGCTTGCGCTGGAATTCGCGCTCCGCACGAATCCACACCCCCAACCCCAACCCCTCTCCCGAGGGGGAGAGGGGCTTTCGGAGAAACAACCTTTCTGATCTTTCTGAACATCAGAAAAGACGAAGGCCGCCTTGTAGGCGACCTTCGTTTACAATTGGTGCCCGGGAGAGGACTCGAACCTCCACGGAGTTGCCCCCGCTAGCACCTGAAGCTAGTGCGTCTACCAATTCCGCCACCCGGGC
>JBEPVP010000255.1:0-4455 GCA_041690935.1 Rhodanobacter sp.
GCGGCCGCAACCGCATTGAAGCGCGCGGCGATGTAGTCGTCGGTGAAACTGGTCATGCCCCAGTCGCGGATGAAGCCGCAATGGCCACCGTACGGCGCGATGTCGAGCTCCACGTTCGCCGGCAGTTCGAGTTTCGCGAAGCCGCCGACCGGGATCACCGGATCGTCCTTCGCGGTGAGGATGGTGGCGGGAATCTGCATCGCCTGCATGCTGTCACCGGCCACCGAATAGCCGTCCAGATATTGCTGCAGCGACTGGAAGTCGGTGTGCCGCAGCACCATCGCCTCGGTCAGCCCGCGCAGGTGCTGGTTCAGTTCGGACATCTCGAAATACTGGTGCTGCGGGAACGCCTTCTGCTTGGCCTGCAGCGAATGCCGCCACTTGCGCATGAAGTACGCCTGGTAGAACCACGGCGCGGTTTCTTCCAGCGAGAACAGGCCTTCGCCCGGATCGATGATCGGACACACCGCCAGCACGTAGCTCAGCGGAATGCCGACGCGCGAAGTCTGCATCGCCGCGCGCAGCGCGAAGTTGCCGCCCAGCGAGAAGCCGGCCAGCGCGATCGGCCGGGCCGGCCAGCGCTGCGCGATGTCGCCCAGCGCATGCACCACTTCGTCGATGCGACAGGAGTGGAACAACGCCTCGTTGAGCCCGTGGCTGTCGCCGTGATCGCGGAAGTTCAGCCGGAAGATGTCCCAGCCGTCGGCCAGCAGGCGGCTGCCGGTCTGCAACACGTAGGTGGAATCGACGCTGCCTTCCCAGCCATGGAACAGCACCGCCAGGCCACGCGGCTGCGGCCGGGTCTTCTGCGCGGTGTAGGCACCGGTGAGGCGCACGCCGCCGCCGCCATCGACCACCACCGCCTCGGCGCCCTGCAAGACGCTCTTGGCCGCCTGCGGCAGCAGCAGCCGGCGCACGCCGCTGGAGGACAGCATGGTCTGGATGTGGCCGCTGCGCAGCGGCCAGGGCGGACGGAAATCCTTTCCGTACGGCAGGCTCATGCCCGATGGCCATCCGAACGCACGGTATCTTCCAGTGCGGCGGCGATGCGTTCGCGCGACAGCTCGGCCATGCGCCGGCGCGCGTCCGGACTGGCCGGCACCGGCGCGAGGAAATGCACCTCGGCATCCAGCGGCGCCTCGCCCAGCAGACGCACGATGTTGTGCACGAAACTCTCGCCCTCGCGGAAGCCGGCGTCGATGACCCGGCGCCCGTCACGGGCAAAGCGCAAGGCCACCGGCTGCACCGGTACTTCGGCATCCAGCGCGGCCTGGAAGATGCGCGCATGGAACACCTTCAGCACACCGTTGAAACCAGTGCCGCCCTCCGGAAACACCGCCACGGAACGGCCATCACGCAGCCGTTCGACCATCACCTGCATCACCGCCGCCAGCGAGTGGTTGCTGCCGCGTCGATGAAAGATGGTGCCGCCGGTGGCGGCCATCCAGCCGACCAGCGGCCAGCCGGCGATCTCGGCCTTGGCCACGAAACAGGCCGCGCGCTGACTGTGCAGCAGCCCGATGTCGATCCACGAGGTGTGGTTGGCGACGAACAGCACCGGATCGGCCAGCGGCTGGCCAAAGCGCAGCGAGCGCATGCCGAACACGCGCAGCAACATGGTCGACCACCAGCGGATCATCCGGTGCACGAACGGCTCGCGGCCGTGCTTCATCACCGCGTGCTGGTTCCAGCTCAGGATCAGCGAGCACAGCAGGATGCCCAGCACGATCAGCAGCAGCAGCAGCGGTACGCGCCACAGGTAACGCAGCGGGCGCAGCAGGTCTCGCTCGGGAACGGTGGTGGTGTCGATACTCATCGGTCGATCAGTTTAGCGTTAGTTGACATGAACGCGGAGCACTCCGCGGCTGTAGTTTTTGCCGTTCGTTCTGAGCGCAGGCCGTAAGGCCGCACGCGGTGAGCGACCATGGATAGTCGCTTCTTTGAAGAGCGAGGAAGTCGAAGGATCCCAGCAACGCTTCGACTCCGCCGCCTGCGGCCGCTACGCGCAGCGCGAACGGCTAACGGCACGCGCAGAGGCCAGGCGGCTTTTTCACCGCCTCTCACCGTTCCAGCTGCGCCAGCGGCAATGACGGCGAGCGCTTCACCGTGCGCAGCACGAAGCTGGAATTGACATCGGCGACCCCGCTCGCATTCAGCAGATGATCAAGCAGGAAGCGCGAGAAGTCCTTGAGGTCGGCCACGTACACCTGCAGCAGGTAATCCATGTCGCCGGTGAGCGCGTGGCAGGCGATCACTTCATCCCAACCGTTGACGCGTTCGACGAAACCCTCGATCGCCGCACTCTCGTGCTTGCTCAACTGCACCCGCACGAACGCCTGCAGGCCCAGACCGACTGCCTGCGGATCGATCTGCGCGGCATAGCCGGTGATGATCTTCTCGCCCTCCAGCCGTTGCAGCCGGCGCAGGCACGCCGACGGCGACAGACTGACTCGCTCGGCCAGCTCGGCATTGCTGATGCGGCCCTCGCCCTGCAACACGGCGAGTATGCGCAGGTCGGTGCGGTCGAGCGTGCTCATGCGCAATGAACCTTCGTAGGTGTCGATACTTGCGCAAGAATAGTGCGCTCCCTTGCCAAATTTTGGCAAGAAAACAACTTTTATGCGCGGGAACGGCCGTAAGCTGGTGGTCTGCCCACGCCGCACCGGAGTACGCCATGGAAAACACCCCACCCCGCAAGGTCGAACATCAACAGACCGACCGTGGCTACGTGCCGGTGTACGCCACCGGCGTCGTCGAGCAGCCGTGGGCCAGCTACAGCAAGACCGACCACGAAGTGTGGGACACCTTGTTCAAGCGCCAGCGCGAACTGCTGCCCGGGCGCGCCTGCAAGGAGTTCTTGGCCGGCGTCGAACGCTTCGGCCTCGGCGACGGCGGCATCCCGAAATTCGCCGAACTGAATCAGGTGCTGGGCGCCGCCACCGGCTGGGAAGTGGTCGCGGTGGAAGGTCTGCTGCCAGACGAGGTGTTCTTCGATCATCTGGCCAACCGCCGCTTCCCGGTCAGCTGGTGGATCCGCAAGCCCGACCAGCTCGACTACCTCAGCGAGCCGGACCTGTTCCACGACGTGTTCGGCCACGTGCCCCTGCTGCTCAACCCGGTCTTCGCCGACTACATGCAGGCCTACGGCCGCGGTGGCATGAAGGCGTTCGCGATCGGCCCCGACGCGCTGATGAATCTGACCCGGCTGTACTGGTACACGGTGGAGTTCGGCCTGATCAACACCGATGAAGGCATGCGCATCTACGGCGCCGGCATCGTCAGTTCCAAGGGCGAGTCGATCTACTGTCTGGACTCGCTGGCGCCGAATCGTATCGGTTTCGACATGGAACGCGTGATGAGCACGCGCTACCGCATCGATACCTATCAGCAGACCTATTTCGTGATCGACAGCTTCGAGAAACTGTTCGAGGCGACCCATCCGGACTTTACCCCGATCTACGCCAGGCTGAGCGAGCGACCTGCGCATGCGGCCGGCGATGTGCTGGACGACGACCGCGTGTTCACCCGCGGCACGCGCGAGGGATGGGCCACCAACGCGGATACCTGAGCGGCGCGATCAACCGCGTTTGACCTCGCTCACTTCGAGCACCTGCGCGACGCGCGCGCCATCCCAGCGATAGACCAGGTGCAGCGTCTGCGTGCACGGGGCGACCACATCGGGCTGGAACGCGGCCAAACATTCGCCGCCGCGATGGCGCGCGCTCTCGTAGGCGATGCCATTGGAATCCGCCGCGCGCAGCCTGCGCGCCAAGGTGACGCTGGCGACATAACTGTCCGGATCGTGCTCCGCCGTCCAACCGCCACGGATATCGTGCAGCTTGCTGTCCACGCTGGTGCGGTAGCAGCGCATCTCGATGTCGCACGCCGGCTCGGTGGTGGCGGCGAGAAACCGCTCGCGGTGATACACGGTTTCCTCGACCGCGGTAGTGACGCTGTGCGCGGCATAGAACACACCCCACGTGCCATCGGAGAAGCGGCTGCCTTCGGGATTGAGATGGGTGAACGCGGCCATCACCGGGGTCGAGCCCGGCCCGCTCAGGCGATGCTCCTTCGACACCAGCTTGAGCGCGCCGGCCTCCTCGCGCAGACGCGGATTGGTCAGCGCCTCGATCGCGAACACCGCCTCGAGATCGGCCGGGTCGGCGATGCGGTCGTACACGCCGACCGGCGGAAACCGGCTCGGCACAATCCGATACGCGTGACTCCAGCGGATGCGCTTCAGCGGTGGCAGTTCGGTCGGCATCGAAGCTCCATGACGTGCTCCCTCCCCTGCCCGCAGGGGAGGGTCGGGGTGGGGTGCTCTTCGCCGCAAAGTCAAAAGCTCTACCCCCTCCCGGCCGACCCCAGCGTGGAGGGGGGGGCGGAAAGCGTGGGGCCAGTGGCGTATAAAAAACTGGCGCTGCCCACGAACACAAGGGTGTTGAAGTAGGGGGG
>JBEPVP010000256.1:0-4354 GCA_041690935.1 Rhodanobacter sp.
GCGCGCGGCCGGAAACGCTGATCGGCCTGTCCGGCCTCGGCGACCTGGTGCTGACCTGCACCGGTGACCTGTCGCGCAACCGCCGCCTCGGCCTGGCGCTGGGTCAGGGCGTGGCGATCGACGCGGCGGTGCGGCAGATCGGCCAGGTGGTGGAGAGCATCCTCAGCGCCGACGAGGTGACGCGGCTGGCCGACAAGCACGGTCTGGATCTGCCGATCAGCGCCGGCGTGCGCGCCGTGCTGCACGGCGAGGTCACTCCGGTCGATGGCCTCAAGGCGCTGATGGCGCGCGAGCAGAAGCCGGAATATCCGCAAGGTCTGTTCGAGACGCCCTGAACCGATCGGCGCCATCGCGGGTCGATAAATTGGTCCGCGTCACGACGGTTGCATCCGGCCGCGCGCTGCTAAGCTCAATGTTTTGGTTGTCGCCACGGACCGCATGCGCATGCAGCAACCGGACGAGAGACAGTACGTTGCCACCGCGCCACCCGGCGATGACGAAAGTCTGCCGCTGGCCTGGCGGCGGCTGCTTGCGGTGCCCAAGCCGGCGGCAGTCGACGATCACGGCGTGCTCGGTTTCTTCGTGGAGGTGATGCCCGAAGAAGGCGCCGCGTTCGCCCGGATGGATGTGGCGCCGGTCCTGCTGGCGGTGGCCGAACACGGTGGCTACGCGCGGGCGGTGCCGCTGGACAGCCGGCATCTGGCGCAATCGCCGCTGCAGCCGCACGAACAGCGGCTCGCCGCCACCATGCTCGGGTTGCCGCTGAGCGTGCGCAAAGGCCGCAGCTATGCGCGCCTCAGCGGCCATGTCGGCGATACCTTGCTGGCCGAGATCCTCGACACCGCCCCGTGTTTCCTCGGCGGCCTGGCCGGGTTGCGGCTGTCGCGCGGCAAGTCGCATCAGCTCAACTGGCACTGGCAGATGGAACAGGACGGCAGCCAGCGCCTGTTGCCGTTGCTGCCGCACAGCCAGCGCCTGCTGCGTATCGACAGCCTGTGGTACCTCGACGCCGAGCGCGCCACCGTCGGTCCGCTCGACGCGGCCGCGGAGGAAACCCGCTGGCTGGAATTGCCGCCGCTCAAGCACGAACACGGTCGCCGGCTGCGCAGCCGCCTGCCGGCCAGCCGGCTGGCCACGCGGGTGCCGCTGCCGCAGGTGTTCGGCGAGGTGCGTCGCTCGGCGCTGGCGCCCAAACCGGTGTTGACCCTGCATGCGTTGACCCGGCATGCGCGGCTGGCCGCCGGCACGCCGCCGCTGGGCTATGCGCGGCTGGCGTTCGATTACGCCGGTGAGCGCCTGCCCGGGCGTGGTGGCGAGCCGCTGGTGCGGCGTGTGCGCAACGGACAGCTGGTCGAGATCATCCGCCGGCGTGCCGACGAACTGTCCGCGATGGAGCAGCTCGAACACGTCGGGCTGACCCCCGGCGTGGACACCGAAGGGCTGCCATGGGATGTCGCCGAAACCTTGCCCGAGGACGCCTGGCTGTTTCCCGGCACCGGTTACGCCGGCGCGCTGGAGGTCAACACGCCGGCGCGCTGGCTGGCGCTGCGGCCCAAGCTGGAGGCGGAGAACTTCCAGGTCGAGTACGCGCCGAGTTTTCCGTTCGAAGTGCTGGAAGGCCCGGTGCGCTGGTACGGCCAAGCGGTGGAAGACGCCGACGACCACGCGTTCGATCTGGAGATCGGCATCGAGCTGGACGGCCAGCGGCACAATCTTCTGCCGGCGGTGGCACAGGCGCTGGCCGAACACCAGTTGAACCTCAGCCCGGCACCGAACGAACCGGAAGACGCCGTGTGGTACGCGCCGGTGGATGCGCGTCGGCGCGTGCCGGTACGCCTGAAGGAGCTGCGCGGGCTGCTGGCGCCGCTCGCCGAGTATCTGGAGAAGCCGCGCAAGAAACTGCATCTGCCGCGGGTGCAGGCCGGCCGCCTGGAGGAGCTTGTCGCGGCGATGCCCGGCGGCAGCACGCTGGAAGCGGCCGAGCCGCTGCTGGGTTTTGCCGCGCGCCTGCGCGATGCGGCCGAGCGCGCCAGCGATGCGGTGCCCGCAGGACTCACGGTGGAGATGCGGCCGTACCAGCGCGAGGGTCTGCGCTGGCTGAACGCGCTGGCCGAAGCCGGCGTCGGTGGCGTGCTGGCCGACGACATGGGTCTGGGCAAGACGCTGCAGCTGATCACCCACCTGCTGTCGCTGAAACAGAGCGGCGCACTGACCCAGCCGGCGCTGATCGTAGTGCCGACCAGCCTGATTCCGAACTGGCAGTCGGAGATCGCCCGCTTCGCGCCGATGCTGCACGTGCTGACCCTGCACGGGCCGCAACGCGCCGAAGAATTCGCCCAGCTCGGCGCGCAGGACATCGTGCTGACCAGCTACGCCTTGCTGCCGCGCGACGTTGTCGCGTTGCGTCAGCAGCCGTTCGCGCTGATCGTGCTGGACGAGGCGCAGCAGGTGAAGAACCCGCGCACGCAGGCACGCCGCGCGCTGCTCAGCCTGCGCACGCCACGCTATGTCTGCCTCACCGGCACACCACTGGAAAATCATCTGGGCGAGCTGTGGTCGCAGATCGACTTGGCCGTGCCCGGCCTGCTCGGCGACGAGGGCGCGTTCCGCCGCTACTACCGCGTGCCGATCGAGAAGCAGCACGACGAGGAATGCCAGCAGCGGCTGAACCTGCGCCTGGCCCCGTTCATCCTGCGCCGAACCAAGGCGCAGGTGGCGAAGGAGCTGCCGCCGAAAACCGAGATCACCCGCCGCGTGGTGCTGGAAGGTCGCCAGCGCGAACTGTACGAAGGCCTGCGCCTGTCGCTGGCCGAAGAGTTGCGCGAGGTGATCGCCCAGCGCGGCATCGCGCATTCGGGCATCGTGGTGCTGGATGCGTTGCTCAAGTTGCGCCAGGTCTGCTGCGATCCGCGGCTGGTGAAACTCGAAGTGGCGCGCGGGGTGCACGAATCGGCCAAGTTCGACTTGCTGATGCAGATGCTGCCGGCGCTGCTCGACGAAGGCCGCAAGGTGCTGCTGTTCTCGCAGTTCACCGGCATGCTCAAACTGATCGCGGCCGAGCTCGATCGCCGGCGCATCCGCTACGTCACCCTCACCGGCGAGACGCGCGATCGCGCCGAGCCGGTGCAGCGTTTCCAGAACGGCGAGGTGCCGCTGTTCCTGCTGTCGCTCAAGGCCGGCGGCGTCGGTCTCAACCTCACCGCCGCCGACACCGTGATCCACTACGACCCGTGGTGGAACCCCGCCGCCGAGGCGCAGGCCAGTGATCGCGCGCATCGCATCGGCCAGGACAAGCCGGTGTTCGTGTTCCGCCTGATCACCTCGGGCACCGTGGAAGAGCGCATCGAGGAACTGAAGGCACGCAAGGCCGAGCTGGCGGCGGCCGTGCTGGAAGGTGGCGGCAGCCGCGAAAAACTCAGCTTCGACCAGATCGATCTGGATACCTTGCTGGCGCCGGGGTGACCTCAGCAACCTGATGCATCGTGAGTTCAATCCATCGAAACGGCGCCTCGCTCGGGGGATCTTGAATAACGGGATTTTCTGCCGTCATCCCGGCGGCTCTCAACAGCCGAATGGCTGGTCAAGCCGGGATCCAGTGGCTTCAAGCCTTTGAAATGCAATGGCACTGGGTTGACCAGCTTCGCTGTTGTGGAGCTCTTCGGCTTTAGCCGGAATGACGCATTTTGGAGGCTATTCGAGATGCCCTCAGGACGACGGCGGCACGCGCGTGCGCAGCAGCGCATCCACCGATTGCTGCCACTCCGGCGAGCCGGGTTTCGATTGCGGCGCTTCCTGGCCCAGCTTGCGCTGCACCAGCTCGCTCCACGCGGCTGACCCCCGCTTCGGGCTGTCGCTGTCGTCGATACCCAGCGATCGATCGACCCACGCATACCATGCGGCGGAACCGAGGGTGGCGTCGGCCGGCGCGGTCTGGCCGGCGGCGGGTGCCGATGGCGTCGGCGCGGGCGAACACGCGGCGAGCAGCACGGCGAGGGGCAGGCTGGCGATGAGTCGGCGCATGGGCGGCTCCGTGGACGGTTGGTCAGGCAGCCTATCGCTTGCGCACGCACGGGTGATTAAATTTTCATGACGCCCGCGGCGCCATTCAGGCGCATGAAGCACCGCTCAATCGCGCGCCGCCACTTCGTCGATATGTCGCAGCAGGTCGGCCGGATCGTCATACACGCGGAACGCGCCGGATTGCTGCAGCTCGGCCTGGCCATAGCCGCCGGAAAGCACGCCGACGCCGAGCGCGCGGGCGCGCTGGGCGGCGAGCATGTCCCATACGCTGTCGCCGATCACCAGCGACTGCTGGATGTCCACGCCCAGGCGCGCGGCGGCGGCGAGGAACCTG
>JBEPVP010000257.1:0-4327 GCA_041690935.1 Rhodanobacter sp.
CCAGCAGCGGCAGGCCGTTGGCGACCGCGTGGCCGCGCTGCACGGTGATCCAGGCATCCCGCTGGCGATCCTGCTCGGCCTGTGCGTCGTTCGGGTCCCAGCCGATCGCGGTGGGATAGAGCAGCAGCTCGGCACCGGCCAGCGCCATCAGTCGCGCCGCTTCCGGGTACCACTGGTCCCAGCACACCAGCACGCCAAGCCGGCCGACCGAGGTGTCGATCGGTTCGAAGCCGAGGTCGCCCGGGGTGAAATAGAACTTCTCGTAAAAGGCGGGATCGTCCGGGATGTGCATCTTGCGGTAGGTGCCGGCGATCGCGGCCGAGCGATCGAACACCACCGCGGTGTTGTGGTACAGCCCGGCGGCGCGTCGTTCGAACAGCGAGGCGACCACCACCAGCTGCAGCTCTTCGGCGAGCTTGCCGAGGCGCGCGGTGCCGGGGCCGGGAATGCTCTCGGCCTGGTCGAACACTTCCACCGATTCGTGCTGGCAGAAATACGGCCCGTTGTGCAGTTCCTGCAGCAGCACCAATTCGACGCCGGCAGCGGCCGCCGCGCGCAGACCGGCCTCGACCGCGTCGAGGTTGGCGTCGCGGCTGCCGCGGTCGGTTTCCTGCAGCAGCGCAACCTTGAGGGTCTTGCGGGTCATGGCGGTTTTCCTGCCGGCGATAACGTAGCGCCATAGTGTAGCGAAGCGACGCTGAGCCGTTTGGCGGAACCATCCGTGGGCGCGGCTCCCACGGAGTGGCGCCTCAGGCAATCCCGGCAGGCAGCTGCATGGTGATGCAATGCAGGCTGCCGTTCTGCCAGATCAGCGGACGGCAGGGGACCTGCACCACCTCGCGGCCCGGATGCGCGCTGCCGATGGTGCGTGCCGCTTCGTCATCGGCCGGGTCGCCATAGGCCGGGACCAGCACGGCACCGTTGACGATCAGGTAGTTCGCGTAGGAGGCGGCGAGCCGGCGGCCGACGTCGAGGATGGGCTGGGGCCACGGCAACGGATACAGCTGATATGGCCGGCCATCGGTGGTGCGCAACGCGGCCAGTTCGGCGGCCATGCGCTGCAACTCGTCGTGGTGCGGATCGCTGGCGTCGTCGCAGGCCTGGAACACGATGCGTTCGCCTGGCGCGAAGCGGGCGAGGGTGTCGATGTGCGCGTCGGTGTCGTCGCCTTCGAGGTAGCCGTAGTCCAGCCACAGCACGCGATCGGCGTGCAGACTGTCGCGCAGAATCGCGCTCATTTCTTCGCGCGACTGTTCGGGATGCCGCTGCACCAGGCAGCGCCAGGTGGTGAGCACGCTGCCGTCGCCATCGCTTTCGATGCCGCCACCTTCCAGCGCCCAGTCGATGCGCTTGTGCGCGGCATGACCGAACACGCCGGCGTCGACCAGGCCGGCGACCAGGGCGTCGTCCTGTGCGGCGCCAAACTTGCCGCCCCAGCCGGTGAAGCGGAAGTCGGTGAGCTGGAAATATCGTCGAGAATCGACGGCATCACGACCTTGCAAGGTGATCGGGCCGGAATCGCGCAGCCAGGTGTCGTCGTAGGGCAGTTCGACCAGGCGGATTTTCGACAGATCCACGCCGGCGTCACGCAGTTGCGACTGCACGTGGGCGTTCAACGCGGCATCGGCCACCACGATGATCAGACGCTGAAAACGCGTCACGGCCGCGGCCAGCGCCACATACGTGGTTTCCACCGAGGCCAGGCGTTCGGCCCAATCCGTACCGGCATGCGGCCAGGCGATCAGCACCGCGGCCTGCGGTTCCCATTCCGCCGGCAGGCGCAAGAAGGAGTCGGTCATGCGGGAGTCTCGTGCGGGTGAAGGCTGCAAAGTGTACGACGTGATTCCCGCACACACGAAAACGCGGCCTGTGTCGCCACAGGCCGCGTCGTCGGAAAGGCGGATCAGTTGATGGCAGCCGGATTGGTGTTGTTGCCGGCTGGCGTGTTGAGCACCGAATGGATCACGTGACTGTGCTCGAAGAACACGATGAAGTTCGCGTACTCCCAGCGGTTGATCTGCGGATGCTTGCTGCTGTCGCCGCCGCGTGGCGACAGCTTGCGCTGCGGCGTGCCATAGGTCTTCTCGACCTGGCCCATGCTCATGCCGCGGCTGGGCAGGTTCATGCCCTTTTCCTGCTGCACGCGGTTGATCAGCAGGCTGTCCCCGTGCTGCTTTGCCTGGGCGACCTGTGGCGCAGCAAAACCGGCGGCAACCGCCAGCATGACGATGATCGGCAAACTGCGTGTGAACTTGACCATGGCTCCCCTCTCCCTGCAAGGCTGTTATGCGGCGTCGTTGTAGCAGACCTGCCCATGCTACGCCATGCCGGTGGGTGCCGATTGCGATGGGCTGGGCATTCGGTCAGCGCACCGGCAGCGGTGGCTGGTTCGGCGAGAATAGCGCCATCACCGCTATCATGGGCGGCTGCAGATGACTGCATGCCTGTTCCGGACGCTGTTTTTTCATGATTGCCTTTCGACATTTTGCCTTGCGCCGCGGCACCCGCCTGCTGCTTTCCGATATCGACCTGGTGATCCAGGCTGGCTGGCGGCTAGGCGTGATCGGTCGCAACGGCTGCGGCAAGTCCAGCCTGTTCGCGGCCTTGCAGGGCAAGCTGGAAAGTGATGCCGGCGAACTGGACATGCCGGCCAGGCTGCGGCTGGCCTCGGTGGCGCAGGAAACCCCGGCGCTACCGGATGCGGCGATCGACTATGTGCTTGGTGGCGATGAGGAACTGGCCGCCGCGATGCACGACGAGGCCGACGCCGGCGATCGCGGCGACATGGAGGCGATGGCCAAGGCGCACCAGCGCATCGAGGAGTTGAACGGTTACGACGGGCGTGCCCGCGCCGGCCGCCTGCTGCACGGGCTGGGTTTTCCGCCGGAAACGCACGAGCGCGCGGTGAAGGAATTCTCCGGCGGCTGGCGCGGACGGCTGAACCTGGCGCGTGCGCTGATGTGTCCGTCGGACTTGCTGCTGCTCGACGAGCCGACCAACCACCTCGATCTCGACGCCGTGCTGTGGCTGGAGGAATGGCTGCGCCGCTACCAGGGCACCTTGCTGATCATCTCGCATGATCGCGAATTCCTCGACGGCGTGATCACCCACACGCTGCATCTCAACGACGGCAAGGCCAAGCTGTATACCGGCAACTACAGCGCATTCGAGCGCCTGCGCGCCGAGCAATTGCGTCAGCAACAGATATCGCACGAACGCGAACAGGCCGAGCGGGCGCACTTGCAGTCCTTCGTCGACCGCTTCAAGGCCAAGGCGAGCAAGGCCAAGCAGGCGCAGTCGCGCATGAAGCGGTTGGAGAAGCTGGCCGGCACCGAGGCGGTGCGCGCCGAGCGGCCTTTCAGTTTCCAGTTCCCGGTGCCCGGGCGGCTGCCGGATTCGATGCTGCAGCTGGAGGACATCACCGCCGGCTATCTGGCCGATCCGTCCACCCGCGGGGAAGAGGGCGAGGTCGCGAATATCGTGCTCGCCGACGTGCGCTTCAGCATCGAGGCGGGCGAGCGGATCGGTTTGCTCGGTCCGAACGGCGCCGGCAAATCCACCCTGGTCAAGACTCTGGTCGGCGAGCTCGAACCGTTCAGCGGCGAGCGCAAGGCGCACAAGGATCTGAAGATCGGTTACTTCGCCCAGCACACGGTGGAGAGCCTGCGCGAAGGTTCCAGCGCGCTCGACCATCTGCAGGACAAGGCGCCGGGCGCGACCATTCAGGCTATGCGTGATTTTCTCGGCACCTGGAATTTCGCTGGCGAGCGCGCGTTCGAATCGGTCGATGGATTCTCCGGCGGCGAACGCGCGCGGCTGGCGCTGGCGCTGATCGCGTGGGACAAGCCGAACCTGCTGCTGCTGGACGAGCCGACCAACCATCTCGACCTGGACATGCGCGAGGCGCTGGCCGACGCGCTGGCCGACTTCGACGGTGCGCTGGTGCTGGTCTCGCACGACCGCCATCTGCTCGGCATGGTCTGCGACAGTTTCTGGCGCGTCGCCGATGGCGTGGTCGAAAGTTTCGACGGCGACCTGGACGACTACGCCAAATGGCTGAAGACGCGCGGCGCGGCCAGCAAGAAGGCCGCGAAGGCTGGCGCGGTGGCCAAACCGGTGGTGGTCAAGGTGGTGCCCGAAGCTTCGCCGGAGGAGCGTCGCCGCCAGGCGGCCAGCCAGCGCGAGAATGAAAAAACTTCGCGCCAGCGGGTCAAGAAAATCGAGACCCGCACCGCCACGATCGACGCCGAATTGACCGCACTGGAAGTCCAGCTGGCCGACCCGGCCACCTACAACGGTTCCACCACCGAAATGATGCGTTTGGGAC
>JBEPVP010000258.1:0-4276 GCA_041690935.1 Rhodanobacter sp.
AAGACCGCCACATACGACAGCCCTCGCCCCGGTGCCTTCGACCGTTTCCTGCGCCGGCAGCTGCTCGACCAGCTGCGCCAGCTGCGTCACGGCCGGGTGCTGTTGACCGATGACGGTGAACAGCTGGAATTCGGCGAGCCCGCGGCCAGCCATCCCGACCTGCAGATCCGCATGGAAATTCTCGATCCGGCGTTCTATCGCGCGGTGGCGATGAACGGCAGTGTGGGCGCCGGCGAGGCGTACATGGATGGCCAGTGGCGCTGCGACAACCTCACCGGACTGGTGCAACTGCTGGTGCGCAACCGCGACATGCTCGACGGCATGGAAACCGGCCTGGCCCGGCTCGGCGGCATGGCCATGCGCGGCTGGCATGCGCTGCGCCGCAATACCCGCGACGGCAGCCGCCGCAACATCGCCGCACACTACGACCTGGGCAATGATTTCTTCGGTCTGTTCCTGTCGGCGGACCTGATGTACTCCTCGGCGCTATGGGCCGATCCGGCGGATACGCTGGAAGACGCCTCCACGCGCAAGCTCGAACGCATCTGCCGCCAGCTCGACCTGAAGCCGACCGACCGGGTGATCGAGATCGGCACCGGCTGGGGCGGCTTCGCGCTGTACGCCGCGCGGCACTACGGCTGTCACGTCACCACCACCACGATCTCGCGCGAGCAGCATGCGCTGGCCAGCGCGCGCGTGGCGGCCGCCGGTATGTGTGCGCAGGTCGACCTGCTGCTGGAAGACTACCGTGACCTGCGCGGACAGTACGACAAGCTGGTTTCGATCGAGATGGTCGAGGCGATCGGCGCGCCGTATCTGGACGTCTATTTCGGCCAGCTCGGCGCGCTGCTGAAACCCGACGGGCTAGCCCTGCTGCAGGCCATCACGATTGAGGATCAGCGCTACGAACAGGCGCTGGGCTCGGTCGACTTCATCAAGCGCCATGTGTTTCCCGGCAGCTTCATCCCTTCGGTGAATGCCTTGCTCGCCGCCAAGACCCGCGCCAGCGACTTGGGCCTGATCCAGCTGGAAGACTTCGGCCCTTCCTACGCGCTGACGTTGAAGGCCTGGCGCGAGCGCTTCATGGCGCAGCTGCCGCAGGTGCGCGCGCAGGGTTTCGACGACCGTTTCGTGCGCATGTGGGAGTTCTATCTGGCGTATTGCGAGGGTGGTTTTCGCGAACGCTCGATCGGCGTGGCGCATCTGTTGCTGGCCAAACCCGGCCATCGGCAGGCGGGACGGTTGCCGACGATCGAACCCGCTCACGGGATGTCCGCATGAAATTCTGGGCCAGCCTCATCGGTTATCAGCTGGTCTGGTTCGCCGCCGTGATCGGCGCCGGACGCGGGCTGGCGTGGCCGGGGGTGGTCGGCATGCTGGTTTACGCCGCATGCCAGCTCGCTGTCGCGCGCCACTGGAAGGCCGACCTGTCGCTGCTGGCGACCGCGGCCGTGTTCGGGCTGCTGCTCGATGGCGGATTGATCCACTGGAAACTGGCCCGCTATGCCGCAACGTGGCCATCGGCGGCGATCGCGCCGGCATGGATCCTGGCGCTGTGGATCACCTTCGCGCTGACCTTCACGCAGTCGCTGGCGTGGCTGCAGACGCGCCTGTGGCTGGCCGCGCTACTGGGGTTGATGGGCGGTCCGCTGGCCTACCTGGGTGCGTCACGCGGCTGGCAGGTGGTGAGCTTTGCCGAGCCGTCCTGGCATGGCCTGCTTGGCCTCGCCATCGGCTGGGCGCTGGCGACACCGGCGCTGGCGTGGCTGGCGAGGCGCTGGTCAGCCAGCGCGACACCTCAGTCGATTTCCCTGCAAGGGCATGCGCCATGAACGTGTGGATTCAACTGCTGGGCCTGTGGCTGCTGGCGGCCTTGATGATGAGCCTCGGCTGGCTGTGGCAACGCCAGCGCAGCAACGCCGGCATCGTCGACGTGTTGTGGGCCGCCGGCGTGGGCGGTGGCGCTGTGCTGCTGGCCGTGTTCGGTAGCGGCGCCACAGCGCCTCGACTTCTCCTGGCGATACTCGGCGGGCTGTGGGGTATGCGGCTGGCGGCGCATCTGTGGCGGCGCGTCCATGGCGAACCGGAAGATGGCCGCTACCAGAATCTGCGCGCGCACTGGAACGGAAGCCAGCTCAGGTTCTTCCTGTTCTTCCAGTTTCAGGCGCTGCTGATCGTGCTGTTCGCGCTGCCGTTCCTCGCCGTGGCAGCCAATCCGCGCGGGTTCTGCCCGTGGCTGCTGATCGGCGTGGGGATCTGGCTGGTCAGCGTGATCGGTGAGTCGATCGCCGATCGGCAACTCGCCCGCTTCCGCGCCGACCCGGCCCATCACGGCCACACCTGTCGCGATGGCCTGTGGCGCTATTCGCGCCATCCCAATTATTTCTTCGAATGGTTGCATTGGTTCGCCTATGTCTGCCTGGCGCTCGGTTCGCCGATCGCGTGGCTGGCATGGGCCGGGCCGCTGGTGATGTATGTGTTCCTGCGCTGGATCAGCGGTATCCCGTACACCGAGACACAGGCGCTGCGCAGCCGCGGTGACGATTACCGCGCCTATCAACGCAGCACTTCGATGTTGATTCCCTGGTTTCCAAAAAGGATCGAAACATGAACATCTCTGCCGCCATCTCCGACCTGCTGCCGCCGGAGCAGCCCGCCACCGGACTGCTCGGCCTGGCCGAACGCGGACGGATTCCGGATGCGTTGCTGCGACAAGGCATCCGCCGCCTGTGCGCGCAGCGCCTGCGCGAGGAGATGGAAGGCGGGCTGGACCAGCAGGCCGCCCGCTTTGCTGCGCGCATCGACATGCTGCGGCACAGCCCGGTGGCGATCCACACCGACGCCGCCAACGCCCAGCACTACGAGCTGCCGCCCGCATTCTTCGAGCTGTGCCTGGGCCGGCGACTGAAGTACTCCAGCTGCTATTACCCGAACGGTGACGAGTCGCTGGAACAGGCCGAGGACGCCATGCTGAAACTGTATGGCGAGCGCGCCGAACTGGCGGACGGTCAGCACATTCTGGAGCTCGGTTGTGGTTGGGGATCGCTCACGCTATGGATGGCCGAACGCTATCCGAACGCGAAGATCGTCGCCGTCTCCAATTCGAATCAGCAACGCGAACACATCGAGGCGAAATGCCACCAGCTCGGCGTGCTCAATGTGCGGGTGATCACGCAGGACGTGAACCGGCTGGAGCTCGACGCGGCGCAGTTCGATCGCTGCGTGTCGGTGGAGATGTTCGAGCACATGCGCAACTACGAAACCCTGCTGGGCCGCATCGCCAGCTGGCTGCGGCCGGGCGGCAAGCTGTTCGTGCACATCTTCGCGCACAAGACCCTGATGTATCCGTTCGAGACCGCCGGCGAGGACAACTGGATGGGCCGGCATTTCTTCACCGGCGGCCTGATGCCGGGCTCCGACACGCTGCTGTGGTTCCAGCGCGCCCTGCAGATCGAGCAGCGCTGGCACGTCGACGGCACGCACTACCAGCGCAGCGCCAATCACTGGCTGGCCAACCAGGACGCGCGCAAGGACCGGGTGATGGCGGTGCTGATCGAAGCCTATGGCCGACAGGCGGCGCCGCTGTGGTTCCAGCGCTGGCGGATGTTCTGGATGTCCTGCGCGGAACTGTTCGGCTACGCCGATGGCCAGGAATGGCTGGTGGCGCACTACCGCTTCGCGCGGCCCTGATCGCACGATTGACCTGCTTTCGCACCACCAGAGGAATCCCCGCATGCGTCTGCCCAAAGCACTCCTCCTGGCCTGCGGCCTCGCGATCGCCAGCACGGCTTGCCATGCCGGCGAGCTGCCGCCGATCCAGCCGGTGGCCCACGTCGACCTGCCCCGCTTCATGGGCAAGTGGTACGTGATCGCGACCATCCCGACGCGTTTCGAAAAGCATGCCTACAACGCGGTTGAAACCTACACACTGCAACCGGACGGCAACATCGATACCCAGTTCCACTACCGCAATGGCGGCTTCGACGAGCCGGTGAAAGCCATCCACTCCACCGGTTTCGTGAAGGCTGGCAGCGGCAACGCAGTGTGGGGCGTGCAGGTGTTCTGGCCGATCAAGGCGCAATACATCGTGGCCTATCTGAAGGACGACTACAGCCAGACCATCGTCGCGCGCGACGCGCGCGACTACACCTGGATCATGGCGCGCACGCCGACGGTCTCGCCGGCCGACTACGACGCGCTGATCGCGCGCGTCATACAGATGGGCTATTCCGCCAGCGACATTCGCAAGGTGCCGCAGGCCTGACCTGAAAGCGGT
>JBEPVP010000259.1:0-4272 GCA_041690935.1 Rhodanobacter sp.
TCCCGGTGGTGACCAGGCAGTAAACCTGGCGATACCGCCAGCGCCAGATCGCGACCTGCAGACCCGGACGATGAGCCTGACCCCGGATGCCGCGGTGGGCGCAGCCAGTGCCGGCGCCGTGCCGACCCAGACCGTGACGCCCGCCTCAGGCGATCACCTGGCCACGGTGGACATAGGTTCAAGCCGTCCGCGCGATGTGGAAACCGATCCCGAGGCCGGCAAGAAGCCGACGCCGACGACGGTTACCACCGGCTCGGGCACCTCGCCCAGCCAGCCGGTGATCGCGCAGCGAACCACGACGGATTCCACGGTGACGCCCGCGACCAAGCCGCAGCCCACGGCCGCTGCGCCGGTCAAGCCGGAGCCGGTCGCCGCCGCGCCGACCCAACCCGCACCGGCTGCAGCGGCAACGCCCACGCCGGCGGAATCTGCCGCGGGACATGGCAGCTACACCCTCAACCTCAGCGCCTACGCCAGCGCGGCCGGCGCCGCGAATCTGGAACGCCGAGTGCGCGCGCTCGGCTATCCCGTGACGGGCCGCGCGATCACCCAGGCCGGCCAGCCGCGCACGCTGGTCATCGCCGGTCCGTTCGAGACGCGCGCGGCTGCCGAAGCGGCGCGCCTGAAGATCACCCAGTCGATTCCCGGCGCACCGGCGCGGCTGGAGCAGGACGCCAGCCACGACAGCACGGCCGCGCCGGCGACCGACCGCACGCCAGCCAGCAAGGCAGGCGGTTGGGCGGTGCAGCTGGCGGCCATGAGCAGCCAGGCCGATGCCAATGCCTTGCGCGACAAGTTGCGCGCGAACGGCTTCGACGGTTTCACCGATTCGGTACAGGCCGGTGGCAAGACGCTGTGGCGCGTACGTGCCGGTCCGCAGACCCAGCGGGCCGATGCGCAGCGCGTGCACGATCAGGTCAAGGCCAAGCTCGGCATCGACGGCAACGTCGTTTCGGTGCCCTGACACACCCATGTCTCATGCAGTCGGCAACGCATCAACCAGGCGAGCGCAAGGATGAACGGAACCGACTTTGTCATCCTCGGGATCCTGGGCCTGTCGATCCTGATCGGTCTGTGGCGCGGACTGATTGCAGAATTGCTTTCACTGGTGATCTGGATCGCCGCCTTCTGGGTGGCTGCCACGTTCGGCCCGGTCGTGGCAGCCCAGCTGGAGCCGATGATTTCCTTGCCGATCGCCCGCGTCGGGCTCGGTTACGCGATCTGTTTCTTCGGCGTGCTGATCGTGGGTGCGCTGGTGCGCTTCGCGACGAGAAAGTTGATCTGGAGTTCCGGGCTGTCTGGCATCGACCGCCTGTTTGGCATGGTGTTCGGTTTCCTGCGCGGCGTGTTGCTGGTGACCCTGCTGGTATTCATGCTCGGGCTGACCGGGTTCACGCGCGAGATGTGGTGGCAGCAATCGGTGTTGCTGCCGCAGTTTCAGGGCGCGGCGGCGTGGCTGGGGCAGAACATTCCAGCCAGCGTGCGCGACCATCTTCACCCGGCGGCGGTGCTCGACCAGATCCATCCTGCGGCGGTGCTCGATCACCTGCCCAACTTGTCGGGCCAACTGCGCGCCCCCACATCGGGCACGACAGCGGCCCCAGCAACATCAAGCATGTCGACGATGCCCGCCGCTGCCGCCAGCGCAGCCGGTCATCCCCGGACTCACTGAACACGAACTCCTGAAGCAGGCAACACACCATGTGCGGAATCATCGGCATTGTCGGTACCACCGAAGTGGCGTCGGCGCTCTATGACGGGCTGACGGTGCTGCAGCATCGCGGCCAGGACGCGGCCGGCATCGCCACGGTGGATGGCTCGCGCCTGCGCCTGCACAAGGGCAACGGACTGGTGCGCGACGTGTTCGGCGAGGCTGCGATGAGCGGCCTGCGCGGGCGCATCGGCATCGGCCACTGCCGCTATCCCACCGCCGGTTCGGAAGGTTCCGCCGAAGCGCAGCCGTTCTACGTCAACTCGCCGTACGGCATCGCGTTTGCGCACAACGGCAACCTGGTGAATACCGACGCGCTGCGCCGCGAGATGTTCCAGGACGATCGCCGCCATATCAACACCGATTCCGATTCCGAAGTGCTGTTGAACGTGCTGGCGCACGAGCTGCAGATCCAGGACCGCATGGCGCTGACCCCGGACCACATCTTCAAGGCGGTCGCCGGCGTGCATGCGCGCGCCAGCGGCGGCTACGCCTGCGTGGCACTGGTGCTCGGCTACGGTCTGATCGCGTTCCGCGATCCGCACGGCATCCGTCCGCTGGTACTGGGCGAGCGGATCACCGCCGCAGGCCACGAGTACGCGGTAGCGTCCGAGTCGGTCGCGTTCGACGTGCTCGGCTTCAAGCGTGTGCGCGACATCATGCCGGGCGAGGCGGTGATCATCACCGACCAGGGTCAGCTGCACAGCCGCCGCTGCGCCGAGGGCGCGCTGCATACGCCGTGCATCTTCGAATACGTCTACCTGGCGCGGCCCGATTCGATGATCGAGGATGTCTCGGTATACAAGGCGCGCCTGCGCATGGGCGAGAAACTGGCCGAGAAGATCCTGCGCGAGCGGCCCGATCACGGCATCGACGCGGTCATCCCGATTCCCGATACCGCGCGCACCGCCGCCAGCGCATTGGCCGGCGCGCTGGGCGTGCCGTTCCGCGAGGGCTTCGTCAAGAATCGCTACATCGGCCGCACCTTCATCATGCCGGGGCAGGGCGAGCGCGTGAAATCGGTGCGCCGCAAGCTCAACGCGATCGATCTGGAGTTCCGCAAGAAGAATGTGCTGCTGGTGGACGACTCGATCGTGCGCGGCACCACCTCGAAACAGATCATCCAGATGGCGCGCGATGCCGGTGCGAAGAACGTCTACTTCGCCTCCGCCGCGCCGCCGGTGCGCTATCCGAACGTCTATGGCATCGACATGCCGTCCACCTCGGAGCTGATTGCCGCTGGCCATACCGAGCAGGAAGTGGAGACGATGCTCGGCGCCGACTGGCTGATCTACCAGGACCTGAAGGACCTGATCTGGGCGGTGCAGGACGGCAACGAGAAGCTCAAGCAGTTCGACACCTCGTGCTTCTCCGGCGAATACGTGACCGGTCTCGACCAGCGCTATCTGGAACAAGTGCAGATGCTGCGCTCGGATGACGCCAAGGCCGCGCGCCGAGTGGTTTGAGTCTCCTCTCTTGTAGGAGCCCACTTGTGGGCGATGTTCTTTCTTTTGTCGCCGAAACAAGAGCATCGCCCACAAGTGGGCTCCTACAGAAAAACTACATGACCGATCTCCACGCCGCCGCCAAGCGTTGCCTCGACGCCACCGAGCCGTCCGAAAAACTGCGCCTGACCCACGCAACCTGGCAGGCCTTTGCCGCCGGCGAATTGCGTGCCGATCCCACATCGCCGTCGCCCGAACCGATCGGCGTGCCCGGTCGTCCGGTCAAGCCGCGATTGGTCAACGCGCGTCAGGTGCCGCAACGCGGGCTCGGCAGCGCCGAAGGCTGTGCCGCGCTGGTGCACGCGGTCGCGCATATCGAATTCAACGCCATCAACCTGGCGTGGGACGCGGTGTATCGCTACCGCGACAAGCCGGATGCGTATTACCGCGACTGGGCCAGCTGCGCCAACGACGAGGCGCGCCACTTCGCGCTGCTGTCCAGGCGCCTGGAAGAACTTGGCCATGCCTATGGCGACTTCGACGCCCACGACGGCCTGTGGGCGATGGCCGAGAAAACCGCACATCACGATACCGCCCGCATGGCGCTGGTGCCGCGCATGCTGGAAGCGCGCGGACTGGATGTGACGCCGGGCATGATCGAGCGCCTGCGCCACCTCGGTGACACCGACACGGTGGCGATCCTCGAAGTGATCCTGCGCGAGGAAGTCGCCCACGTCGCCGCCGGCACCCGCTGGTATCGGCATTGCTGCGAGCGCGACGGTGTCGAGCCGATCGACACGTTCTTCGCCCTGCTGCGCGACTACATGGGCGTCAGTTTGCGCGGGCCGTTCAACCGGCCGGCCAGGCTGGAAGCGGGTTTCGTCGAGGAAGAGCTCGATCGGCTTGCCAGGTTAGCCGTGGCCTCGTAGGACGCCACGGCCAGCCAGCTTTTGATCGGGGGCGCGAGCGAACGTGACGTGGAGCAGCTGAAACGCGGCGCACAAAAAAGCCGGCGCAAGGCCGGCTTCTTCATCGAATTTCTGGTCGGGGAGACAGGATTCGAACCTGCGACTTCTACGTCCCGAACGTAGCGCTCTACCAGGCTGAGCTACACCC
>JBEPVP010000260.1:0-4264 GCA_041690935.1 Rhodanobacter sp.
CGCTGGATTTCTCCGACACCACGGTCAACCCGGCCACCGGCGCGGTCAACTTGCGCGCGACCATTCCGAACCCCAAACACAGCCTGCTTCCCGGTATGTACGTGGCGCTGAAAGCCGAGCTCGGCCAGCAGCACAAGGTGTTCCTGATTCCGCAGCAGGCGGTCCAGCGCGACACCGTCGGCGCCTATGTGATGACGGTCGGCACGGACGGCAAGGTGGTGCGCAAGGACGTCACCACGTCCGAGATGAGCAACGGCAACTGGGTGATCAACGACGGCCTCCAGGCCGGCGACCAGGTCGTGGTGTCGGGCCTGCAAAAGGTGAAAGCCGGAGCGCCGGCCAAGGCCAGTGCGTGGCAGCCCGCTCCCGCTGGCGGATCGTCCGCAGCCACCGCTCCGGGCACCGCCCCGAGCGGCAAGTAACGGAGTCCGATCATGCCGAGCTTCTTTATTGACCGCCCGATTTTCGCCTGGGTGGTAGCCATCCTGATTTCGCTGGGCGGTGTCCTGGCGATCCTCAATCTGGGCGTCGAGTCGTACCCGTCGATTGCGCCGCCATCGGTAACGGTGAGTGCCACTTACCCTGGCGCCAGCGCCGACACCACCGAGAAATCGGTGACCCAGGTGATCGAGCAGCAGCTCACCGGCATCGACCATCTGCTGTACTTCAGCTCGTCGTCCAGCGCCAGCGGTCGCGCCAGCATCACGCTGACCTTCGAGAGCGGCACCGACCCGGACATTGCCCAGGTGCAGGTGCAGAACAAGGTCGCACTGGCAACCCCGCGCCTGCCGTCCGAGGTGACCCAGCAGGGTGTGGTGGTGGCCAAGGCCAATGCCGGCTTCCTCATGGTGATCGCGCTGAAATCGGACAACCCGAGCATCAACCGTGACCGACTCAGCGACATCGTCGGCTCGAGCGTGCTCGATCAGATCTCGCGCGTGCCCGGCGTCGGCAGCACCCAGCAGTTCGGTTCCGAATACGCCATGCGAATCTGGCTGAACCCGGACAAGCTGCAGGGTTACGGCCTTTCGGCTTCGCAGGTGCTTGGCGCGATCAAGGCACAGAACGTACAGTTCGCGGCGGGTTCGCTGGGTGCCGATCCGGCCCCTAATGGCCAGGGCCTGAGCATCACCGTGTCCACCGAGGGCCGCTTCACCTCGCCCGAACAGTTCGCCGACATCATCCTGCGCGCCAATAGCGACGGCACCACGGTCAAGCTCGGCGACGTGGCGCGGATCAGCTTCGGCCCCGGCGGCTACGGCTTCAACACCACCTGGGATGGCAAGCCGATCGGCGCGTTCGCGATCCAGTTGCTGCCCGGGGCCAACGCCCTGAACGTGGCCACCGCGGTGCGCGCCAAGATGGACGAGCTGGCCCCCACTTTCCCGCAGGGCGTGAGTTGGGACAGTCCTTACGACAGCACCAGCTTCGTCAAGATCTCGATCAATGAGGTAGTGCACACGCTGATCGAGGCGATCATCCTGGTATTCCTGGTGATGCTGCTGTTTCTGCAGAACATCCGCGCCACGATCATCCCGACCCTGGTCATTCCTGTCGCGTTGCTCGGCACCTTCCTCGGCATGCTGGTGCTCGGCTTCACGATCAACCAGCTGACCCTGTTCGGCATGGTGCTGGCCATCGGCATCGTGGTGGACGATGCGATCGTGGTGATCGAGAACGTCGAACGCATCATGACCGAGGAAGGCCTGTCGCCGAAGGAGGCCACACGCAAGGCTATGGGTCAGATCACCGGCGCGGTGGTGGCGATTACCGTGGTGCTGGCAGCCGTGTTCATCCCTTCGTCGCTGCAACCGGGTGCCACCGGCGTGATCTACAAGCAATTTGCGCTGACCATCGCGGTGTCGATGGGCTTCTCCGCGTTGCTTGCGCTGTCGTTCACACCGGCACTGTGCGCCAGTTTCCTGCAGCCGGAACACGAGAAGAAAAAGAACATCGTGTTCCGCAAGTTCAATGAAATGTTCACCTGGACCACGCATACCTACACCGGCCATGTCGACGGTGCCGTGCGGCATGCACCGCGCTGGATGGTCGTGTTCGTGCTGGTGTCGGTGCTTGGTGGCTTCCTGTACACCCGCCTGCCCGGCAGCTTTCTGCCGGAAGAGGATCAGGGCTACGCGCTGGCGATCGTGCAGTTGCCGCCTGGCGCCACCATCCAGCGCACCGAAAGGGTGATGACGCAGATGCGCGGCATCCTCAAGCAGGACAGCGCGGTGGAAAGCGTGCTGCAGGTGACCGGCTTCAGCTTCGTCGGTTCCGGCGAGAACGTCGGCATGAACTTCATCAGGCTCAAGGACTGGGCCAAGCGCGATACCTCCGCCGCCGATTTCATCAAGCGCGCGAATGGAGCATTGCAGAAAGTACGCGACGCCCAGATCTTCGTGGTCAACCTGCCGACCGTGCAGGGCCTGGGTCAGTTCGGCGGTTTTGACATGTACCTGCAGGATCGCAGTGGCGCCGGCCGTGACGCGCTCACCCAGGCCCGCAACACCCTGCTCGGCAAAGCCAGCCAGGATCCGTTGCTGACCGGCGTACGGCCGAACTCGCTGGAGGACGCGCCGCAATTGCATCTGGATGTCGACCGCATCCAGGCGCAATCGATGGGGCTGTCGGTCGGCGACATCTACAACGCGATCGGGCTGATGCTGGCGCCGGTCTACGTCAATGATTTCGCCTATGGCGGCCGCGTCAAGCGCGTCATCATGCAGGCCGACGCCGATTACCGAATGGGCCCGGATGCGTTGCAGCACTTCTTCACGCCCAGCACGCAGACCAACAGCAACGGCACGCCGGCGATGATCCCGCTGGCGAACGTGGTGCATGCGAACTGGATCGTGGCATCACCTTCGTTGACCCGCTACAACGGCTATTCGGCTGTCGAGATCGTGGGTTCGCCGGCACCGGGACACGCCTCGGGCGAGGCAATGAACGAGATGCAGAAGATCGTCAGCGACGATCTGCCCAAGGGTTTCGGCTACGACTGGACCGGCCAGTCGTACCAGGAAATCCTCTCGGGCAACGCGGCCACGCTGCTGATGGTGCTGTCGATCCTGATCGTGTTCCTGGCGCTGGCGGCGCTGTATGAAAGCTGGTCGATTCCGGTCGCGGTATTGCTGGTGGTGCCGCTGGGTATCCTGGGTGTGGTGGTGTTCACCCTGCTGCGCGGCCTCACCGACGACATCTACTTCAAGATCGGCATGATCACGGTGATCGGCCTGGCCGCGAAAAACGCGATCCTGATCGTGGAGTTCGCGGTGTCCGAGCAGAAAGCCGGCCGCTCCCTGCGCGAAGCAACCGTCGATGCGGCAAGGCTTCGCCTGCGGCCGATCCTGATGACCTCGATGGCGTTCATCCTCGGCGTGTTCCCGCTGTTCATTTCCAGCGGCGCTGGCGCCAACGCCCGTCATGCGATCGGTACGGGCGTGATCGGCGGCATGCTGTTCGCCACCTTCCTCGGCGTGTTGCTGATTCCGGTGTTCTACGTGGTGGTGCGTCGCCTGCTCGGCGACAAACTGGATGGCGACGCGCCGCCGACTGAGGGCAGAAAGCCTGGCGGCATGCAGGCGTTCGATTCGGATACGCGTCGAGGGCAGTGACGCGGCAATAGACAAACAAAAAGCCCCGGTATATTGAACTGCACCCCAGAAGTTGGACACCCATCCAATCTCTGGGGTGTTTTTCATGGCGAAGTACGACGAGCGATTCAAGCTTGAGGTGGCTCGACAAGGTGCTGCTGTCGCCAGAGGCATCGCGCACGGGAGCAACAAGGGCTCAGCGCAAACCCGTTTCCGCGCGCGCAATCACCAGCCGCTGGATCTCGCTGGTGCCTTCGTAGATCTCGGTGATCTTGGCGTCGCGGAAGTAGCGCTCCAGCGGCATTTCCTTCGAGTAGCCCATGCCGCCGTGGATCTGCACGGCCTGATGGCTGATCCACATCGCCGCTTCCGACGCAGTGAGCTTGGCCACCGCCGCTTCGGTGCCGAAGCGGCCGCCGTGCTTCTCGGTCTCGCCCTTCATCCACGCCGCGCGCAGGGTCAGTAGCATGGCCGAATCGAGCTTGCACTTCATGTCGGCGATCTTGGACTGGGTCATCTGGAACGTGCCGATCGGCGCACCGAACGCCTTGCGGTCGCGCGACCATTGCAGGGTCGCCTCGTACGCCGCGCGAGCGATGCCGACCGCCTGCGAGGCAATGCCGATGCGGCCGGCGTCGAGCACGCCCATCGCGATCGAGAAGCCCTTGCCC
>JBEPVP010000261.1:0-4230 GCA_041690935.1 Rhodanobacter sp.
GCGCTCATGCCGTACATCAGGCCGAAGTTGATCGCCTTGGCGGCGCGGCGCTGGTTGGTGGTGATGTCCTCGGGCGGCACGCCGAACACCTCCGCCGCGGTGGCGCGGTGCACGTCGCCACCGGAGTGGAAGGCGCGCAGCAGGCCCTCATCGCCGGACAGGTGCGCCATGATGCGCAGCTCGATCTGCGAATAGTCCGCCGCCAGCACCTGCCAGCCCGGCGGCGCGATGAACGCCTGGCGGATGCGCCGGCCTTCCTCGGTGCGCACGGGGATATTCTGCAGGTTCGGATCGGATGAGGAGATCCGCCCGGTCGCCACCGAGCCCTGGTGGTAACTGGTATGCACGCGGCCGGTGCGCGGGTTGACGATGCCGGACAGCTTGTCGGTATAGGTCGAACGCAGCTTGGTCAGGCCGCGATAGTCGAGGATCAGTCGCGGCAGTTCATGCGTATCGGCGATCGCTTCCAGCGCTTCCTCGTTGGTCGATGGTTGGCCGGTCGGCGTCTTCAGCTTCGCCTGCAGGCCGAGTTCGTCGAACAGCACCGCCTGCAATTGTTTCGGCGAGTCGAGGTTGAACTCGTGCCCGGCCAGCGCATATGACTGTTGCTGCAGCTCCAGCATGCGCTTGCCCAGCTGCTGGCTTTGCCGGCGCAACTCGTCGCCGTCGATCAGCACGCCGCGGCGTTCCATCGCGGCCAGCACCGGCACCAGCGGAATCTCGATCTGCTCGTAGACCGTGCGCAGCGCCGGCAGACTTTCCAACTTTGGCCACAGCGCATGATGCAGGCGCAGGGTGATGTCGGCGTCCTCGGCGGCGTAGCGGCAGGCGGTGTCCAGATCCACCTGCGAGAATGAGATCTGCCTGGCGCCCTTGCCGGCGACCTGCTCGTACTTGATCGTCTCGTAGCCGAGATATTTCTTCGCCAGCGAGTCCATGTCGTGGCGCGTCGCGGTGGCGTTCCACACGTAGGACTCCAGCATCGAGTCGTGCTTGAGGCCCTGCACGATGATGTCGTAGTGCGACAGGATATTGATGTCGTACTTGGCGTGCTGGCCGAGCTTGGGTTTGCTGGCGTCCTCGAAGATCGGCTTCAGCGCGCGCAGCACCGCATCGCGATCGAGCTGCGCTGGCACGCCGGGATAGTCGTGGCCGAGCGGGATGTAGCAGGCTTTGCCCGGCTCCACCGCGAAACTGATGCCGACGATGTCCGCGCGCATCGCGTCGATGCTGGTGGTCTCGGTGTCGAACGCGATCAGCTCGGCGCCGTGCAGCTGCTGCAGCCAGATCGCCAGTTGCTCCGGCGTGGTAACCAGTTCGTATTCACCGGGCGCAGAGAACTCCGGCGGCGGTGTAGGAGCGGCTTCAGCCGCGATGCTGTTTGGTGAATCCAGAGCAGGAGCATCGCGACTGAAGTCGTTCCTACCGACCCTGCCATCGGCTTCGATGCCGTCCAGCTCCTTCAATGCCGCCTTGAACCCGTAGCGCGTATACAGCTCGCGCAGCGACGCGGTATCGGCGGTGCGCTGCGCCAGCTCGGTGGGACCGAACTCCAGTGCCACGTCGGTCTTGATCGTCACCAGTTCGCGCGACAACGGCAGTCGCGGCAGTGCCTCGCGCAGGCTCTCGCCGATCTTGCCGCCGATCCGGTCGGCGTTCGCGATCACGCCGTCCAGCGTGTGGTATTCGGCCAGCCATTTGGCGGCGGTCTTCGGGCCGCACTTGGGCACGCCCGGTACGTTGTCGACGGTGTCGCCGGTGAGCGCCAGGAAGTCGATGATCTGGTCCGGGCGCACGCCGAACTTCGCCATCACGCCGGTGCTGTCCATGACGGTATTGCTCATGGTGTTGACCAGGGTGACGTGCGGACTCACCAGCTGGGCCATGTCCTTGTCGCCGGTGGACACCAGCACCTCGATGCCGAGTGCCTGCGCCTGCACGGCGAGCGTGCCGATCACGTCGTCGGCCTCGACACCGGGCACGCGCAGGATCGGGAAACCCAGCGCGCCCACGATCGCCAGCATCGGCTCGACCTGCGCGCGCAGGTCGTCCGGCATCGGTGGGCGGTTCGCCTTGTACCGGTCGTACAGCGCGTCGCGGAAGGTCGGGCCGGGTGCGTCGCTGACAAAGGCCAGATAATCCGGCTTCGCGTTCAGCGTGGCACGCAGCATGTTGACTACGCCGAACAGTGCGCCGGTCGGCTCGCCGTGCGCGTTGCTCAGCGGCGGCAGCGCGTGGAACGCGCGGTACAGGTAGGAGGAGCCGTCGATCAGGATGAGTTTGGCCATGCGCCATTCTCGCATGCGTGCGGCGAACGTCGTGCTTCACGGAAGCGCTGCCGACGCGCTGTTATGCTTTCTTCCCCGATCGAGGTTGCCCCCATGAAAACCGTTGCCCTGCTGGCTGCCGCCAGTGTCCTGTTCACTTCCAGCCTGCTGGTGTCGGGTGCGTTCGCGCAGTCAGCTCCCTCGACCAACGTGCCACCACCGCCGGGCATCCACGATCCGGGCGTGAAAGCGGTGGCGCCTGCGGCCCACCCGTCGCTGGATCTGAAACCGCAGGCATTGCCGGCGATGCAGGACGACAGTGCCGCGCACGCGGGCAGGGACAAATCGTTGCCCCAGATCAGGGTGCGCCAGGACGGTGACAACCAGATTCAGGAATACAGCCGCAATGGCCGCGTCTACATGGTCGTGGTTACCCCGAAAAACGGTGTCGAGCAGACCTACATGGTCGATCCCGAGGGCCGGCTGGTCGACGAGCACGGCCAGAAGCCGGTGCGGCCGGTGATGTACAAGGTGCTGGAGTGGGGCAAGGCCAAACCGCCGGCCGAAGACGCGACCGCGCCGACGCCGGCCGACGGCGGCAACTGAGTCACGTCCCTGGCTGGCGTCGGCGCTGCGCGATGACGACGCCGGAGCGATAATGAGTGGAGGGCCGTGCGATGCAACTGCGTGAAAGCTGGCTGCTGTTTGCACTGGGCTCGGCGCTGTTCGCGGCGCTGACGGCGTTGTTCGGCAAGCTCGGCGTGGTCGGCATCAATTCCAACCTCGCCACCTTCATCCGCACCATCGTGATCCTGATCGTCACCGCCGGCATCCTCAGCCTGCGCCAGGAGTGGGCCAAGCCCAGCGGCCTGCCGCTGCACAGCTGGTTGTTCCTGGTGCTGTCCGGCATCGCCACCGGGTTGTCGTGGCTGTGCTACTACCGCGCGCTGCAGTTGGGCCCGATCAGCAAGGTGGCGCCGATCGACAAGCTCAGCGTGGCGCTGGCGATCGTGCTGGGGCTGGTGTTCCTCGGCGAACGACCGAGCTGGCCGCTGCTGATCGGCGGCGTGCTGATCGTGGCCGGCGCGATGGTGATCGCGTTGTTCTGAACGGTGCCGCTCAGTGCGGATCATCCAGTTCGGGGTAGTGTCGGAAGATGCCGTTCTCGTTGAACGGCAAGCGGCGCGATGACGCGAGATAGGCCGCGATGTGCGGCCGCTCGGCAACCCGCCCGCTCAACGCCCGCAGCAGCGGCAGCGTGTGCCCCAGCCGCCGCATGGCGCGCGGAAACGCGTAGTCCAGTCCGCTCATCAGCTGGAACAGCGAGAGGTCGACGTAGGAGTGTTCGCGCAGCGGATGGTGACCGCCGCCGCGCTCCAGCACCTGCTCGAAGTAGTCCAGGAATTTTGGCAGTCGCGTGTCGCGCAGATCGCTTGCGCGCCGCTGCGCCTCGGCGCGCTGGTCCTCGTAATACCGGCTGCTGGCGATCGGATGATGGGAATCGTGCACTTCAGCGACCAGGTCGCTGATGGTCAGTTGCAGCTGGTGGGCGTAAAGCCGCCGGCTCTCGCTGTCGGGCACCAGACCGAGCGGCTGGCCGAGGTAGTGCAGGATGTTCGCGGTCTGCGCGATCAGCAGCCGGCCAGCCTTGAGGAACGGCGGCGCAAACGGCAGCGCGCCGTCATGGATGCCGTCGAGATAGCGCATGACGGCGTCATCGCCTTGCTCGCGGGCCACGTCGACATAGCTGGCCGCGGCGTCTTCCAGCGCCAGTCGCACGAACTCGCCGCGGCCCTGGATGCCGGTCCAGTAATACAGTTCGTAGTGCATGGCAGCCTCCGCATCGAGGTGTTGATGCTGCGCCGCGCCGCCTCTACGCCGCGTGTAGGAGCCCCCGCCCCGGGGGGGGGGGTTTGGGCGCGCGGGGGTTAGGTGGGGCGCCGCCCCCGCCCGGGGGGGGAAC
>JBEPVP010000262.1:0-4146 GCA_041690935.1 Rhodanobacter sp.
GCATACGCCAGATCGGGATTGAATTTCGAGCGCTCGATGGTGTAGACCGCCTGGTCGTCTCCGTGCACCAGTGGCAGCACGCGGCCGTCATCCGCGATCACATCGATGCCGCTGTCGTAGGAGACCAGCAAGCCGCTGTCGGTGCTGGTCAGCCCGAAGACCTGGCGTTTGTTTTCGCCGGCGATCCAGTCGATGTGGCGACCGTCCGGGCCGTCGCTGAGACGCGCCAGCCCGCGCGCACCCACCGCCAGCCAGAGCGCTTCGCGATGCCATTCGGTGTCGGAGAGCACGCCGCCCATGTCGGCCATGTCGATCCGCGACCACGGCGAAGGCAATTGCAGCCGCAAGAGTTCATCATCGGCGACGGCCCATAGACCCCCTTCCGCGTCGTAGTTCATCGCGCCAATGCTGTTGTGCGCAATCGTGTGCTGCTCGAGCAGGTGCGCGCCGGAATCGTAGACCAGCAACTGACCGGTGCTGGTTCCCACGACAAAGCCGTGATCGCTCAGCATATGCACCGAGCTGAAGATGCCTGCGGCAGCCGGCACCGGCGGCACGTCGAGCGCGGTGACGTGATCGTCGCGCAGGCGATAAAATCCCCCAACCGACAGCGCCAGCGCGCTGTCGCCCTGATCGAGCATCTCCACGCCTCGATGCCCGCGCATCAGATCACCGCCGGGCACCGGCAGCAGGCGTCCGTCGTCGAAACGCTGCAGTCCGAAGTCCTTGCGCAGCACGTACAGCTGGTCGCGATACACGCTGTAGGCACCCTCGATTCCATCCGACGGCCACTGCTGGCGATGACCGTCGAACCGATAGAACAAGATCCGGTGCTGGGCCTGGAAGTAGACTCCATTCGAGACCGGCAACACTTGCCAGACCGAACCCAGTGCACGCGCGTCGCCCTTCAGGCCGAAGGCGTCACGCAGGTCGCGATAGACCAACTGGCCATCGGCCGCGGTCTCGATGACGCCGAAACTGTCGTAGCCGCCCAGATAGACGCGCCCATCTTTTCCACGCGCGAGCACGCCGGCCGCCATTCCGCCCGGCAGCGGAACCGTCTGCCATTCATGCCCCTGCATGCGCAACAAGCCATCGTTGTTGCCGATATAGATGCGCCCATCGGCGTCGCTGGCCAGCGCGAACAAATACGGGGTGGCCTTGAAATCGGCAGGCGTGAACCGCTGCAGCAACGGCTCCCCCCCCAGCGCCCACACGCAGGCGCAGGCCGACCAGCCGCACACAAGCAGCGTCAGCCAGCGCAGGATTGCGCGGAACGTGTTGTTCATTTCGACAGTATGATCGCCCCGGCCCCGCGGTTGTAGGCTATGTGTCACTGTCTGGGGCGGCTGTGGCTGATCGCAAGCGCGCGGGACGGAGACGCATCAGCGACAGAAACCGCGGCGATCGCGCCGCAATGACCGGACTTGCGCTCTCTCCATGCACCCATCGATCACCCTGCTCAGCGTCAATCTCAACAAGATCGCGGTGCTGCGCAATTCGCGCGGCATCCATCGCCCGGACCTGCGGCGCGCCGCGGAAACCGTGATCCAGGCGGGTTGCGGCGGCATCACTGTGCATCCGCGGCCCGACCAGCGTCATATTCGCGCGGAGGATGTGCTGTTGCTGGCCGGCCTCTGCCGCGATCGCGTCGAGTTCAACATCGAAGGCAATCCTTTCGCTCCCGCGCGCGGAGACTACCCGGGGCTGCTCGCGCTGGTCGAGCAGGCGCGTCCCACGCAAGTGACCCTGGTGCCCGATGGCGATGGTCAGCTGACCTCCGACCACGGCTTCGACCTGGATCGCGATGCGGAACGGCTGGCACCGCTCATCGGCGCCTTCAAAGCGTTGGGTTGCCGCGTTTCCCTGTTCATGGATTGCGATGCGCCGGCACTGGAGCGCACGGCTTGGCTCGGTGCGTCGCGCATCGAGCTCTACACCGGGCCGTATGCGGAAGCCCACGCCGCTGGCGCAGCGCTGCGGGAGTTGGCCTTGTGTGCCGAAGCCGCGCGGCGGGCGCTCGCGGTCGGCCTCGGCGTCAACGCGGGCCACGACCTGGATCAGGCCAATCTCGGTCCATTGCTGCGCGCGGCACCGGGGATCGGCGAGGTGTCGATCGGCCACGCGCTAATCGACGAAGCGCTGTACGCGGGACTCGAGACAACGGTCGCCGGCTACCTGCGTGTCATTGCCACCGCGCGCACGTAGTCGTCGCAACAGGCATCGCGACGCACGAAACGGTCAGCGCTGGCCGTTGTCGACGAAGCCGATCCTGATGAGCCCCGCATTCCGGGCGGTTGCCAGCACCTTCGCCAGGACGTCGTAGCGTGCATCCTTGTCGGTATCGATCTGGATCACCGGCTGCTGCATGGGGTCGCTATAGCGTTCGGCCTCGATCCTCATCGCGCCTTGCAGTGCATTCAGCGGCAATGCGCTGCCGTTCCAGGTGATCTGACCGTCGGCGTCGATCTTCAGATCGATGGGACTCGCGACCGGCGGCTTGACGTACGGGCCTGCCTGCGGCAGATCCACGCCGATCCCGTAGGTCTTCAACGGCATCGTCACCATGAAGAGGATCAGAAGTACCAGCATCACGTCGACCAGCGGCGTAATGTTCATGTCGGCCATCTGACGGATGCTGCTGGTAGCGCTTTTGAATGCCATGGCATCGCCCTCCGCCTGGAGTTGCACCCACCATAGTCCTGCGGATGCTTCGTTGGAAGTCCCGCTTGTCGTTGTCGCCAACGAAAACGCCGCCCGAAGGCGGCGTCGTTCAATCAGGATCGCGGGGTGTTACCGCTGGCCGTTGTCGACGAACCCGATCTTGACCAAGCCGGCGTTTTTTGCCGCCGCAAGCACTTGGGCCAGGGTGTCGTACTGCGCATCCTTGTCGGTGTCGATCTGGATCACCGGCTGCTGCAAGGGATCGCTATAGCGTTCGGCCTCGACCTTCATGACACCTTCCAGTCCTTTCACCGGCATCAGGCTGCCGTTCCAGGTGATATCGCCACCCGCGTTGATCTTGAGGTCGATCGGCTGCGCTGGCGATGGCGGCGGCGGCTTGGTCGAGGGAACCGGCAGGTCCACGTCGATCGGGTAGGTCATCGGCGGCATCGTGACCATGAAGATGATGAGCAGCACGAGCAGCACGTCCACAAGGGGAGTGACGTTCATGTCCACCATCGGACCGCCGCTGTTGCCGCTGCTGAATGCCATGGCGTCGCCTCAGTTCTTCTGTTGGTGCGGGGCAGAGATGAAACCGACCTTCTGCATGCCGTTGTCCTTAGCCGTGCGCACCACCTGCCAGATCGTTCCATAGCGCGTGGTCTTGTCGGCACGCACATCCAGTTCCGGCTGCGGCACCAGCTGCGCGGTCGTGGCCAGGCGGCTATCCAGCAGCGCCTGATCGACCAGCTCGTCGTTCCAGTACACGCTGCCATCGGCCTTGACGGACAAGGTGACCGGCGGATGGGTCGGCGGCTCGGGCTTCTTCGTCAAGACGGCATTCGGAAGCTTGACGGCGATCTTGTTTTTCATCAACGGCGTGGTGATCATGAAGATGATCAGCAGCACCAGCATCACGTCCACGAGGGGCGTGACGTTGATCGAGGCCATCGGGCCACCGCTGTCGTTGCTGCTGAAGGCCATTTCTCGGCTCCGTTACGGTCTGCGTTCGGTTCAATGGCCTTGCATGTCGCCGACGCGCGAACCGGTCGCGAAGAAGTCGTGCAGGTCGTGCGCGAACGCATCGAACTTCGAATTCGTCACCCGGTTCATGCGCACGAAGAAGTTGTAGCCAAGCACAGCCGGGATGGCGACGAACAGACCGAGCGCGGTCATGATCAACGCCTCACCGACCGGACCGGCGACCGCTTCGATCGACGACTGCCCGGATGTCGCGATTCCGGTCAGGGCGTGATAGATGCCCCACACGGTACCGAGCAGGCCAACGAACGGTGCCGTCGAGCCGACGGTGGCGAGGACGGTCAGGCCGTTCTCGAGGTTCTCGCTTTCGCGGCTCACCGCCTGGCGCAGGGCGCGGTCGATGAATTCCGAACGGTTCAGCGCGCCGGTGAGGCGACCGCCTTCATTGCGCTGGTGGTGCGCGGCGGCTTCGGCGCAGTCGAGCGCGATCTTCGAGAACGG
>JBEPVP010000263.1:0-4128 GCA_041690935.1 Rhodanobacter sp.
ACGGGCTTCAGATACTGCTTGGTCATGGATATCCCTCTGTGAGTGATGTCGCCCGTCGGGCGGGTACGGTGCTTCGCTGGCCGCGTCATCGAATCACCCTGGAATCGCGGCCATACCGGCTCACGCTAGGTCAAACGTCACGGGCCAGACAGTGTCAAAGGTCAGGGGCTGTGGCCGTGCGCCGGGGTCTCTTGCGTCGGCAACTGGCGCAGCTGCGCCGCGTTCAGTCGCAACACCGGATAGGCGCCCACGTGCTGGGCGGCGTACCAGGGCGAGCGCTCGAAGAAAAACTGCAGGCGGGCGCCGGGACTGGCGGCGAACGCCGGATCGTCGCGCAGCTTCTGCTCGAACGCGACCTTCAGTGCCGGATCCTTCGCCAGCATCTCGCGCGCCAGCTGTTCCACCACGCGCGGCTCGCCGTATTCCTTGGCCTCGAACATCGCATTGAGATAGCCCCAGTGCAGCAGCGAATCGGGCGCCTGCGGTTCGAGCAGGTTGATCACCACGTTGGCGCCGCGCTGGTCCAGCCGCACGATCGCCGAGCCGGCCGGCAGGGCCACCTCGCGTCGCACTGCATGCACGGTGAAGTTGCGCAACATCAGGTGCCCTTCAAACGGTTTGTCCGCCCACGTCGGGTCATCCAGCTGATAGCCCTCGGCGTGGATCGTCAGCGGGTGATCGGTGCGCTGGTAGTGGATGCCGTGCGCATCCAGCTTGTCGATGATCGCGGTCCACTGCGCCGGCACCGCGTAGGCGGCCGGCGGGGTGATCGAGATATCCGGCAGCAGGCCGTTCCAGTTGTCGATGCGATACGTCTTCGGCTGGCTCGGTTCGTACTGGATCCAGTGGCTGCCGGAGATGTCGCTGTGGCTGATCGTGAACGCGTAGCCCTTCAGCTCATACGGCGTCGACGCGGGATCGGCCTTGAACGTCAGCGGCACGCGCGCGTTAGCCTCTTGGGCGCGTGCGATGGTGGCGGCGTCGGACCGCGCGGTGGCAGCGAGCAACGCGGCCGGATACTGATTGGCCTGCTCCAGCATCAGCTCGACCAGGTCGTACACCGCGTGTACTCGGTCCGCGTACGGCTTCAGCATGTGCGTCTCGATCAACAGCGCCGGCCGGTTCTGCAGCGCCGCGTAGCCGGTGGAAAAGCGCGGCCCCGAACCGAAGTTCACGATGCCCTTGCGTGGATCGCGGCCATCCTTGAACTCCAGATAGATCGAGGCGAGGTGGCCGCGCTTCTCATACGCGGGCATCGCGTGGTTGACGATCGCGTCGTGCTGCCACGCGCTCACGGCCAGATCGAGCTTGTGCGCATCCTCGGTGTACCAGGTCAGGTCGTATTGATAGTCGGCGCCGTCGGTGGTGTGCACGTCGATCAGGAAGTCCGGCAACCAGCGCTGCCACAGCTTCAGCCACGCCAGCATCTCCGGCGCATCGGCCTTGACGTAGTCGCGGTTGAGGTTGAGGTATTGCGACTGGCCGCGAAAACCCATGCTCGCCGGACCGTTCTGGTTGATGCGGTGATACGGCGAGGAATTTTCGTGGCCGTCCACGCTGAACACCGGGATGTAGACCAGCACCAGATGGTCGAGCAGGTGCGGATACTTGTGCGTGATCGCGATATCGCGCAGCAGCATCAGCCCCGCATCCTTGCCCTCGATCTCGCCGGGATGGATGCCGGCCTGCAGCAACACCACCGGCTTGTGCGCGGCGCGCGCCGCGGCCGGATCGAACGTGCCGTCACCGCTGGCGATCACCACCGTCATCGGCCGGCCTTCCGGCGTGGTGCCAAACGTCTGCATGCGGATCACACCCGGCGCCGCGCGCTGCAGGCGCAGCAGATAGGCGAGTGTGTCGGCGTAACTCGGCGTGGTGCGGAACTGTGCGGCCTCGGCCGGCGTGATCCAGTCGGTATCGGTCGGGTCGGCGGCGTGCGCGGTCATGGCAGCAACTCCAAGCAGGACAGACAACAGGACGTGACGCAGGCTCATGCACGGGCCTCCGGTTCGTCGCGGCGCAGGTGCGCCGGCGAAGCGGGCAGGGTGTCGGGCGCCACCGCACCGCCGGAAATGATGAAGGCCATCGCCTGATCCATGGTCCAGTCGGTCGGCGTGAGTTCGTCCAGCGGCACCACTTCCAGATAGCCGCCGGTCGGGTTCGGCGTGGTCGGGATGAACACCGCCGCCATCTCCCGGCCGGTGCCGTCCTCGATCATCACCCGGGTGACAAAGCCGACCACCCGCATGCCGCGTCGGGGAAACTCCACCAGCACCACGCGCTGCACGCCGGAGGGCTTGTTCTGCAGCACCGACATCAGCTTTTTGGTGCCGCCATAAATGGTCTGCACCAGCGGGATGCGCGCCAGCAGCCCGTCGAAGCCATTGAGGAAACGCTGGCCGATCATCCGGCTCGCCAGCGCGCCGAGCAGGTACAACGCCACCAGCGTGATCACCAGCGCCAGGATGAAAACCAGCCATTCCACATTGAGCGTATCGGCCGTCCGCGGCGCCACCAGCGCCAGCCCGCCGAGCAGCGCAGTCACCAGCGGCGCACCGATGCCAGCCAGCAGGCCGAGCACGAACTTGAACACCAGCCAGGTCACCCACAGCGGAATGAAGGTGAGCAGGCCGGTCAGCAGGTAGCGTTTGAGGCGCAGCGGTGGCATGGGTGATCCGGAGTGTCGGGGTTCCTCATTGTAGGTGAGGGCGGCGATTACGCGTCGCGCATCGTTCTGCTCCCTCTCCCGCGGCTTTGCCGGGGGAGGGAGCTGCGACCGAAGGAAGTCCCCTTGTGGGAGGGTGAGGGGCGCTTGCTCTTCGTCTGTCAGCTGTTTACGAGCCAAGAGCTTTCGTCCCCGAGTAGGTGCGGAGAAAGCGTATGCATGCATCAAAGGTGTTGCATGCATCAAATATGATGCTATGGTGCCGTCTCACACCATGGAAGGGGCGTGCGGATGAAGTACAGCGAGTTCATCCGGTGGCTGAAGCGGCAAGGCGTGACATTCGAGCCCGGCAAGGGCAGTCACCAGTTGGTGCGGTATCGAGGGCGCACCTCGGTGTGTCCCAGCCACGGCTCGAAAGAGATGCTCGAGCCCTTGCGCAAGGCGATCCTGAAGGACCTCGGCCTGCAAGGGTCGCGGCAATCTGCGGAGTGAGCAGCATGGCGAAAAATCGCACGATCATTGACGCGGTGCCGTCTGGCTATGCGGTAACGTTGGCGCGGCACGGCGATGCCGTGTTGGTGTCCTGTCCGGATATTCCCGAAATGCACGCGGTGGTCTACGAGCATCACCGGACCGAAGAAGAAGCGCTGGATGCCATCGAAACGGCCCTGTACGGTTACATGCAGGATCGACGCCCCATCCCCGAGGCCAGGGCGACCGCGCGTCGGCGGCTGATGATCTACCTGCCAACCCTCACCAAAGCCAAGCTGGCTCTGTACGGTGCCGTGCTGGATCAGGACTTGAGCAAGGCCGAGTTGGCACGCAGGCTTGGTTTGCCGCGTCCCTCGGTGGATCGCCTGCTGGATGTGCGCCACGGCTCGCGGATGGAACAACTGGACGCGGCGCTGGAATTGTTGGGGCGTCGCCTGGAAGTGCAAGTGAGCGAGGCTGCCTGAGCGGCATGGCCGGTTGGTATCGGGCGAGCTGGTGGACATCAGTCGCGATGCTCTCGCTGGCCACAGAGCGAAGGGCTTTCGTCTGCCTGCGGCAGCCGAGTTACTTTTCTCTTGCGTGGCCAAGAGAAAAGTAACCAAAAGAGAAGGCCACCCCACTTGGCGCTTGCCGGGCATCCTGCCCGGCAAGTCCGTGAGCCGGGGTCGGGCTTTTCGACCGGACTCCTGTCCGGGCGAAAAGGCATCGACATCCCTGTCGATGCCCCCTGCGCGGCCTGTCGACCCCAACTCACCGCCGCACAGGGGCCCCGGGTAGAGCAGCGGGCCATCCTGGCCCGCACTCGGTGCGCAACCGCTGCGCGGTTGCTAGGAGCGGGAGAGCAAAAGAGCCTGAAACCGGGGCACCCATGTTGGAGGCTGACTTTCAGCTGTTATTGCTAGTGTCGGCTTTCGGCGGCGGATTCAACTGGTGGATGCAACACACTAGACGCTGCTTGAGCAGCAGGAGTG
>JBEPVP010000264.1:0-4127 GCA_041690935.1 Rhodanobacter sp.
TCCGACAGCATGTTGTCCACCGGCAGATCAGTCACCGCATCGTCGCCGGAAGCGCGGTTTGCGACAGCAGGCGCCGGCTGGCTCATCGCCGCAACGTCAGCGGCGATCGTGCCGAACGGTTCGCGCATCTTCTGCACGCCTTCCTTCAACTCGTTCTGTGCCGCTTCCGCGCGGGCCGCCGCTTCGCGTGCGGTGCGTTTGATCTGTTCGATCTCCAGCTCGCGCTCGACCTCGGCGCGCACGTTGTCCCAGCCATGGCGGACTCGCCGCAGCAGGGCGCCGGCGGTGCGGGCAGCGCCGGGCAGCTTCTCCGGACCCAGCACGATCAACGCGATCAGGGCGAGCATTACCAGTTTGCCGAGACTGATCTCGATCATTGCCGCGCTCCGCCCGCCGCGTGCTTACTTGGTTTCGCTGGAGTCGCGCTGACTCTGCGTGTCGGCGCTGTCGGCCGGCGGCGGATCGGCACGCAGCTGTTCGGCCGCCTTGCGCCGGGCTTCCTCTTCCTTCTGCTTGGCCTCGTCGTCACCGCTGAGGCTTTTCTTGAAATCGCGGATCGCCGAGCCGAGATCCGGCCCGAGGTTGCGGATCTTCTTGGTGCCGAACACCAGCAGCACGATCACCAGCAGAATGCCCCAGTGCCACAAACTGTCAAAACCCATGATCAACCTCTAGGCCGATTCCAGCCACTTCAATCCTGGCGCGGTTCGCGCCGGCACTTCCCGACCATCATCGCGAAGTGTACTCCTCCAGCCGATCGCGAAAATTGACTACGGGGGTCGGCACGTTGCTGACGCCACCTTCGAAGATGCGCCGCGGCGTGATGCCCGCGCCATACACCGCCGCGTTGGCGTCGTAATCGATGCGCAAGGCCGCGCCGTCGATCGCCACGCCGGCAAACAAGCCGCGGGTGCGCGAATACGAGTAGATCTCGGCTTTCAGCTGACCGTCGGTCGCAGCCGAGGCAGTGCGCCCGACCGGGCCGGCGGCGGCGGATGCGTCGGCACCCAGTGTGAACTTGCCGCGCACGATCGAATCGACGCCGCGCTGGGTGCGGAACACCAGCACCACATCGGTCGATGACACACCCGCCTGGAAGCCCACGCTGCCGCCGGTCATGCTGATGAAACTGGGATTGGACCAAGTGCCATCCGGGCTCTTGATCGAGATCAGGCCTTCGCCGCGACGGCCCCCGAAGATGAAGCCGGCCTTGATCATATCCGGGATCACCGCGATGGCCTTGGCATCGCGCAGCAGATCGGTGGGAATCGCCTTGTCCGGCGCCTGCATGATGTCGTTGAGCACGCGCACCGCGTTGGTGGCGCGCACCAGCGGCGGATCTTCGGCATGCACGGCCATCGCGGGCAACAACAGGGCCACGCCAGTCAGCAGCAGACGTTGCAGCGGGGTCTTCAACATGGGCAGCTCCACACGGGTTCGGGGATGGCGGGCGCGTCGCAGCGCGGCGGGCTTGTGGCAGACTCCATGGCCGACTCCGCCAAGACCGCCACGATGACTCGCAGCAACCACTATACCGGCGTTGCCAACCCTTCCGATGGGTCGTCCGTTCAGCCCGTTCAGGCAGGCGTTCTACTGGTCAACCTGGGTACGCCGACCGCGCCGACGGCCGCGGCGGTGCGGCCGTATCTGGCTGAATTCCTCGGTGATGCGCGCGTGATCGACTACCCGCGCTGGCTGTGGTGGCTGATTCTGCACGGGGTGATTCTGCGTGTGCGACCGAAGCGTTCGGCGCATGCGTACGCAAAGATCTGGACCGACCGGGGTTCGCCCCTGCGCTTCGGCAGCGAAGCGCTGGCGGCCAGCCTGCAGCGCGAGCTGGATCGACTGCAGCCGGGCACGTTGCGCGTGGCGCTGGCGATGCGCTACGGCGAGCCGTCGGTGGCGCATGTGATCGAAAAGCTCCAGCGTGAAGGCGTGCACCGGCTGCTGGTATTGCCGCTGTATCCGCAGTATTCGGCCGCCTCCACCGGCTCGGTGATCGACGCGGTCGCCGATGCGTTCAAGGCCCTGCGCTGGCCGCCGGAGCTGCGCATCATCAACGACTACCACGACGACCCCGGCCACATCGACGCGCTCGCCAGCAGCATCGAGCACGCGTGGACGGTGAACGGTCGCGGCGACAAATTGCTGCTGTCGTTCCACGGCATTCCCGAGCGTTATGTGCGTCTGGGCGATCCGTATCAGGAGCAGTGCCAGCGCACCGCGCAACGTCTGCGCGAGCGCCTGCGCCTGGGCGCAGACGAGCTGATCGTCAGCTTCCAGTCGCGCGTGGGGCGCGAGCGCTGGCTGCAACCGTATACCGATGCCACCGTGCGCCAGCTCGCCGCCGATGGCGTGAAGAAGCTCGACGTCGCCTGCCCCGGTTTCGCCGTGGATTGCCTGGAGACGCTGGAGGAGATCGCGATGCAGAACCGCGATTTCTTCATCGCCGCCGGCGGCGAGACACTGCGCTACATTCCCGCGCTCAACGACAGCGCCGAACAGGTGGACAGCCTCGTCGCGCTGGTGCAGCGGCATCTTCGCGGCTGGCCGGAATCCGCGACGTGATCACGCCGCGCGAGCGGCGCATCGCGCTGCCGCATCGGCATCTCGCGGCGCAGGTGTGGGGCAACGAAACATTGCCGCCGCTGCTGGCCCTGCACGGCTGGCTCGACAACGCCGGCAGCTTCGCACTGTTGGCGCCGCTGCTGGCCACCCGCTTCCACGTGATCGCGCTGGACCTGCCCGGCCATGGCCACGCCGATCACCTGCCCGCGGGCGCCAGCTATCACTATCTCGACTACGTGAGCGTCGTGCTGGCCGCCGCCGATGCCATGCAGCTGGATCGCTACAGCTTGCTCGGCCACTCGCTGGGTGCGGGCATCGCCGCACTGGTCGCCGCCGCCCGGCCCGGACGGATCGGACGCCTGTTGCTGATCGAAGGCCTCGGCCCGCTCGGCGACGATGGCACGCACACGCTGCAGCGTTTTCGCGACGCACTGACGCCGCGTGGCGACGGCGGCAAGCCGCTGCGGGTATTCCGCGACGTCGCGCAAGCGGTCAGCGCGCGCAGCCTGGTCAGCGGCCTGCCGGCCGAACTGGCGCGGCCGATCGTCGAGCGCGGCCTGATCGAAACCGCGGGCGGTTGGCGCTGGCGCAGCGATCCGCAACTGACCCGACCCAGCCCCGTGCGCCTGGCCGAGTCACAAGTGCACGCCCTGCTGCGCGGCATCGCGGCGCCCACCGCCCTGCTGCTGGCGCAGCCGGCCACCGCGTACCTGCCCAGCGCGCCGATGCAGGCACGTGCCGATTGCGTGGTAGAGATCACCGTCAGTCGTCTCGACGGCGGTCACCATCTGCACCTGGAACACCCGCAAGCCGTCGCCGCGTGGATTGGCTCCATCGCGTAGGAGCCCGCCCGCGGGCGATGCTCTTCCTTTCAAGCCAAGAACCAGAGCATCGCCCGCGAGCGGGCTCCTACAACAGCAACGGCAATGGCGGTGCGTCGTGGTCGAGCCAGATGGTGCTCCACTACGGGTAATCGAGCACGTTGTCGATGAGTCCGGCGCGCAGGGGATTGGCCACGATGTATCGCGCGACTCGCCGGACATCCTCGTCGGCCCGCAATGCGTGGTCGTGGAAACTGCGATCCCAGTTTCGGCCATCCCTCCCATATGACGCATGCAGGGCACGCGTCACGCCAGCCTTGAAGCGATTGACGACCCGGCCAAGCGGCTCATCATCGAGTTGCAGCAAGCCATGCCAGTGATCGGGCATCAATACCCAGGCGAGCGGCTGCGCTTTGCCCCAGGTAGATGCTGAGTGGATGACCCGACTGGTGATCCGCGCGCATGCCGGATCTGCAAAGAGACATTGGCGATGGCGCGTCGTGATGGTCAACAGGTAGATCTGACCTGGAATCGATACGCGGCCCTGACGCAAGGCAAGACGACCAGTGACGCGGAAGTTGGGCATGCGTGCAGGTTGCCGGAATCACCTGGCGCGATGCATCGCGCAACTGCGTCCACCCTCGTCCGCTCGAGACACCACGCGTTGTAGGAGCCCCCGGGGGGGGGGGGGGCCGGGGGGGGGGCCCGGAAGATAAACCCCCCCCCGCGGGCGCGCCC
>JBEPVP010000265.1:0-4025 GCA_041690935.1 Rhodanobacter sp.
ACCCGGGTCAGGTTCTCGTAGTCGTGCGGGCTGAGTATGGTTGACGTGGACATGGTGGCCTTTCCTGGTTCGCTGCTCCGATGGTGCCTGCAATCGGGCGCGGTGGCGATGCCCGGCGCTGGCCCGCCGGCGCCGTGGCGGCCCGGCTCCCTACAGTTGCGTGGCCATCGTTGACGACAGCCAGTCGGACACGCGCTGCCGCCACGGCCGTTCGCGCCACTGCGTCAGGGTCAGCTCGTGCGAGCGGGCAAGGTCCTGCTCGATCACGTCGGTCATGTGCGCGGCAAACGCGTGGTCGTAGATGTCGATGTTGGACTCGTCGTTGAGCTGGAACGAACGGTTGTCGAAATTGGCCGAGCCGGCGATGGTCAGATAGCCGTCCACCACCATCAGCTTGTTGTGGAACAGCGACGGCTGGTAGCGGTACATGCGCGCGCCGGCCTGCAGCATCGTGCCCCACTGCGCCTGCGAGGCGTCGCGCACCACCTTGCTGTCCACGTGCGGGCCGGGCACCACCAGCCGCACGCCGCGGGCCAGCGCGTCGCGCAGCGCGGTCACGGTGAGATCGTCGGGCACGAAATAGGCGGATTCCAGATCGATGCGGCGCCGCGCGCCGTTGATCGCCATCAGGTACATCAGCTGCATGTTCTGGCTGCCGCCCTCGGGCGAACTGGCGAACGCCTGCACGTCGAGGTTGCCGTCGGTCGGGATGTCGGGGTAGTAATCCGGGCCTAGCAGCACCTCGCCGGTAGTGGCCAGCCAGTTGTCGCCGAAGATCGCCTGCATCTGCGCCGCGGCCGGACCCTGCACGCGAAACTGCATGTCGCGCCAGTGATCCGGCTGGGTGGCATTGCCGGCCCACACATCGGCGATGCCGACACCGCCGTTGAACGCCACCAGCCCATCGACCACCATCAGCTTGCGATGCGTGCGATTGTTGATGCGGTCGATCGCGTACCAGCTCAGCGGATGGAAATACTCGAAGCGCACGCCGCCGGCGCGCAGCGCGTCGATCACCGCCTGCTTCATGCGGGTGGAACCGAGCCAGTCGGCCAGCACGCGCACCTTCACGCCCGCGCGCGCCCGCTCGGTCAGCGCGGCGACGAACTCCTTCGACACCCCGCCCGACCAGTAGATGTAGGTTTCCAGGTTGATGCTGTGCCGCGCGGCGTGAATCGAGGCGAGCATCGCCGGAAAGATCTCCGCCCCGTTCTGGAAGTCCTCCACCGCGTTGCCGTCGCTGACGCTGGTGCCCAGCAGCGTGCCCATCTCGCGCTGGAACTGCACACTCTCCACCGCACTGACGTGGCCCAGTCGATGCTGCAAGCCGCGTGTGTGCGGCCACAGGTTGAGCAGGATGATGCCAACCAGGCCGGCACCAAGCGCGCCCAGACCCAGCCACAGGATGCGCCGCCGCCATCGCACTGCTGAAGCCATCGTGAGTTCCTCATCCGGTAGCTTCGCCAGCGTGACCCCGCACGTGCAACGACGGCGTGAGGCAACGGGCCAGGTGAGGTTCGCCAAACCAGCGTGCGCGCAATCCGTCGATCGACTGTTGCGGCGCATGGTCGCCTACCTCGCCAGCCCGCTATCGGCCGCCACCAATGGTGCGGCACTGCGCGTCGAGGGCGGATTGCTGCGCTCGATCGTGTAACCGTGGCAGCCCACGACCACCGACGTCGACACGCTGCCCCCGCTGGCTACATCTGCTCCACCGGCAGCACGCGGCGGCGCGCGCGTTCGCGCAAGGAACAATCGCGCAGCGTATCGGCCATGGCCTCAAGCCCGTCGATGCCGTAGAGGTAGACCGACGACATACCCTGGTCGGACGAGTGCAAATGCACCTGGCACTGGCCCAGCAGGCGCATGCCGAGTGGCTTCAGCACATCGAAGTGGTCCACCCGGAACAGTTCGAGGTTGTCCTTCACCTTGGAGAAGATCCCGCGCTCGATCTGTACGCGCTGAGTAGTGACCGTGAACGTGGTGCTCAGGCTGCGCAACCAGTAGACCAGCAAGGCAATGCCGAGCGTGCAGACCACGAAAACGTACTGGCCGAATGAGTAGATGACCTTCGGGTGCCCCGAAAACAGCGTCTTCTCCACCGTCGCTTCATGCGCCGCCACATAACTGTCGAGGTCCGTCCCGCAATACCGGCACTTGTGCGCTTCCGCCTGGATCAGCTCCGCGCAAGCCGGGCACCGCTTCATCGCTTGTTCCATGGCCATCCACTCGACGTTCGATCCGCACAGACTAACGCGTCTGCCGCGCCGCCGGAATGACGCCGCGGCTGCGCCGTCGATGAAGCCCTCCCCGTGCGTTGCGTGGCTTCCCGTTCAACCCGCGCATTCCGGAATCAGCGCCGACAGATCGGTCACACCGACATCAATGCCGAGCTGGCTGAACAAGGTGGTGACCTGGCCGCGATGATGGGTCTGGTGGTTGAACACGTGACGCAGCACCAGTCCGGATGGTTTGGTGTGCGACTCGCCGGCGCTGTTCGCGTAACTCAGCGGCTGGGCATACAACGCGTCGGTGGCTTCGTCGATGAACGCGATGATCGCCGCGTCCATCGCCTCACGCTCGGCGCGCAGTTTGGCGAAGTCGGGAAACGTGATGCCGCGGACCAGCGCGGGCAGCGGCATGGCGCGCACGTAGTCCAGCGAAGCCAGTCCGGGCATGGCAGCGGCGAAGCGCTTCAGCCAGTGCGTGTCGGCGGCAAGGATGTGCGCCAACGTAGCCAGGATCGAACCGAAGAACGCGCCACGATCCGCGCGCAGTTCTGCTTCATCAAGATCCGCGGCCGCTGTGTACAGTCGCGTGTTCATCCACTGGTTGTAGCGGGCCATCAGTTCGAAGTCGGGTTTGAGGGACATGGGTTTCCTGGGAGCATGAACGCCGCGCAAGCGTACCGTTTTTCGGTGGAATGATTCTCGCAAGACGCATCCAGGCCAGTGCCCTGAATGCGATTTGCTTTCCTCCGTTCCCCAAAACTTCCTACACTCGACTCGCGCCGCCGAATCCACGGGTGTGCCAAACAGGGAATGTAATGAACTCGATAGCAAGAACCGCAGGCACACTGTGCCTGGTGGCAGCGCTGGCTGCCTGCTCTTCCATGACGACGATCAGCTCGACGAACGACCAGACCCGGCTTTCGGTGAAACACACGACACCGGTGGTCCCGTCCACGTTGACGCTCAAGGACACCAGCTTCGGCAATTACGAATTCAAGGCCGTCGCACCAGGCAGCGATCCGTTCTACGGCATCCTGCCGCTGCGATTCCACGGCGGCCGTCTCGCCATGGACATCCTGTTCTTTGCACCGGCGACGATGTTCAATCTGCGCGGCGTATTTCCGTTCTACGACATCGATGTCGACAAGGGCGTCATCCGCTACAAGATGAAGGCGAGCGATGCGTGGATGGAGTACACACCCACCGCCGAGGAACGCGAACGCGCCCGCAACTTCTTTGGCGCCACGGCCAGCTAACCCACAAAGGGGCAGGTTCATTTACCGCATCTGGTTTGATGAACCTGACCCTTTTTTCTTCTGTTGAACTCGAAACGTGGAACGTTTCCGCCGATGCGAGTCAGCTTGCGAGCGCGCTGCTGAACCTGGCGATCAATGCCCGCGATGCCATGCCCGATGGAGGCAAGTTGACGGTCGAAACACGCAATCGGCGCCTGCGCAAGGGCGATCCTGCGCCCGGCCGCATGCACTGGAACCTGGCGACTATGTGGCGATCTGCGTCGACGACACCGGCACCGGCATCCCACAGGAAGTGATCGACCGCGCCTTCGATCCGTTCTACACGACCAAACCGATCGGCCAGGGCACCAGACTCGGCCTGTCGATGATTTACGGGTTTGCAAAACAATCGCAGGGGCATGTCGACAGAGATCGCGCAGATCGCGAAGATCCCTAGAAAGAGAAGTCCGATGCATTGAAGCGCAGGGTAGCCGCGACATACGCGCGGTGCACGAGCGGCGCGTAACGGTAGCCGGCAACTTCCCCACTCTGGTTGCGG
>JBEPVP010000266.1:0-4017 GCA_041690935.1 Rhodanobacter sp.
GGTGCCGAGAACACGCACCTGCCAAGCGCGGACGAACGTGGTACATCGGGGCTTAGGTGATGCTCGGCCTACGTGGTGGTTTGATGTCTGCTTGGAGCATGGCCTGAAATGAACGACTCATGCTTGTTGGAGGTGGCGGCGAATTCCGTTGCTTCGGCGCTGGCTGCGCAGGCAGGCGGCGCGGGGCGGGTCGAGCTGTGCAGTGCGCTGGAACTGGGTGGGTTGACACCGTCGCCCGCGCAGATTGCCCTTACACGCGAGCGGCTTCGAATTCCGTTGTACGTATTGATCCGGCCGCGCGCTGGCGACTTCCTCTACAGCGGTCTCGAGTGCGCGGTCATGTTGCGTGAAATCGAAGCCTGTGCCGCGCCGGGTTGCGATGGTGTCGTGCTTGGGGTGCTGGACGCCGATGGGAGAGTGGACGTGACGCGTTGTCGTGCATTGATCGCGGCGGCGGGGCGGATGGGCGTCACCTTTCACCGTGCCTTCGATCTCAGCTGCGACCACACGCAAGCGCTGGAAGATGTGGTTGCGCTGGGTTGCGAACGGGTACTGACGTCCGGTGCACAGGTGGGCATGTTCGATGGCGTGCCCTTGATCCGCACCCTGATTCAGCAAGCGGCCGAACGCGTGATCGTCATGCCAGGCGCCGGCATCAACGCACAGAACATTGCCGGTCTGGCTACGGCCACTGGTGCACGCGAACTGCATGCGTCGGCGAAGCAGATGTTGCCTTCCGGCGTGCGGCAGGATCGTCCCGAGCTGGCCGAGCTGGCCGAGCTGGCAGGTGGCAAGTGGCGCAGCGATGCGGCGCAGGTGCGCGACATGGTGGCCGCGTTGGCAGCGATCGTTTCCGATGCTGCGACCCTGGCGCCATAGGCATGGCGGGGTGGACGTGGAGCAGCGGCGCAAGAATGCGATGGCATCGCTGGCCGTGGTCAACGAAGGATCCGGCAACTTGGAATATTCGTAAGCCGCACTGCACCCTTCGCGGCTGAAGCGCGGGCTCGGCTGCTTCTTTACGTTGCCTTGCGCTGTGATGAACTATGCGGATGCGAGGCGGGACGGGGTGCCGTATTGCAAGGCATCCGAAATATCGGAGGCCGCACGCTGCAAATAATCCCGCGTGGTATTGATGTCGGTCGACGACGAGCGACGCTCGATGAAAGGCAGGGTAAGCGCACACACGGCATGATCGTGTTCCAGGATCGGCGCGGAAAGGTCGGTGACACCGTCAACCTCGCGACTGACGGTACTTGCATATCCGCGTGCGCGGATCAGGTCGACTTCCTGCAGCAGTTTTTTGCGGTCAAGATCGGGTTCGGACTCGGTGATCATGGCCAGCCAGCGCTCGCGGATCTCGTCGCTTTGCCAGGCCAGGAGCACGTGGCCCGATGCCGATTGCGAGAGCGGCCGCCGGTGGCCGACCCTCACGACCAGGCCGATGTCGCCGGGGGGATCCACCCGCGCAATGACGACGATCTGCTCACGCGAAGGCACCACGAGGTGGCAGGCCTGGCCCACCTGGTCGGCCAGCCGGTGCATGACGGGCAGCGCCGTCTCCACGGCACTTTTCACGGGTGGTTGTTCCATGCCCAGCCGGAACAGGCGTGACGTGATCGAGTAGCCGCTGTCGCCCTCGCCGCGGGTTATGTAGTCACGCTCTTCCAGCACCTGCAACATGCGAAAGATTTCCCCGCGTGAGCGGCCGACGCCTTCTGAAATCTCGCTGATGCTGATCGGTGCCGATGCGGCGGCCAGCAGCTCGATGATGTCCAAGCCCTTGTCCAGGGCGGGTGCGCGGTACTTGGGAGTGGCTTTGGGCATGGTGTTCGCGGTGATAGGGCGGGATCAGGCGTGCCACGGCGACTGGTTCGGGCGCGATGGCTCGCAAAGTGTACGCAGATGTCCGGTAGCCCGGGCAGGGATGTTGCGCTGCGACTTGTTATGCTGGTGAATAATGAGTTCATATTTGCACAATCGTGCAAGTGCTGCCATCAGTCATCGACCACACTACCAGTGCCTAACCCGGAGCAAGAGATGCCGCAGGCGACCAGCGCAACCATCGACTCGCGCCCCCGGGTTGCGGCGTACACCACGTTGCTGCCGTTGATCCTGGTGGTCAGTCTCTTCTTTCTCTGGGGCGTGGCGAACAATCTCAACGACATTCTCATCGCCCAGTTCAAGAAGGCTTTCACGCTCTCCGATCTCCAGGCAGGCCTGGTGCAGAGTGCTTTCTACCTGGGCTATTTCCTGGTGGCGATCCCGGCCGGCCTCTTCATGCGGCGGTTCGGCTACAAGGGTGCCATCGTCTTCGGCTTGATGCTGTACGGCGCGGGCGCCTTGCTGTTCTGGCCGGCGGCGGCCTCGGCAACTTACGGTGCCTTTCTCTTTGCGCTGTTCGTGATCGCCAGTGGTCTGGCGTTCCTGGAGACCTCGGCCAATCCACTGGTTACCTTGCTCGGTCCGCCGGAGACGGCCGCGGCGCGACTCAACCTGGCGCAGGCGTTCAACCCGCTGGGTTCGATTTCCGGCGTGCTGATCGGCCAGCTCTTCATCTTTTCCGGCATCGAACATACGCCGGAACAGCAGGCGGCCATGGGTGACGCAGCACGGCACGCCTATCTCGTGCAGGAAGCATCCGCCGTGCAATGGCCTTACCTGGTGATCGGCCTGGTCGTGATCGGCTGGGCGCTCATCATCCTGTGGACGCGTTTCCCGGATACCGACGCCCCGGCGGAGCGGGACCTGGCTATCCACCATGGCACGCTTGGACGGCTGCTGCGCAATGGACGATTCATGGCCGCGGTAGCGGCGCAGTTCTTCTACGTCGGTGCACAGGTGAGCGTGTGGAGTTACATGATCCGTTACGTGCAGGGCACCATGCCCGGTACGCCGGCGAGAAGCGCGGCCAATTTCCTCACCGCGTCGCTGGTGTGTTTCATGATTGGCCGCTTCATGGGTGCCGCACTGATGAAATACCTGCGTCCGGCACGACTGCTTGCGATATTTGCGGCGACCGATATCGCCCTGGCGGTGGTGGCGGTGTTGATGCCCGGCGCAGTCGGCGCGTACGCACTCGTGGCGTGCAGCTTCTTCATGTCGGTGATGTACCCCACCATCTTCGCGCTCGGCGTCGAGGGCCGGGACAATGGCGAACGCAAGCTGGGTTCGGCGGTGCTGGTGATGGCGATCATCGGCGGTGCCGTGCTCACCGCGGCGATGGGCGCGACCTCGGACGTGGCCGGCATTGCGCACGCGATGCTGGTGCCCGCCGCATGTTTCGTCGCTATCCTGTTGTTCGCCAGTCGCCACTGGACCGGTACACCACGGACGGAGCAATGACATGACCTGCTTCTATTTTGCCCTCGATCTGCGCGACGACCCGCAGGCGATCGTCCAATACGAGCGCTGGCACCGGGCCGAACACATCTGGCCCGAAGTCGTCGCCTCGATACGCGCGGCCGGCATCGACGCCATGGAAATCTTCCGCACGGGCAATCGTCTGGTGATGACGATGGAGGTCGGTGCGGACTACGACCCGGCCGGCAAGGCGGCTGCCGACGCCGCCAGCGAGCGCGTGCAGGCCTGGGAACGACTGATGAGCACCTACCAGCAGCCGCTGCCGTGGGCCGCGCCGGGACAGAAATGGGTGCCCATGACGCGCATCTTCAGCCTGGCCGAATGCAGTGCCGACGGGGCAGCGGGGCCGTAACGGCTCAGCCCGGCCGCAGCAACACATCCGGCGAGATGCGGCGTGCGTCGCGTTGCCCGGTCAGCGCCATCGTCACGCTCAGCTCGCGCCGGATGATCTCGATCGCCTGGGTCACGCCCGCCTCGCCCATGGCGCCGAGACCGTAGAGAAACGCCTTGCCGATCAGGCCGGCGCGTGCGCCGAGCGCCAGTGCCTTGAGCAGGTCCTGCCCGCTGGTGATGCCGCTGTCGAACAGCACTTCCAGCCGGCCATCGACAGCTTCGACGATACCACCTTGGAGACGATGAAAACGGCCAAGGCCA
>JBEPVP010000267.1:0-3983 GCA_041690935.1 Rhodanobacter sp.
CGCTCGGGATGGGTCATGAAGAAATACAGCAGACGGTATTCGGTCGGCCCGATCGGCACCGGCTCGTCGCCGGCAAACACGCGGTGCGCGGGGCCGTCGATGCGCAGGCCGCCGACTTCCACCATGCCGGAACCGTCGTCGCCCTGGCTGCGCCGCAGCACCGCCTTGATCCGTGCGATCAGCTCGCGGGTCGAGAACGGCTTGACCACGTAGTCGTCGACGCCGGCCTCCAGGCCGTTCACGCGATCCATCTCCTCGCCGCGCGCGGTGAGCATGATGATCGGAATTTCGCGGCTGAGTTCTTCCTTGCGCAGACGCCGGGCCAGCTCCAGCCCGCTCATGCCCGGCAGCATCCAGTCCAGCAGGATCAGGTCGGGCACCTGCTCGGCGATCGCCAACTGGGCGGCGCGGGCATCGGCGGCCTGCATCGCGTCCATGCCGGCCTTGCGCAGTGCAAAGGCGATCATTTCGCGAATCGAGGTTTCATCTTCAACGATCAGGATGCGTTTGTGCACGCCGTGGTCTGCCGGTGGCCTGTGACGAGGATATTGCAACCGATGAATGTTACGCGTCGATGACATGGCACCCGTGCACCGGATGCAGGTCGTCAGCCCCTCGGATTTGTGGGGGCCGCCGCGCCGGCACCGATCCCGAAACACAGCCGCCCGCTGCAGCCGTCAGCGGGCCGCAGCTGCTGGCGGCCGTCGGGATTGTCCTCGGTCTGGATCTTGCGCTTGTGCAGCTCCAGCACCAGCGGCGTCAGTTCGGTGATGCGCGCCTGGATGCGCACCCGCGCGTAGTAATCCAGATCATCGCGCTTGAGCAGCCGCTTCAGTTGCTCCATCGCATCGAACGGACGGCCGGCATAGTAACTGGCGTCGGCGAAGGCTTCGCCGGCGCGCACGCTGTCGCCGGCCTTGTCGCTGGCGCGGGCGTAGGTGCTGTAGATCTCCGGTTCGCTGGCGTTGTCCAGCAGCGGCCGCAGCAGGTTGGCGGCCATGCGCGCCTGCTCCTTGTCGCCGCCGGCGGTGAGCGCCTTGGCGTAGGCGAGCGCCACAGCGCGATTGCGCGGCGACTGCGTATTGAGCGCGCTGTAGATCGCCAGCGCGGCGGCACCTTGCCCGGCCTGCAGGCGGGCATCGGCCAGCGCCAGTTTCAGGATCAGGCTGTCCGGAGTGGATTGCAGCAGCGGCTGCAGCTGTTCGATGGCTTGGGTACCGCGGCCGCTGCGGGTGAGTGCCAGCGCATAGCCGTAGTGGTTGGCCGGGGTGTCGAAGCCGCGCCGGTTTTGCAGATTGGAAGCGTAGTAGATGGCCTGCTTGGTGGCGTCGCCGGCCAGCACCTGCGTGCGTTCGCGCATCAAGGCGTAGGTGTTCAAGCGCCCGGCCCTGGGTGCCAGCAGGGTGGCAGGGTCTTTCACGAACGCGATCGGCGCGGTGCTGTTCTGCCATTGCAGCTTGTCCATGCTGGCGCCGGAGGGACGCAGCTTCTGCGCGGCAACCAGAGCCGCCGCACGCGCCTTGGCGTCGCTGATGCGCATCGTGGTCACCGGGTGGGTCTGCAGCAACGCCGGCACGTCCAGGCCACCGGCCCCGGCACTCATGGCGTCTTCCATGCGCTGGAAAAAGCCGGCCATCGCGTCCGGGTCGAAGCCGGCATTGGCCAGCGTCTGGATGCCGACGCGGTCGGCCTCGATCTCGTCCTTGCGCGTGAAGTTGATCGACTTCTGCGCGAGCAGACCCTGGCCGCCGGCCAGCACCGCCATGGGTGCATCGCCGCTGTGGCTGCCGGCGCCGGCGACGATCGCGCCGAGCAGGACCAGGGCCATCAGTGGCGCGTCCTTTTTGGAATCCTCGAACGCGCGCTGCAGGTGGTTTTGCGTGATGTGGCCGATTTCATGCGCGATCACGCCGGCCAGCTCGCTCTCGTTCTGGGTGATCGTGAGCAGCCCGGAATTCACCGCGATGTAGCCGCCGGGCGCGGCAAACGCGTTGATCTCCGGATCCTTGACGATGAAGAACGCGAAGTGCTCCTTCGGCTTGTCGCTGCTGGCCACCAGCCGGTAACCGAGGTCGTTGATGTAGTCATCCAGCAGCGGGTCGTCCACCACCATGTCCAGCGCCCGCATCTGGCGCAGCATCGAGGCGCCGTAGTCCTGTGCTTCCTGCGGCGAAATCAGCGCATTGGCCGAGCTGCCCAAGTCCGGCAGGCGGACATCGTCCTGCGCCCCGGCGGGGCAGATGAGCGCGGTGCTGATCAGCATCGTCAGCAGGCGTGGGAGGAGACGTCGTGGTGCCATGGTCATAGGTTGGGCGACAATAGCATTTTGACCGTGCTTTGCCGCATCGGTTCACGGGGGCCGGGCCGCTTGAGCTGACGGCGACGCGGCCCCATTTCATGCTGGTCTATCCCCAAGTTGCGGAGTGTTGTGATGTCCAAGATCGAGGTCTATTCCACCGCGGTATGCCCGTACTGCGTGGCGGCCAAGAACCTGCTCAAGTCCAGGGGGCTGGAGTGGAGCGAGGTGCGCGTCGATACCGATCCGTTGCAGCGCGATGCGATGCTCGCGCGCAGTGGCGGCCGGCGCTCGGTGCCGCAGATCTTCGTCAATGACCAACACGTGGGTGGCTACGACGAACTGGTCGCGGCCGATCGCAGCGGCAAGCTGGCGCAGCTGCTGGAGCATGCCGCATGAGCGACAAGCTCGCCGAATTCAGCGCGTTCCGTCAGCGCATGAACGAGCGCATCCTGGCCGAGGACAACCAGGTCGTGCGGCGCTTCTTCGCGCTGGACACGCAGACCTACAAGGCCGGCGCGCTCGATGTGAAAACCAAGGAGATGCTCGGCCTGGTCGCTTCGCTGGTGCTGCGCTGCGATGACTGCATCAGCTATCACGTGGCGCAGTGCAAGGAAGCCGGGGTCGAACGCGACGCGTTCTTCGAAGTATTCAGCGTCGGTCTGGTGGTGGGCGGGTCGATCGTGATCCCGCATTTGCGGCGCGCCGTGGACCTGCTCGATCAGCTTGAATCGGGCAGTGCAAACGATACGGCTTCCTGCTCCGATCACGCTTGACGCACATCCTCGACGAATATCGGAACGATCGCATCACGGCGTGATCGTGTGCGGCTTCTTGCAATGCTGCGTGCGAGTATTTTCAACGTCTTGCAGGGCCTCCGCGCTGTTCGCGTGAGGACTTATCGGCGATAATTGATCGGTTTCAGCATGTGCCTTCCCCCTGTGCACGTGCTGCCCGCAGTTTTCGTTTCAAGGAGTTCCCCCATGAGCAAGACGATTGCCGTGATCCCCGGCGATGGCATCGGCCCGGAGATCATGACTGCCACGCTGCGCGTGCTCGATGCGCTGGATTGCGGCCTGAGCTACGAGATGGTCGATGCCGGCATGGTTGCGCTGGACAAACACGGCGAGCTGCTGCCGCCGTCTACGCTGGAGGCGATCGCCAGGAACAAGGTTGCGCTGAAGGGCCCGCTGACCACGCCGATCGGCGACGGTTTCACCTCGGTCAATGTGACCTTGCGCCGGCACTTCGACCTGTACGCGAACGTGCGCCCAGCGTTGAGCTTCCCCGGCACCAAATCGCGCTACGAAAACATCGACATCATCACCGTGCGCGAGAACACCGAGGGCGCCTACCGTTCCGAGGGCCAGACGCTGTCCGCCGATGGCGAGATCGCCGAATCGGTCGCGCGCAACACGCGCAAGGGCAGCACCCGCATCGTGCGCTACGCGTTCGAGCTGGCGGTGAAGAAGGGTCGCAAGAAGATCACCGCCGTGCACAAGGCGAACATCCTGAAGACCAGCTCGGGCCTGTTCCTCAACGTGGCGCGCGAGATCGCGAAGGAATATCCGCAGATCGAGTTCAACGAGATGATCGTGGACAACACCTGCATGCAGCTGGTGATGCGGCCCGAGCAGTTCGACGTGATCGTCACCACCAACCTGTTCGGCGACATCCTGTCCGACCT
>JBEPVP010000268.1:0-3859 GCA_041690935.1 Rhodanobacter sp.
AGGTGGTGCGCTTCGCCGAGAAGAGTTCGCACCAGATCTTCATCGAGCCGGAAGGACTGGACACGTTCGAGATCTACCCGAACGGCATCTCGACGTCGCTGCCGTTCGATGTGCAGCTCGCGCTGGTGCGTTCGATCAAGGGGTTTGAAAATGCCCACATCACCCGTCCCGGCTACGCGATCGAATACGACTATTTCGATCCGCGTGGCCTGCAACCGTGGCTGGAGACCAAGGCGATCGCCGGCCTGTACTTCGCCGGCCAGATCAACGGCACCACCGGCTACGAGGAAGCTGCCGCGCAGGGCCTGATCGCCGGCCTCAACGCGGCGCTGGCGGTGCAGGGCAAGCCGCCGTGGTATCCGCGTCGCGACGAGGCCTACATCGGCGTGCTGATCGACGACCTCACCAGCAACGGCACGATCGAGCCGTACCGCATGTTCACCTCGCGCGCCGAATACCGGCTGCACCTGCGCGAGGACAACGCCGATCTGCGCCTGAGCGAGACCGGCCACGCCCTCGGCGTGGTCTCGCAGGCACGCTACGACGCGCTGCGCGCCAAACGCGAGGCGGTCGAACGCGAGTTGCTGCGACTGGGCGGGTTGTGGGCGACACCGGCGAATGCGCTGGGCGCCGCGCTCGAGCGCCAGCTCGGCATCGCGGTCAGCCGCGAGACCAGCGCCACCGACCTGCTGCGTCGCCCCGAACTCGACTATGCGCAGCTTGCCGCGGTGCCCGGGTTCGGGCCGGCAGTCGCGCGCGTCGATGTCGCCGCGCAGGTCGAGGTGCAGGTCAAGTACGCCGGCTACCTGCAACGCCAGCGCGAGGAGATCGAGCGCCAGCGCCGGCATGAACACACCGCGATCCCCGCCAGCTTCGACTACGACAAGGTGCGCGGCTTGTCCGCCGAAGTGCTGCTGAAGCTCAAGCGCACGTTGCCGGCGACGGTCGGTCAGGCGGCGCGCGTCAGCGGCGTCACCCCGGCGGCGATCTCGCTGCTGCTGGTGCATCTGAAGCGTCGCGACGCGGCCTGACGCGGCCGCCCGCAGACGCCGGTCGGCCCGCGCCGAACGCCACCCGTGGCATCATGCGAACTTTTACCGGCAGCGGGAGCGCGCAATGGAAATCTGGATCGGCCGCGATGGCGAACGGCATGGCCCGTACGCGGAAGACGATGTGCGCCAATGGCTGCGCAGCGGTCAGGTCAGCCCGCAGGACCTGGCTTGGTACGAGGGACTCGCCGACTGGCAGCCGCTGTCGGTGCTGTTTCCCGACGAGGTGGTTCAGGCCGCGGCGCCGGCCAACCCGCATGCCGCCCCGACCGCACCGCTGCTGCCGCAAACCACCACGGCCTCGCTGGAAGACCAGGCCGGCTTCTGGAAGCGCGTGGCGGCCTACATTCTCGATGCGATCATCCTGTACATCCCGCAGCTGCTCATCCAGAAGATGTTCGGCGTGGATGCGGCCCAGGCAACGCTGCAGCAGGCGGCCATCAACGCCGCCGGCGACATGCGCCTGGTAATGGCCGCGCAGGAACAGTTCTATGCCGCGATGTGGCCGGCCATCTTGCTCAGTCTGGTGATCGCGTGGCTGTACTTCGCCGTATGCGAAAGCTCGGCCTGGCAGGGCACGCTCGGCAAGCTGGCGCTCGGCATCCGGGTGACCGACCTGCAGGGCCAACGGATCAGCTTTCCGCGCGCGCTGGGGCGCTATGCGGCCAAGCTGCTCAGCTTCCTCATCCTGGGCATCGGTTTCCTGATGGTGGCCTGGACCCAGCGCAAGCAGGGTCTGCACGACATGATCGTCGACACCCTGGTGCTGAACGGTCGCGCCAGCGAGTTCAAACCGAAACAGACCACGCCCGACAAGAACCACTCGTTCAGCGCCTGATCCAGCGTTTTCCTGCAGCGGCGCCGCGGTTCGACGGCGGCGCCGCTGCTGTTTGCGCGCCCGCATGGCCGACGCCGCGGAGCCGCTTGTTATCATCGGTGGCTTGATCCCCTTCATGCGCCGCAGCGCGTCGCCAGGAACCGACTGTCCCCCATGCTCAGCATCGAACAACGCATCGCCAACGATATCGCCGCCCGGACCGAACAGGTGCGGGCCGCCGTGGAGCTGCTCGACGGCGGCGCCACGGTGCCGTTCATCTCGCGCTACCGCAAGGAAGTCACCGGCGGCCTCGACGACACCCAACTGCGCCTGCTGGAAGAGCGCCTGCGCTACCTGCGCGAGCTGGAAGATCGGCGCGCGGCGATCCTCGCCAGCGTCGAGGAACAGGGCAAGCTCGGCGATGCCTTGAAGGCCGACCTGCTCGCCGCCGATACCAAGGCGCGGCTGGAGGATCTGTACCTGCCGTTCAAGCCGAAGCGCCGCACCAAGGCGCAGATCGCTCGCGAAGCCGGACTGGAGCCGCTGGCACTTGGCCTGCGCGACGATCCCACGCTGACGCCGGAAGTGGTTGCGGAAGCGTTCGTCGACGCGGAGAAGGGCGTGGCCGACGTGCGCGCCGCGCTGGACGGCGCGCGTGCGATCCTGATGGAGTCGATCGCCGAAGACGCGCACCTGGTCGGCGAGCTGCGCGACTGGTTGTGGGCGCAGGGACAGATCCGCGCCAAGGTCGTGCCGGGCAAAGAGCAAGTCGGCGCGAAGTTCCGCGACTACTTCGACCACGTCGAGCCGATCGGCAAGATTCCCTCACACCGGCTGCTGGCGCTGATGCGCGCGCGCAACGAGGGCGTGCTCGAACTCGAACTCGCGCCCGCTGCCGACAGCGAGCAGGGCCATGCCGACGGCGAGGGCCGGGTCGCCGCCCACGCCAATATCCACAACCGTGGTCGCGCCGCCGATGCGTGGCTGCGCGAAACCGTGCGCCTGACCTGGCGCGTGAAGCTGCATCTGCATCTCACACTGGACCTGTTCGGCCGCGTGCGCGAAGGCGCCGAGGACGAAGCGATCCGCGTGTTCGGCGACAACCTGAAAGACCTGATGCTGGCCGCACCGGCCGGCGCCAAGACCGTGATGGGTCTGGACCCGGGCATTCGTACCGGCGTGAAAGTCGCCGTGGTCGATGCCACCGGCAAGCTGCTCGCCACCGACGTGATCTATCCGCATGAGCCACGTCGGCAGTGGGACGAGTCGATCGCGCAACTCGCCCGGCTGGGCAAGCGGCATGGCGTGGACCTGATCGCGATCGGCAACGGCACCGCCTCGCGCGAGACCGACAAGCTGGCCGGCGAGCTGATGAAAAAGCACGCCGAGCTGAAGCTGTCGAAGGTCGTGGTGAGCGAAGCGGGCGCGTCGATCTACTCGGCCTCCGAACTGGCGGCGAAGGAATTCCCCGAGCTCGACGTCACCTTGCGCGGCGCGGTTTCGATCGCGCGCCGGCTGCAGGATCCGCTGGCCGAGCTGGTGAAGATCGAGCCGAAGGCGATCGGCGTGGGCCAGTACCAGCACGACGTCAACCAGATCAAGCTGGCGCGCGCACTGGACGCGCGGGTGGAGGACTGCGTCAACGCGGTCGGCGTCGACGTCAACACCGCCTCCGCCGCGTTGCTGTCGCGGGTCGCGGGTTTGTCCCCGTCGGTGGCCGAGAACGTGGTGAAGCATCGCGACGCGAACGGCCCGTTCGCCAATCGCAAGGCGCTGCTGAAAGTGCCGCGGCTGGGCGACAAGGCGTTCGAGCAATGCGCCGGCTTCCTGCGCGTGTCCAGCGGCGACAATCCGCTGGACGCCAGCTCGGTGCATCCGGAAGCGTATCCGGTGGTCGAGCGGATCATCGCGCAGTGCGGGCGCGAGGTGCGCAGCATCATCGGCGACACCGGCTTCCTGCGCGCGTTGAAGCCTGAGCAGTTCACCGACGACA
>JBEPVP010000269.1:0-3840 GCA_041690935.1 Rhodanobacter sp.
CGCAGAGCCCGCTCAGCGTGCAGCAGTCGCGCGACATGGTGCTCAACGTGATGACGCCGGGCCAACGCGAGGAGTTCGAGAAGACCCACGAATGCCAGTTCGCGATCTCCGCGCAGGGCGTGGGCCGCTTCCGCGTGTCGTGCTTCTATCAGCGCAACTGTGTCGGCATGGTGCTGCGCCGGATTGAATCGAAGATCCCGACGCCGGAGGAGCTGAACCTGCCGCCGGTGATCAAGCAGCTGGCGATGACCAAGCGCGGTATCATCATTTTCGTCGGTGCCACCGGCTCCGGCAAATCGACCTCGCTGGCCGCCATGGTGGGCTATCGCAACCAGAACTCGACCGGTCACATCATCACGATCGAGGATCCGATCGAGTACGTGCACAAGCACGAGGGCTGCATCATCACCCAGCGCGAAGTCGGCATCGACACCGACAGCTGGGAGAACGCGCTGAAGAACACGCTGCGCCAGGCGCCGGACGTGATCATGATTGGCGAGGTGCGCACGCGCGAGGGCATGGATCACGCAATTGCCTTCGCCGAGACCGGCCATCTGGTGCTGTGCACGCTGCATGCGAACAACGCCAACCAGGCGATGGATCGCATCCTGCATTTCTTCCCGGAAGATCGCCGCCAGCAGCTGCTGATGGATCTGTCGCTGAATCTGAAAGGCATCGTGGCGCAGATGCTGATTCCCACGCCCGACGGCAAGGCGCGCCGGGTCGCGGTGGAAGTGCTGCTGGGCACGCCGCTGGCACAGGATTACATCCGCCAGGGCGAGATCCACAAGCTCAAGGAATTGATGAAGGAGTCCACCCTGCTCGGTATGAAGACGTTCGACCAGAGCTTGGTCGAGCTGTATCACGCCGGCGAGATCAGCTACGAAGACGCGCTGCGCCACGCCGACAGTTCCAACGAGGTGCGTCTGCGCATCAAGCTGGCGCAGGGCGGCGACGCACATACCCTGTCGCAGGGGCTGGATGGCGTGGAACTGGAGGAAACCCGCGACACGAACACCTTTGGCGGCAGCCATTTGCTGAATCGCTGAAGCAACGTCTACCGGAATGATCCGACGGAAACGAAGAAGGAGCCCCGAGGGCTCCTTCTTCGTTTCCGGCACCGCGCCGACTTGCGCGCGATGATTCGGTCGGCTTAGTGGCCGCTGCTCATGCTCGAAGCCGGCACGTCGTCCGACTTCATGTCGTTGGACTTCATGCTGTTCGATTTCATCATGCTGCCGACGGTCAGGCCCGACGCATCGACGCTCTTGACGCCTTTGACCCTCTTGGCCACTTTCACGGCTTTCATTTTTTCATGCTTGGTGGTCGCCGTGCCGCTCAGCGTGACTACGCCGTCGCTGGTGGATACGGAAATATCCGTGGCCTTGATGCCCTTGGTGGTGCCGAACTCGGATTTCACCTTGGTGGTGATCCAGGCGTCGGCCGCCTTGTCCGGCACGGTCTGGTTGGCGTCGGATTTCTGCATCTGCGGGCTGGCTTCCTGCGCCATGGTCTGGCTGAACGGCACCGTCGCAAAGGCCAGCGCAAGGCCGGCGGCGAACATGCTGTTGCGGATCTTCGTACGGTTACGCATGGCAATCTCCTTGCTGGGATGAAGGTAGTGCTGGATCAAGGTCGGCGGCGACGACGGTCCGATGTAGCCATCGCCGGCTTCTGGAGATGTATGGCAACAGTCGCGCCGTGAATGCCGCGTGCTCATGGCCGCGGCAGGTTCAGCCGGCGATTACCAAAGCGAAGACGAGGTCAATGCGATGTTGACGAGACGCCCGGTGCAGGAAGGCCGCGCATGAAAAAACCGGAGCGCCGCAGCGCCCCGGTTTCGATGGATCGACCGGTCTTACTTCAGGATGGTGCGGCTGGTGACCACCATGCCGCTGTCATCGACGTGCATCTCGGCGTCGATGCTGTCGACGCGTTCGGCCTGGGACTTCATGGCGACAAACTGCGCCTTGGAGCGTGCCGCGTTGGCCGCCGCCTGCACACCGCTGTCGTCGCTGTCGACGCCATCGATCGAGGGTTCATCGCCCTTGCTGATCGCGGCGGTGGCGGCGGCCAGGCTGTCGACCTTCTGTTCCACTAGCTGCAGCCAGCTCAGATACATCGCACCGGTCAGATGCATGCGGGCCATCTGTCCGGCATCGCCGATCGGATCTTTCAGGGTGTCGGCGAGCTTGCCGTCCTCGCCCGCGCCCACGCCGAGCGCGAGTGCCTTGTCGCTCATGGCGAGCCACGCCGGCTGTCCGAGGATGCCGGTCATGTCCTTCGGCAGCGGCAGCGGCGTGCCGTCATTGGTGGGTTTCAGTCTGGCCAGGACGGGCACCATCATCTGGCCCATCGCCAGCAGGCCGGCGGGGTTGTTGGTGCCCAGCACGAGGCGACCGCTGAAGGTGGGCAGGCTGGTGTTCTGGCCCGGCACCAGCGAATCGAGTGCGATGCGCAGGCCGAGCATGTCGCCGAACGGCGGGATTGCCGCCTTCTGCATGGCCGGGCCGAGCTTGGCAAAAGCGTCGTTGAGATCGGTCAGGCTCGGGCAGGTGAACGGTTTGCTGGCCACGGCATCGGCCTCGGCCAGCCAGAACGTGCGCAACTGCGCGATCGGCAGCGCCAGGCTCAGATCGAACGGCGCGGCGCCGCTGCGACCCAGTCCGGGCAGGTCCACCTTGAGGCTGGCGAAGGCCTTGCTGATGTCGTCGGCCAGCGCCACGTCGAACCGCACATCCTGATGTTTCACGTCGAGCTGGGTGTAACCGAAGCTCATCGCAGGCACGCGCGCGGCGATGCGCGCGGCGTCGGTGGCGCAGCTCGGCGAGGTCTGCAGCTGGTTCGCCACCGGCTCACCGGTCTTGGCCGACTCGGCCTCGGCGTGGGCCTTGAGGATCGCGCCGATCAGCGGGTCCTTGCCGCTGACCGCCAGCGGCAGCGCGCGGCTCAGGTCCAGCTCGCCGACCAGCCATTTCTGGTAGCCCTTCGCCTTGGTCAAAGCGGTCAGGCGGCCATCGTCCTGCAGGTTCTTCTGCGGCCGCTCCAGACCCAGTGCCTGGCGCAGCAGCGTCGGTGACGCATCGGCCGGCAGCAGGGCGGCCACGGCCTGCTTGTCGACCATGGCCAGAATCATCTCGGTACCCGACGCGGCAAACACGTACTTGCGGTAGCTCTGCTTGTCCGCGTTGGCGAGATCGAGTTTTTTGCCGTAGGCGGTTTCCAGCCGGCTGATGAAACCCTCGAACGCCTTGGGGTCGCTCAACTGGAAGCGCAGGACCGGAGCCAGACCCAGACCATAGAGGGCGGAGTAGCCCTTGAGGTTCAGTCCGGCATCCTGCGCAAAGGTTTCGACGGTCTTGCCGTTGAATTCGGCGCGCAGCGCGTGCAGCAGGCGGGCTCCATCGGGATCCTTCGCGGCGAGTCGGTCAGCCGCCGCATCGAGCTGGGCCAGCTGGGATGGCAGCTGGGCGTCGGCCTGGGCCAGCAACGCCTGGCGCGCGCTGTCGTCCATGATCTCCAGATTGGCCACGACGTACGGCGTATCGGCCGGCACGAAGGCCAGCGGTGCATCCTTGTCCTTGTGCCCGCAGGCCGCCAGCATGACGCTGGCGAAGCCCAGCGCGAGGTATCGCGTCGTCGATCGCATGGTGATCCCCAGAGGTGGTGAATGGTGCGCCGCACATTATGCCCGCTTGCGTACGGTTGCGTGGTGGCGGGCGGCCAGAAAATCCGGTCAGTTACAGATCTGACGTGGTGATCGCCGGCGCAACTGCCGGCGGCTGCGGAAGGTTCAGCGTGCCAGCACTTCGTTCAGCACGGCCATGCGCACAAATACAC
>JBEPVP010000270.1:0-3794 GCA_041690935.1 Rhodanobacter sp.
CAGAGCGCCGAGTCGCTGGCGTTCGACGTGGCGTATCTGACCAAAGTATGGCGCGTGGTGCAGGAGAACATCGCCAAGGCGAAGATGGGCGAACGCGTCTACGAGGAACTGTCGCTGCCGCTGCGCAGCCTGCGCGACATGCTCGACGACGACATCGAGAAGGTGCGCATCGACTCGCGCGCCACCTTCGAGAAAGTGGTCAAGTTCGTGCACAAGTTCATGCCGAGCCTGGACGACCGCATCGAGCACTACGACGGCGAGCGGCCGATCTTCGACCTGTACGGCGTCGAGGACGAGATGCAGCGCGCGCTGAAAAAGGAAGTGCCGCTGAAATCCGGCGGCTACCTGATCGTCGACCAGACCGAGGCGATGACCACGATCGACGTCAACACCGGCGCCTATCTCGGCTCGCGCAACCTCGAAGAAACTGTCTACCGCACCAACCTGGAGGCGGCGCAGGCGGCGGCCCGCCAACTGCGCCTGCGCAACCTCGGCGGCATCATCATCATCGACTTCATCGACATGATCGACGAGGAACACAAGCGCCAGGTGTTGCGCATGCTGGGCAAGGGGCTGGCGCGCGACCACGCCAAGACCACGGTGTACCCGATGTCGGCGCTGGGGCTGGTCGAGATGACCCGCAAGCGCACCACCGAAAGCCTCGCTCGCCAGCTGTGCGAACCCTGCGCCACCTGCAACGGCCGCGGCGTGCTGAAGACCGCCGAAACGGTGACCTACGAGATCTTCCGCGAGATCACCCGCGCGGTGCGCCAGTTCAATGCGCAGAAACTGCTGGTGATGGCGAACCCGGCCGTGGTCAACCGGATCCTGGAGGAAGAGTCCAGCGCGGTCGCCGAACTGGAAGAGTTCATCTCCAAAAGCATACGCTTTCAGGCTGAAGAGCATTATTCGCAGGAACAGTTTGATGTCGTCTTGCTGTAAACCCGGTCTGGATCGCCGCGCGTGAACGCGTTGTGGCAGCGACGGCTGCATCGTTGTGCCCGTGCGTCGGGCTGGGTCGCCGGCGTCGCGCTGATCCTGTTGGCGGTGCTGGCGGCGCTGGCCCAGCTGTTGCTGCCGCTGCTGGCGCGGCATCCGGCGTGGGTGGCCGCGCAGGTCAGCGAGCGGCTGCAGCGACCGGTCAGCTTTGCCTCGCTGGAAGGGCGCTGGACCGCCTCCGGCCCGCTGTTCGTACTGCATGACGTGCGCATCGGCACCGCGGCCGGCGAGCCTGGCACGGTGCTGCAGCTGCCGGAATCCGAACTGAAATTCGACTTCGGTGGCTGGCTGCTGCCGTCGCGCCACCTGCTCAACCTGCACGTGCGCGGCCTGCAGCTGGACCTGCTGCACGATGCGGCGGGCTGGCACGTCAACGGCATTGGCGTGGCCGGCGGCGCGAGCCGGCAGCCGCTGTCGCTGGGCCGCATCTCGATGGACCTGTGGCTGGAGGACCTGCGCGTGGTGGTCACCGATGCCGTGCTCGGCAAGCAGTACACCCTGCTGTCGAAGCAGTTGCGGTTGAGCCACCAGGGTCACCAGGTCCGCTTTGGCGGCGTGCTGCAGCGTGAGGGCGTGACCGCCGCAGTGCGCACGGCCGGACGCTTCCAGCAGGACGGCAGCAGCGGCAAGCTGTGGGTCGGCGTCGATGACACCGAGCTGAAGCCGTTGCTGGACGGGATCGATATGGACGGCTATACGGTCGATCACGGCCGCGGTCAGTTGAGCGCGTGGCTCGACTGGAGCAAGGGCCAGCTCACGCGCAGCCTGATCCGGTTCGACCTGGACACGCTGGCGGTCACCGCGCCGGGCGGCGGCAGCGCCAGTGTGGCGGCGCTGCATGGGCTGGCCGGCGTGCTCCAGCTCGGCGATGGCTACGAGATCCGCTGGGCCGGCGACGACCGCAGTGCGCTGGCGCTGCGCCTGCACCAGCCGGGCAGCCCGCAGGCCAGCGTGGGCGTGGCCGCGCGCCAGCTGCAGCTGGCCCCGTTGCTGCCGTGGCTGGCGCTGAAACCCGAGCTCTCGCCGACGCTGGCGCACTGGCTGGGCAGCGGCCATCCGCATGGCGAGCTGAGTCGGGTCGGGCTGCACTGGAACCGCAGCGGCGGGGTGCAGGCGCTGGATGTAACGTTCACCGACCTGGGCATCGATCCGGTCGGCAAGCTGCCGGGGGTGAGCGGCGTCAGCGGCGAACTGCGTGGCGACGCCGAGGCGCTGTCGCTGTCGCTGCCGGCACAGGCCCTCACGCTGCAATTCCCACACGAATTCCGCCAGCCGTTGGTGCTGTCGAAGCTGGCCGGCGCGCTGGCGTTCTGGCCGCAGGACGGCGACTGGCACATCGGCGTGGATACGCTGACATTCGCCGGCACCAATTACGCCGGCCACGCGCGCGGTGAAGTGACCCTGCCGGCGCAGGGCGGCGCGCCCTTCGTGGACATGTACGCCACGCTGGATCAGGCCGACGTGCTCGCCGCCAAACTGTTCTGGCCACTCGGCTCGATGTCGCCCGGCACCATCGCCTGGCTGGACCGCGCGCTGGTCGCCGGCCAGCTCGACCAGGCCCAGGTGCTGGTGCGCGGCGGCATGGCCGATTGGCCGTTCCGTCACAACGAAGGCCGCTTCGAGGCGCGTGCCGTGCTCAGCGGCCTCACCCTCGATTACGGCACCGCGTGGCCGCAGGCAGTGGGCATCGGCGCCGTGGCCAGCTTCGTCAACAACGGCATGCTGGTCGAGGCCAGCGGCGGCCAGTCGCTGGGCGTGAAAGTGGACAAGGCGGTGGCGCTGATTCCGGATTTCGGTGGCGGTCTGCTCGATCTCAACGTGCAGGGCAGCGGCAGCGGCGCCAGCCTGATGGAGTTCTCGCGCAAAAGCCCGATCGCCATCCATCAGGCAGACACGCTGGCCAAGCTGAAGCTGGGCGGCAGCGGCACGTTCGGCTTTCACCTGGTACTGCCGCTGGCGAAGGTCGAGGACCTGCAACTGACCGGCACCGCCCAGCTGAAGGGCGCCGACCTCGCCGCGCCGGACTGGAACCTCAAGCTCGACCAGCTCAGCGGCCCGCTGCACTTCGACGCGCATGGTCTGCAGGGCGAGCTCGCGGCCGGCTTCCGCGGTCAGCCGTCGATCTTGCAACTGGCGATTGCCGCCGCCAACCGCGATCCGGCCACCGTGTTCTCGGCGCAGCTGCACGGCAACTACCGCGTGGACGAACTGGTGCAGGACTACCCCTCGCTGAACTGGCTGGGCCAGTTGGCCGACGGCCGCAGCGCGTTCGACATCGGCTTCAGCATCGCGCATGTGCCGGGCAGCGAGGCGCTGGCGCAGACGCTCAGTGTCGATTCGCCACTGAGCGGCATCGCGCTGGCGCTGCCGGTGCCGTTGCACAAACCGACGGCGACCACCTTGCCGCTGCACCTGACCCTGAGCCTGCCGATCGGCGGCAGCGACCTGCGCATTGCGCTCGGCGACGTGATGCGCGGGCACCTGCGCTTGTCCGATGGGGCGCAGCGCCCGCTGGCCGGCACGCTGGCGTTCGGCGACCAGATGCCGGAGACGCTACCGCCGCGAGGCCTGCGCATCCGCGGCCACGCCGACCAGCTGGATGTCACCGGCTGGGTGCAGCGCACGGTGGCTGGCAGCGGCGGCGACGGTCCGGGCCTGGACGGCATCGACGTCAGCGCCGATCACGCGCAATGGTTTGGCCGTCCGCTGGGAGCGCTGAAAATTCGCGCCACGCCGCAAGCGGACGCATTGAGCGTGGACGTGGACGGCAGCGCGTTGGCCGGCAACGTCAGCGT
>JBEPVP010000271.1:0-3762 GCA_041690935.1 Rhodanobacter sp.
GATCTGGGCCGAGGCCGATGCGATCGGGCGCTGTCACTATGCGATGGACGCGCTGAAGCGCTCGATGCGCTGGGACGAACAGGCATACGGCCGCAACTACGACCTAGACGTATTCCACGTGGTGGCCACCCATGATTTCAACATGGGCGCGATGGAGAACAAGGGCCTCAACATCTTCAATGCGAAGTGTCTGCTGGCCGAACCGGATTCCACCACCGACGAGGAATACCGCCACGTCGAGGCGGTGGTCGCGCACGAGTACTTCCACAACTGGAGCGGCAACCGCGTCACCTGCCGCGACTGGTTCCAGCTGAGCCTGAAGGAAGGCCTGACCGTGTTCCGCGAGCAGAGCTTCTCGGCCGACATGAATTCGGTGCCGCTGAAGCGGATCGAGGACGTTGCCCTGCTGCGCCGCGCACAGTTTCCCGAAGACGCCGGCCCGCTGGCACATCCGGTACGTCCGGCGCAGTACAGCGAGATCAACAATTTCTACACCGCCACGGTGTACGAGAAAGGTTCCGAGCTGGTGCGCATGCTGGCGGGTGCGCTGGGCCAGGATGGTTTCCGCCGCGGCATGGATCTCTATTTTGAACGCAACGACGGGCACGCGGCCACGCTGGAGGATTTTCTCGCGGCCCTGGGCGACGCCAACAACACTGACCTCACGCCTTACCTGGTCTGGTACGCCCAGGCCGGCACGCCTCGACTGAAGGCGCACGGCCACTACGATGCGGAGCGGCAGGAGTACACGCTGACGCTGGCGCAATACATCCCGGGCACGGCCGCAAGCGAACGCCGACCGCCGCTGCCGATTCCGGTCAAGCTGGCGCTGTTCGATCGCGGTGGCAACATGCTGCCCCTGCATCTGGACGGCCAGACGTCCGCGGAAACGCACGAAATCGTGGTGGTGCTGGCACAGTCCGAGCAACGCCATGTCTTCAGCAAGGTCGCATCCGCGCCGGTGCCCTCCCTGCTGCGCGGATTCTCCGCGCCGGTGGTGCTGGAATGCGACTACACGCCCGACGAGCTGGCGCTCCTGCTGGAGCACGACGTCGACGGCTTCAATCGCTGGGAGGCGGGCCAGCAACTCGCCGCACGCGCCTACGAGGACCTGCGTGACGGTACCTCGACCGACGCCGTGCAGGCCTGGTGCGAGGCACTGGCGCGACTGTTCGACAACCACGCCATCGACGACGCGCTGCTGGCCGATCTGCTGACCCCTCCGGGCGAGGTCGAGCTGGCCGAACGCGAAACGGCGGTCGATCCAGCGCGCATCCACCAGTTGCGGCAGAGCCTGCAGCAGCGGCTGGCCGAACGCCTTGGCGCCGACAACCTATACCTGCGCTATCGGGCACTGGCGGCGCACACGACCATCGACATGGATGCCACCAGCCAGGCGCGCCGACGACTCAAGCGCCGCGTGCTGGAACTGCTCAATCTGCTCGACCGTGCGCGGGCGGGCGAGCTGGCTGCCGCGCAGTACCGTGACGCGCCCGGCATGACCGACCGGCTCGCCGCGCTCAACGTGCTGCTGCGTGGCCATGCGCCGCAGGTCGCCACGGCCTTGCTCGACTACCGCACACGCTACGCCGACAACGCGCTGGCGCTGGACAAGTGGTTTGCGGTGCAGGCGCAGCTGCCGGGCGCGGACGCGCTGGCTCGGGTCATGGCGCTGGAGAGCGACCCGGCGTTCACGCTGAAGAATCCGAATCGGGTGCAGGCGCTGCTGGGCGCGTTCGTGCGCGGCAACCCCAGCGGATTCCATCGACCCGACGGCGCCGGCTACCGGCTACTGGCCAAGCGGCTGATTGCGCTTGATGCGTTGAATCCGCAGGTGGCGGCGCGACTGGCCACAGCGTTCAACGGCTGGCAGCGGCTGGAATCGCAGCGGCGCAGCGCGGCGCGTGCCGTCATTGTGGAACTGGCCGGGCAGGATGGGCTTTCCCGCAACCTGGCCGAGATCATAGGCAGCATGCTCGATCACTGATCGACGGCGAGGCCGCTGACCGGGCGCATGTCATTCGTGCCTCGCCCTGGTGTGCATGGTGGTAGCCCACGCCCACGGACGGGGCGTTTCATTCAGACGGCCAGATGATCGAGCGCTTCCAGCAGGCTCTGCATCCGCGACTCCAGATTCGGCTGGAGTGTGCTGCGCTCGCTGTCTGCATGCTCGCCCAGCCGCTCGATGGCCATTTCAACCTGGCTAAGCTCGACCAGCAGATCGTGGCGCGGATAAACCGGTTGAAAATCGAAGCTCATGTCCATGACGTGCCCCTCTGTGGTTAGTGATCAGATCGAAGCAATCGTCATGCCAAAGCGTGATGGCCATCACATCGACTTCAGGGGCGGGATCACGCGACTGACGCGGTACGTCATCTGCTGCCGCGCCTGGACAAAAACCCCCAATTCAGTCACCCCTTGTTCACGCGCAAGCGGTGAAGATCGGCCCACGTTCCACGACAGCGACACGCTGTTCGCGCCAACAAGTTTCCGGTTTCTGGCGCTCGGCAACACGGTCATCCTGGATTCCCCCTGTTCCTGAGACCGCCGAGCGCCAGATCTATCCATGAGGCCCCGTCGCTGAAAAGCCACGGGGCCTTGTCTTTGGGGGCGCCGAAGAAAACCTGGCGCACAAAGACCGACGGCACCCCGAGGGGTGCCGTCTTGCTTCCTTTCCTGGTACGCGATCGAACCCCTGTCCGTCCGATCTCGGCGCGCGATGGTCGCGCAGCGTCTGCCCCTGAAAGTGCCCGATAGTCAAAGCAGGAAACATGCCAGCCGAACGAATTGGCTCGCAATGGAATTGCCGGCGTTACCATAGCGCCCTGTTTCGTCACTTTTTGCACGCTCAGGGCACGCCATGCGCCATCCGACCCACTACGACGTCATCGTGATCGGCGGCGGCCACGCCGGCACCGAGGCGGCGCTGGCCGCCGCGCGCGCCGGGGCGCGCACGCTGCTGCTCAGCCACAACATCGAGACGATCGGTCAGATGAGCTGCAACCCGGCCATCGGCGGCATCGGCAAGGGTCATCTGGTCAAGGAAATCGACGCGCTGGGCGGCGCCATGGCACATGCCGCCGACCGCGCCGGTATCCAGTGGCGCACCCTGAATGCGTCGAAAGGTCCGGCCGTGCGCGCCACCCGTTGCCAGGCCGACCGCGCGCTGTACAAGGCGGCGATCCGGCACATCGTGGAAAACCAGCCGAACCTGCAGCTGTTCCAGCAGGCGGTGGACGATCTGCTCATCGAGAACGGACGCGTTACCGGCGTATTCACCCAGATGGGCCTGTCGTTCTTTGCAAGCACGGTGGTGCTCACCGCCGGCACCTTCCTCGCCGGCAGGATCCACATCGGGCCGGCGCAATACGCCGGTGGTCGCGCCGGCGATCCACCGGCCAGCACGCTGGCGCAGAAACTGCGCGAGCTGCCGATCGCGGCCGATCGGCTGAAAACCGGCACGCCGCCGCGCATCGACCGGCGCAGCATCGATTTCAGCGCGCTGGAAGAACAGCCCGGCGACGCGCCGGCGCCGGTGTTTTCCTACCTCGGCACGCGCGACGAGCATCCGCGCCAGGTCAGCTGCTGGATTACCCACACCAACGAGCACACGCACGAGCTGATTCGCGGCGCGCTGGACCGCTCGCCGCTGTACACCGGCCAGATCGAAGGCGTGGGGCCGCGCTATTGCCCGTCGATCGAGGACAAGGTGGTGCGCTTCGCCGAGAAGAGTTCGCACCAGATCTTCATCGAGCCGGAAGG
>JBEPVP010000272.1:0-3743 GCA_041690935.1 Rhodanobacter sp.
GCGCTGGCGCAGAAACTGCACGCCGGCTTCGTGCCGCTGCGCAAGCCCGGCAAGCTGCCGCCGCCGGTGGTGGCGGTGGACTATCAGCTGGAATACGGCAGCGACCGACTCGAAGCGCAGTGCGACGCGCTGAAGCCCGGTGAACGCGTGCTGCTGATCGACGACGTGCTGGCCACCGGCGGCACCCTGGCGGCGGCATCGATGCTGGTCGAACAGCTGGGCGCCGAGCTGGTGGGCGCCAGCGTGCTCATCGAACTGCTCGCGTTGCGGGGGCGGGCGCGCTGGTTGGATAGCCGGCCGTTGCACAGCCTGCTGCGTTATTGAAGGCGCGCGATGATGGGCGCGTCATCGGGTCACCGATCACGCCCTTGTCGCCATGGCGACTACGGCGCCACCACGCCGACGCTCTCCACGTAGACCAGTTCGCACGCCCCCGCGCCGGTATCGTCGCGGGTCATCGAGGTGTTCCAGTGCCAGCCATCGCTGCGGCTGGCGTCAACCAGGAAGCCTTCGAGGTGGATCAGCTGGCCCTGGCGCACCTGTTCGAGCTGGCGTTTCACGTCGGGATCGGCGGGAATCATGTGCATGTTCGCGCTGGAGATCTCGATTTCGCGGCGCGGGATCGGAAACGCGTTCACATGCCAGTAGTAGAAGCGGCCGGACTGGCTGATGTCGATCTTCGCCAACACGTCGGTGTCGGACATGCGACCCCAGCCGAGCGCGAGGTCCTCCGGGATCAGCTCGGCATCGGCGCCCCAGGAGTAGTCCTTGCGCGAAAGCACGCGCGCGGTGATGTCGAAATGGGCGCGGGTGGTCAGCGTGACGTCGCCGCGTTGCAGTTGTGCGCCATGGTCGAGGTCGATCTGTTCGGGCAGGTCGGCCGCGAGCACCCCCGGCAGCGGATGCAGTGGGCGATGACGCCAGTGCGATAGTGCGCCCCAGCACAGTAGCAGCGCGACGGCACCGAGCAGCAGCTTGCGCATGCTCAGACGGAATCCTTTCGGCGCGCCGTCTTGCGTGTCACCGGCGAGGCCGCTGTCGACGGCACGGCGGTGGCGGCCGTATGGGCGTCCAGCAGGTCGGCCGGCAGTTGCCGGAAAACTTCCGCCAGACGCTGGAGAAATCCGTCCATCGCCGAACTCTTGCGCCAGACCATCGCGATGCGCCGACTCGGCGGATGGCCCTTGAACTCGATCAGGTGCAGGTTCGCCACCGCGGCCACCGGCGGCTTCACCGCGGTAACCGGCAGCAGGGTGATGCCGACGTTCGCCGCCACCATCTGCCGCAGGGTTTCCAGGCTGGTCGCGCGGAAGCCGCCGCGCTCGCCCGCGCCGGCCATGTGGCACACCTCCAGCGCCTGATCGCGCAGGCAATGGCCGTCCTCCAGCAGCAGCAGGTTCTGGTTGGACAGGTCGCCCAGTTTCAGCTGACCGTGCCTGTGCGCCAGCGGATGCTCGGCGGATACGGCCAGCAGGAACGGTTCCTCGAACAGGAATTCGCTGTGCAGGCTGTCCTCGTGCAAGGGCAGGGCGAGGATGCCCGCGTCGAGTTTGCCCTCGCGCAACAGGCGCAGCACCGCTTCGGTTTTCTCCTCGACCAGCAGCAGCTCCAGTTTGGGAAATGCCGCGCGCACCAGCGGCAATGCATGCGGCAGCAGGTACGGCCCCAGGGTGGGGAAGATGCCCAGCCGCACCGTGCCCGATTCCGGGTCGAGCGTGCGCCGGGCCACGCCGCGAATCTGCTCGATCCCGTTGAGCACGTCGCGCGCGCGGGTCACGATGTCACGGCCGACCTCGGTCAGCAGCACCCTGCGCGGCGTGCGTTCGACCAGCGACACGCCGAGCTCGTCTTCCAGTTTCTTGATCTGGGTGGACAGCGTCGGCTGGCTGACGAAGCAGGCCTCGGCCGCGCGTCCGAAATGCCGATGCTCGGCCAGGGCCACCAGATACTGGAGATCGCGAAGATTCATGGGTCATCCAACTACGCAATAGGCGTCCGCTATGGCGTTGGATGGTAGCAATCAATGTGAGCAAGACAAGCGCGGGTTCTATGGTTCCCCACGTTTCGTGCCGTTCTCTTGCGCCTTCGGGGAGTCGTGCAGGCATGCCTTCTGGCACTGGGTCGAAGGTCACGGCGGCTCTAGCGTGGGGATTCTCCCTTTCCCAGAGAAGCCTCCCCATGCGTCGACTTGTCCGCCCTCTTCTGCTCACCGTGCTCGCCACTTGCTGTGGCGCCGCGCTCGCTGCCACTGCCGATCAGGCGCCGCAAGGCCGGTTGCCGGGTTGGGCGATACCGCAGTCATACCAGCTCGCATTCAAGGTCGATCCGGCGCAGCAGGATTTTTCCGGCACCACCACGATCAAGGTCAAGCTGACCCAGGCTTCCGATCATCTGTGGCTGGACGGCAGCGAGTTGAAGGTGTCGAAGGTGACGATCACCGACGCCGCCGGCAAGGTGCATGTCGGCAAATACGTCAGCGTGGAGCCGAAGGCCGGCGTGGTGCGGGTGGATTTCGGCAGCACGCTGAAGCCGCAGGACCTCACGTTGACGTTCGAATACACCGCGCCGCTCAACGCGCAGCTGCAGGGCCTGTACAAGGTCACCGCCAAGGGCCAGCCGTACGCGATGACACAGATGGAACCGATCAGCGCGCGCTTTGCGTTTCCCGGTTTCGACGAACCCGGCTTCAAGACGCCGTTCGACATCAGCCTGACCATTCCCGCCGACCAGGTCGGCGTGGCGAACACCAAGCAGGTGAAGGAGCAGCCGGCCGGCAAGGGCTGGAAGACCCTGACCTTCGCGCAGACGCTGCCGCTGCCGACTTATCTGGTCGCGTTCGGCGTCGGCCCGTGGGATATCGTCACCGCACCAGACATTTCGCCCGATGCGTACCGCGCCAAGCCGCTGCCGCTGCGCGGCATCGCGGCCGCGGGCGAGGCGCATCGCATGCAGCATGTGCTGGGCGAGACCCCGAGCATCATCCACGCGCTGGAGAACTACTACGGCTTCGGCTATCCGTGGGACAAGCTCGACCTGCTGGCCGCACCGGATTTCGAAGCCGGCGCGATGGAGAATGCCGGCCTGGTGACCTTCCGCGACTGGCTGCTGCTGATCGACAAGGATTCACCGGCGCGCAACGTGCAGGGCTCGTTCAACGTTACCGCGCATGAGCTGGCGCACCAGTGGACCGGCGACACGGTGACCACCGAATGGTGGAACGACATCTGGCTCAACGAGGCGTTCGCCACCTGGATGCAGCAGAAGGTCACCATGCAGGTGCACCCGGAATACCGCGCCGACCTCGATCGCGTGCTCGGTGCGCAGGGCGCCATGAGCAACGACAGCCTGGTCAGCGCGCGCAGCATCCGCCAGCCGATCACCGGCAACGGCGACATCATGACCGCGTTCGATGGCATCACCTATCAAAAGGGTGCCGGCGTGATCGCCATGTTCGAGAACTACGTGGGCGAGAAGACCTACCAGAAGGGCATGCGCGCGTATATCCAGAAGCAGAAATTCGGCAACGCCACCGCCGATGACCTGGTCTCGGCGATCGCCACCGCGGCCGACAAGGGCGATGCGTTCAAGCACGCGTTCAAGAGTTTCCTCGACCAGTCCGGCGTGCCCTATGTGACCACCAAACTGGAACACAAGGACGGCAAGGCCGTGCTGCAGCTGAGCCAGAGCCGCTACCTGCCGATCGGCAGCAGCGGCGATGCGCAGCGCATCTGGGGCGTGCCGGT
>JBEPVP010000273.1:0-3688 GCA_041690935.1 Rhodanobacter sp.
GGCCCGTATATCTGCGGCGAATGGGATTTCGGTGGACTGCCGGTCTATCTGCTGCGCAAACCGCACATTCGCGTGCGCAGCAAGGACGATGCCGACTACATGGCGGCGGTGCGTCGCTACATCGATACGATCGCGCCGCTGATCCAGCCGCTGATGGCGTACAGCGGTGGCCCGGTGCTGATGCTGCAGGTCGAAAACGAATACGCCTCGTTCGGCCATGACCTGGACTATCTCAGGCAGTTGCAGGCGCTGTGGGAAGCGCACGGCATCCATGGACCGTTCACGATTTCCGATGGCCTTTCCCAACTCCAGCAACAGCACACCTATCTATCCGGCGCCGCGCTGGGCCTGGATGGCGATACCGACTTTGCCGCGGCACAGAGCATCGCCGGCGATGCGCCGGTGTGGGTAGGCGAGGGTTATCCGGGCTGGCTCACGCATTGGGGCGACAAGGACTTTCAACGTGGCGATTACGCGGCGACGCTGCACCAGCTGCTGCAACGGGGACATTCGTTCAATCTGTACGTCGTGCACGGCGGCAGCAATTTCGGCTTCAGCGCCGGTGCCAACGCGCGTGGCGACTACTCGCATTTCGAACCGGTGATCACCAGCTACGACTACGGTGCGCCGATCGACGAGCGCGGCGCGGCCACGCCCGACTATCACGCCTTTCGTACGCTGCTTGCCGCACACTCGAAGCAGACATTGCCGGCGGTACCGATGCCACCGCCGGTGATCCGCTTCGCAGCGGTCATGCCGAAGGCCTACGCCTCGCTGTGGGACAACTTGCCGCCGGCCACGTTGGTGCAGACGCCGCAGCCCAACGAGTTGCTGTTTGCACAGGATCACGGCCTGGTGCTGTATCGCCGAAAGGTCCACGGCACGGCCGGCGCGCTGACCATCGACGGCGTGCGCGATCATGCCGCCGTGTTCAGCGATGGTCTCTATGTCGATGCCGTGTCGCGCGTGCAGAACCCGCGCTTGCGCCCGGGCAATCAGATCGACCTCCCGCCGGGCGCCGATGGAAAGGATGTGCTGCTCGACATCCTCGTGGACAGTTTCGGTCATGTCGGTTACGGCCAGGCGATGGCCGATCGCAAGGGCATCGTCGGCGACATTCGTCTGGATGGAGAGGTACTGGAAAACTGGGAGGTCCGCAGCCTGCCGCTGGATGAGGAGTTCGTCCGCCAGCTGAAACCGGTAGTGAGCGCGCCAGCGCGTGCGGGCATCTTCTTCAAGGCAGGCGTTCGTCTCGACCAGCTCGGCGACAGCTATATCGACATGGCGGGCTGGAGCAGGGGCTATCTGTGGGTCAACGGCCACCTGCTCGGGCGCTACTGGAACATCGGGCCGCAACAACGGCTGTATTGCCCGGCCTCGTGGTTTCGGCGGGGCGACAACGAGCTGCTGATCCTCGATCTGCAGCAGACCGTCGCCGCGCCGATTCATGGCACGACGACGCTGCATGTCTGATTGACTACGCCTTGCCGTGGAACAGTTCGCGTCCGATCAGCATGCGGCGGATTTCATTGGTGCCCGCGCCGATCTCGTAGAGCTTGGCGTCGCGCAGCAGGCGGCCGGCGGGAAACTCGTTGATGTAGCCATTGCCGCCGAGCGACTGGATCGCCTCCAGCGCCACCTTCACCGCATTGACCGAGGCGTTGAGCAGGCATGCCGCCGGATCGATGCGCGACTTCACGCCGTTGTCGAACTGCTGCGCGACCATGTAGGCAAAACCACGCGAGCTCTGCAGCGCGGTATACATGTCGGCGACCTTCGCCTGCATGATCTCGAATGTGCCGATCGGCGCGTTGAATTGCTTGCGTTCGCGCACGTACGGCATGGTGATATCCATCGCTGCCTGCATCAGGCCGATCGGGCCGCCGGACAACACCAGCCGTTCGGTGTCCAGCCCGTTCATCAGCACGCGCACACCTTCGTTGACCTCGCCGACGATGTTCTCGACCGGGATCTCGCAATCCTCGAACACCAGCTCGCAGGTGTTGGAGCCGCGCATGCCGAGCTTGTCCAGCTTTTGCGCGGTGCTGAAACCTTGCATGCCTTTCTCGACGATGAATGCGGTCATGCAGCGGCTGCCGGCGGTGCGCGGCGCGGTGCGCATGTAGACCAGCAGGACATCGGCATCCGGCCCGTTGGTGATCCACATCTTGCTGCCGTTGGCGACCCAGACGTCGCCGCGCAGTTCGGCCTTGCAGCTCATCGAACCGACCACATCGGAGCCGGCACCCGGCTCGCTCATCGCCAGCGCGCCAACGTATTCGCCGCTGCACAGCTTCGGCAGGTATTTCTGCCGCTGCGCCTCGTTGCCGTTGTGATAGATGTTGTTGAGGCACAGGTTGGAGTGCGCGCCGTAGGACAGGCCGACCGAGCCGGACGCGCGCGAAATTTCCTCCATCGCCACCATGTGCGCCAGGAAACCCAGGCCGCTGCCGCCGTATTCCTCCGGCACGGTCACGCCGAGCAGGCCCATTTCGCCGAACTTGCGCCACAGGTCGGCCGGGAACAGGTTGTCGCGATCGATGCGGTCGGCGCGTGGAGCGATTTCCTTTTCCGCAAACGCGTGCACGGATTTGCGCAGCAGGTCGATGTCTTCTCCGAGCGGAAACGGACGCATTGCGAGCTCCTTGGGTGCGGAGTCGTGATTTTAGCGCACCACGTGGGGCAATACCGGCCGTGTGCTGTTCGCGCTTGCAGGCCAGATCAAAAGCACCCCCTCCCAGCCTCCCCCTGCGTTGCAGGGGGAGGAGCAAGACAGCGCGGGGCCGCTGCCATGCCAGCGCGGGGCAGCGGCTGTGCTCCCTCCCCGGCAACGCAGGGGAGGGCTGGGGAGGGGTTGCTCTTGATCCCGCTTTCCGCCAACCGCAGCCCACAAAAAAGCCGCCGGTGACCCGGCGGCTTCTCGTGACAACCGCGTGGCTTACTGACCGCGCATGCGGCCCTGGAAGCGGGTGCCGTTGTTGCCCATGTGCGCCAGCTTGAGCTTGCCGATCGCGTTGATGCGCTCTTCGGCCAGGCGGTCGGCGGCCTTGTAGGTCGGGATGCCCTCGTTCTTGGAGATCTCGAAGATGCGCCCGAGGTTGTAATAGATCGTGCGCATCATGCGCATCGCGCGCTCGCGGTTGTAGCCGTCGATCTCCAGCGACACGTTCATCACGCCGCCGGCGTTGACCGCGTAATCCGGCGCATACAGCACGCCGCGACGCTGCAGTTCGTCGCCGATCTCGTCGGTGGCCAGCTGGTTGTTCGCCGGGCCGCAGATGATCTTCGCCTTGATCCGGTCGATGGTCTGCTCGTTGACGGTACCGCCCAGCGCGCACGGAGAGTACACGTCGGCGTCGACGTCGTAGATCTCGTCCAGGCCCACCGCCTCGCAACCGAGTTCGTCGACGCAGCGCTGCACGGCTTCCTTGTTGATGTCGGTGACGAACACCTTGGCGCCCTGTTCACGCAGCAGCTTGATGAACTCGCCGCCGACGTGGCCGCAACCCTGCACGGCGTAGCTGTACTTGCCCACGTCCTCGTTGCCGTGCTTGAACTGCAGCGCGGCCATCAGGCCCTGCAGCGAGCCGTAGGCGGTGAACGGCGACGGGTCGCCGGAGCCGCCATGCACCTGGTGCACGCCGGTCACGTACTCGGTTTCGCGGAACACGTATTCCATGTCGTTGAC
>JBEPVP010000274.1:0-3686 GCA_041690935.1 Rhodanobacter sp.
CAGGCCCAGCTCGATCTGGCCTACTCGCAGTACAAGGACAACCAGCCGGATGATGCCTTGTCCACCGTGAACCGCTTCATCAAGACGTATCCGACCAACAAACATGTCGATTATGCCTACTACCTGCGCGGCCTGATCAATTTTGATCGAACCAGTGGCGTGATCGAACGTTATGTGAATCGGGAGGGCTCGCAGGCCCGTCGCGATCAGGGCTACAACCTGCAGGCATTCGACGACTTTTCCGAGCTGTCGCGGCGCTTCCCCGACAGTGCCTACACCGCCGACGCGCGCCAGCGCATGATCTACCTGCGCAACGTGCTGGCCCAGTACGAAATCAACGTGGCCGAGTTCTATCTGCGCAACAAGGCCTACATCGCCGCCGCCGACCGCTCGCAGTACGTGATCGAGCATTACCAGCAGGCACCGCAGGCGGGCGACGCGCTGGCCATCCTCACGCGCAGCTATCTGGCGCTGGATCAGAAGAACCTGGCCGACCAGTCCCGTCAGGTGCTGGCGCTGAACTATCCGAACCATCCCTACCTGACCGATGCCAAATGGCCGCATCCACCATCCACGCTGCGCAAGATGGTGCCGTTCTCAGGTCATCATTGAGGCATCAGGTCGCAAGAAAGCAAAAAGCCGGCGCGTGATCGCCGGCTTTTTTGTTGGATATCCGCAAGCCTCGCACCCTCACCCCAACCCTCTCACCCACAAGGGGACTCCTTTCGGTCGCCAAGTGGGAGAGGGAGCGAACGTGCCATGCGGGTTCGCCCTTGCAGGCATGCGTGTGATCGTCCGCCTCAGGGATCAGTGCCATCCGGAAGTAATTGGATAGCGCCGCTCGCGTCCGAACGCCCGAGTGGTCACGCGCGGCCCGGGCGCCGACTGCCGGCGCTTGAACTCGTTCGCCAGCACCAGCCGCACCACCCGGCGCACGATGTCGGCGTGGAAGCCCTGCGCCACGATCTCCGCCTGCGATTGCTCGGCCTCGATGAAGCGGGCCAGGATCGCGTCCAGTTCGTCATACGGCGGCAGCGAATCCTGGTCGGTCTGGTTGTCGCGCAGCTCGGCCGAGGGCGGCCGCTCGATGACTTCCACGGGAATCGGGAATGGGGAATGGGGAATCGTTTGGGCGTCACGAGCATTCATGCTTTGATTCCCGGCGACCGTCAGGAAGTCCCCTTGCGGGATTCCCGATTCCCGAGCTCCGAGTCCCGCAACGCCATTGCGCCAACGTGCCAGCCGATACACCACGGTCTTGTAGACATCCTTCAGCGGTGCGTAGGCACCGCACATGTCGCCATACAAGGTGGCGTAGCCGACCGCCATCTCGCTCTTGTTGCCGGTCGCCAGCAGCAGCCGGCCGTGCTTGTTGCTGAGCGCCATCAGCATCACGCCGCGGGTGCGCGACTGCAGGTTTTCCTCGGTGGTGTCGGCCGGTTTGCCGGCAAACGCCGGGGTCAGCGCATCGACAAACGACTGGCAGGTCGCCTCGATCGAGATCACGTGATAGGCCACCCCGAGCGTTTCGGTCTGCGTGCGCGCACCGTCCAGCGACAGCTGCGAGGTGTAGCGCGTGGGCATCATCACCGCGGTGACCCGCTCGGCGCCCAGCGCATCGACCGCGATCGCCAGGGTCAGCGCGGAGTCGATGCCGCCGGACAGGCCCAGCAGCACGCCGCTGAAACCGTTCTTGTCGATGTAGTCGCGGGTGCCACGTACCAGCGCGGCGTATAGGGTCGCCTCGATCGAGCTGTCCGTGGCGACCGGCCAGTCCTGTGCCGACAGCGTGCGCGTGACCGGATCGAACTCGGCCCACAGCAGCGCGTCGACGAAGGCCGGCGCGCGGGCGGCAATCGAGCCGTCGCCGTTCACCAGCATTGAGCCGCCGTCATAGACCACGTCGTCCTGGCCGCCGATCAGGTTGAGATAGGCGATCGCGCAGCCGGTTTCGCGCGCGCGCGCCACCAGCACGGCTTCGCGCTCGGCCTGTTTCGCCGCGTCCCACGGCGAGGCGTTGATCACCACCAGCAGTTGTGCGCCTGCTGCGGCGGCGCGCGCCGCCGGCTCCGGCTGCCATACGTCCTCGCAGATCAGCAGGCCGACGGTCACCCCATCGATCGCCGCCGTGACCGACTCGTGGCCGGGACGGAAATAGCGCTTGTCGTCGAACACGCCGTAGTTCGGCAGCACCTGCTTGTGTGCGGTGCATTCCACCCGGCCATCGCGCAGCAGGCTGGCCGCATTGAACACCTCACCCTCGCTGTGCGGATGACCGACCAGCGCAGCGATGCCGTGGGTCGCCGCCGCCAGCGCGGCCAGTTCGTTGTCGCAGGCAGCGAGGAAGCTCGGCCGCAACAGCAGGTCCTCGGGCGGGTAGCCGCTGAGGGTCAATTCGGGAAACGCCACCAGGGCGGCGGCGCCGGCGCACGCCTGCGCAATGAAATCGCCCACCTTCGCGGCATTGGCCGCCACCGCGCCGACCGGGAAATCGTATTGAGCCAATGCCAGGCGCAGCTTTGCCATGAAGCGGAACTCCAGAAACGACGAAGGCCGCGACGAATCGCGGCCTTCGCATTTTACGGCATGGCGGTATCGCTTACTTCATCAGCTTCGCGAGCGCCTTGCCCAGATCGGCTGGCGACTTCACCGTGGTGACGCCGGCCTTCTCCAGCGCGGCGAACTTCGCCGCAGCGGTGCCCTTGCCACCGGAGATAATCGCGCCCGCATGACCCATGCGCTTGCCGGCCGGAGCCGAAGCACCGGCGATGAACGAGACGACCGGCTTGGTCACGTACTCGCCGATGAACTCGGCGGCGTCTTCCTCGGCGCTGCCGCCGATCTCGCCGACCATAATGATGCCTTCGGTCTGCGGATCGTCCTGGAACAACTTCAGGCAGTCGATGAACGAGAGCCCGTTGATCGGGTCGCCGCCGATGCCGATCACCGTGCTCTGGCCGAGGCCTTCGTTGGTGGTCTGGAACACCGCTTCATAGGTGAGCGTGCCAGAGCGCGAGACCACGCCGACCCGGCCCGGGGTGTGGATGTGGCCGGGCATGATGCCGATCTTGCATTCGCCGGGGGTGATGATGCCGGGGCAGTTCGGCCCGATCAGCACGATTTCCGGATGCTGCTGCAGCACGTTCTTCACGCGCAGCATGTCGAGCACCGGAATGCCTTCGGTGATCGCCACGATCACCTTGATGCCGGCGTCGATCGCTTCCAGGATCGAGTCGGCCGCGAACGGCGGCGGCACGAAGATCACCGACGCATCGGCGCCGGTTTCTTGCACGGCTTCATCGACCGAGTTGAACACCGGCAGGCCGATATGCTCGCTGCCGCCCTTGCCCGGGGTGACGCCGCCGACCACTTTCGTACCGTAGTCGAGGCACTGCTGTGCGTGGAAGGTGCCCTGCTGGCCGGTGAAGCCCTGCACGATCACCTTGGTGTTTTTATTGACGAGAACGCTCATTCGATTGCTCCTTAAACCTTGGCCGCAGCCACGGCTTTCTGCGCCGCGTCGTTGAGATCATCCGCCGGCGTGATCGCCAGGCCGGAGTTGGCCAGCAGTTCGCGGCCCTGATCGACATTGGTGCCCTGCAGGCGCACCACCACGGGAATCTTCAGGCCCACTTCCTTGACCGCGGCGATGATGCCCTCGGCGATCAGGTCGCAGCGCACGATGC
>JBEPVP010000275.1:0-3676 GCA_041690935.1 Rhodanobacter sp.
GTGCAGGGGTGCCGGCGGCAGTGGTGTTGATCTGCCAGGGCCTGATCGTCATCGCAGTCGCTGGCTCGGTGATGCTGGTCGACAGGCAGACTAAATCATGACTGAAGAGCAACTCGCGGTGTTCATCGGTTCCGGCGTGCGGCTGGCCATGCCGATCGTGCTGGCCGGTACCGGCGAGCTGCTCAGTGAACGCGCCGGCGTGCTGAACCTCAGTCTGGAAGGAATGATGCTCAGCGCCGCCTTCGCCGCGGCCGCGGCCTCGTGGGCCACCGGCATGCCGACGGTGGGTCTGCTCGCTGCGGTGATCGTCAGCCTTGGCTTCGCCTTCACGCAGGCGGTGCTCAGCGTCAGTCTGCGCGCCAACCAACTGGTGGTGGGCATCGGCTTCAACATCCTCGCGCTCGGGGCGACGACCTTCCTGTATCGGCAGATCTTCGGGCCGCTGTCGCGCGACACCATCCCCGGTTTGCAGAAGCTGCACGTGCCGTGGCTGAGCGATATCCCGGTCCTCGGTCCGGCCTTGTTTCAACAGACCGCCTTGGCCTATGTGGCCGTGCTCATGGTCGCGGTGACCTGGGCGCTGCTCAAGTACACATCCTTCGGGCTCGCTGTGCGCGCGGTCGGCGACGATCCACGTGCGGCCGACCAGGCCGGCATCAACGTGACCCGAACGCGCTACCTGGGCGTGCTGTACGCCGGTGTGTTGGCTGGCCTGGGCGGCGCCTTCATGTCGATTGCCGATAGCAACACCTTCACCGAAGGCATGACCAATGGGGCCGGCTATCTGGCGATCACCGCTGTGATCTTCGGCGGTTGGAGCCCGTGGAAAACGCTGGGCGCGTGTTTGCTGTTCGGCTTTGCTACGGCGCTGCAGTTCCTGGTGCCGGCGATGGGCCTGGGCATCCCTGTGGCGCCCTTGCTGATGCTGCCTTACGTGCTGGCGCTATTCGCCATCGCGGGCCTTGTCGGCGCGGGCAGACAACCGATGATGCTGACCTTGCCTTTCCGACGTGGCCATTGAGCGAACGCCCGGGCTACACGAGGAACTCACACGGAGAAACTGACATGGCATTGAAACCCGCCACCAAGACTTCCGAACCGCTGGTCCAAGCGGCGGACGAAACGAAGCTGGTCGACCTGGGCTCCGGGCCGGGGTACAAGTGGCGCGTCAACGCCAACCATGTCGATATGGCCATGCCCGAGCCGAAGCCGGTGCCGTTGACCATCCAGGCCGAATCGCAGTGGGTGACGATGGATCTGAGGCGCACGGCGATTCTGATCATCGACATGCAGAACGACTTCTGTGCCAAGGGCGGCTGGGTCGATCATCTCGGCTTCGACTACTCGACCAGTGGCGCGGCGATCGAACCACTGCAGAAACTGCTGCCCGAACTTCGCAAAGCCAAAGTGCCGGTCATTTGGGTCAACTGGGGCAATCGCCCGGACCTGGCGAACATGCCGCCAAACCAGCTGCATTTATACAAGCCCTCAGGCGTGGGCATCGGTCTGGGTGAACCGCTGCCCGGCAACGGAGCGCATGTCCTCGAAAAGGACAGCTGGGCTGCGGCGGTGGTCGATGGCCTGGACAAGAAGCCCGGCGACATCAGCGTGGACAAGTATCGGATGAGCGGGTTCTGGGATACGCAACTCGACAGCATCCTGCGCAACCTGGGCGTCAGGACGGTGCTGTTCACCGGCGTCAATACCGACCAATGCGTATTGTGTTCGTTGCAGGACGCCAATTTTCTGGGTTATGGCTGCGTGCTGATCGAAGACTGCTGCGCGACCAGTTCCCCCGACTACTGCACGCAGGCCACCTTGTTCAACGTCAAGAAGGGTTTCGGCTTCGTGACTCACTCGCGCCACATGCTCGATGCATTGCGCGCCGCCGGCGAATGAGCTCGCCTCATCTGCAACCACCGCCGGTCGACACCGCAGGCAAAGGCGTCGCATTGCTGGCGGCGGCCTGCGCGCAGGACGAGGCCGCGGTCGAGCGCCTGCTGCGCGAAGGTGCACCGGTGGGTCACCAGGATGCGCGCGGGGCGACGGCGTTGATGGTGGCGGTGCAGGCCAACAACCTTGCCATCGCGCGGCGCCTGATCGATGCCGGCAGCGACGTGAACGCACGCGACGCCACGCAGTTGACGCCGTATCTGTGCGCCGGTGCGAACGGCTTTCATCAGATTCTGCGCGCGACGATCGACGCTGGTGCCGATCTCGGCAGCGCCAATCGGTTCGGTGGCACCACCTTGCTTCCTGCGAGCGAAAAGGGATACCTGAGAACGGTGCACGTCTGCCTCGACGCCTGCGTCGCCGTCGATCACGTCAACATGCTCGGCTGGACGGCACTGCTGGAGGCAGTGATCCTGGGCGATGGTGGTCGCTTGTACGGCGACGTGATTGCCGCATTGGTTGCCGCGGGAGCCGACTTGCATCTGCCTGACCGCGATGGTCATTCGGCGTTGATGCACGCGCAAACGCTCGGGCAACATCGCGTGCTGCAAATTTTCGCAGCAGCGCAGGACGGCCCCCTGTTCGGGGCGACGCTTCTGGACCGTGTGCGCCGGTCGATCCGTGGCGCCCGGTACGAGGCCGCGAGCGATGCTTTGACAGATGTCGCAGGCTCGGAGAATGTCGATCCGCTCGACATGCACTACTACCGCGGCTATCTGCTGGCCGAGTCGGGGCACTTCGACGCCGCCGTGGCCGAATACCGTAGCGCCCTGGCGCTGGATCCGACGGCGTTGGAGTTCTATTTCTACACCGCCAATTGCTTGCGCATGGCCAAGCGTTGCGACGATGCACTGCGCGAGTTCGACACCGCCATCTCGCTGCGACCCGAAGCGCAATTTCATCGCTATCACAAATCGAACTACCTGCGTGAGCTGGGTCGCCACGAGCAAGCGGTGGCTGAAATGGACGTGCTGCTCGCGCAGCAGCCACGGCGCTATGACTTCAGCTTCCACAAAGCCAACAGCCTGCGCTCGTTGGGCCGGCACCGCGAGGCCGTCGCTGCGATCGAGAATGCCATTGCGATGGACCCGGACAATGCGCTGTACCACACGCACAAGGCGCAGTCGATGGCCTTGCTGACATGAGAGGGGCGTCGGAACCGCGGCACTCCCGCGTGGCGGCACGGCGGCACTGCACTGCGCTGCAAGTGCTCAGCATCGATTCGATGTTCATGGATGCGCTGAGCGCCGGAGTGTTCGACGCGCAAGTGCACAGCGTGTTCGACCGCGTGATCAACCTTCAGCGCACCACGGGCGAGCTGTTCACGCTCGCATCCCGCGCAATGGATGACGCGCCGATGACGGCGATCGTCGACAGCGAAGACTTCGGAACTTCTGGCGTCTCGGTTGGCGCTCGGGTTTCGGCAATCGACGGCGCCATGCAAGTCGGCGACGGCCTCGTCCTGCACATGGCGGCGGCGTCGATCTGGAAAGCGACGCTGCCGAGTTATGGGACGGCGCCAGAGCGCATCTCCGACCAGTTGCGCCTCGCGCGGTCCTGTCTCGCGCGCCATGGTGTGCGCGGCGGGATGACCGCGCCGGCGCATGCCGACGGAGCTTTCGCGCAAGAGGTCGCAGCGGCGCTCGAACAGCGATCCACATCGTTGTTCGACGCGTTGGCACACGGCCGACATGCCGATGCTTGCCGACACGCTGTCTCAATG
>JBEPVP010000276.1:0-3659 GCA_041690935.1 Rhodanobacter sp.
ATCCACGGCTGGCGTTCCACATTGCCAGCGGCGATGCGGCGATCGCCGACGTGGAGCTGGAGTTTCAGCCGCTCGACTTCGTGCAGGTCAACGCCGACATGAACCAGCGCATGATGGCGCGCACGCTGGAGCTGCTCGATCCGCAGCCGACCGATCGCGTGCTGGATCTGTTCTGCGGCCTCGGCAATTTCACCTTGCCGATCGCCCGCCGCGTGGCCGAGGTAGTCGGCGTGGAAGGCGAGCACGGCCTGGTTGAACGCGCCGCACAGAACGCCGCGCGCAACGGCATCGCCAACGCAAGTTTCCACGTGGCCAACCTGTTCGAGGACCAGCGCGCCGCCGACTGGGCACGCCAGCCGTGGGACAAGCTGCTGCTCGATCCGCCACGCGCCGGCGCCGACAAGCTGCTTGAATACCTGCCGCACAAGCAGACCCGCCACATCGTCTACGTCTCCTGCCATCCCGCTTCGCTGGCCCGCGATGCCGGCATCCTGGTCAACCAGCACGGCTTCAAGCTGAAATCCGCCGGCGTGATGGACATGTTCCCGCATACCTCGCACGTCGAATCGATCGCCTTGTTCGAGCGCGACTGAAACGTATGGCCATCGAGATCGAACGCAAATTCCTGCTCGCCGACGATAGCTGGCGCGCAAACATCGAACACAGCGAGCCGATCGCGCAGGGTTACCTGGTCGGCGCGCAGGCGTTGCGCTCTGGCGCTGCGCGCGCCTCGGTGCGGGCGCGTCTCGCCGGTGACGTGGCCTGGCTGAACATCAAGGCGGCCACGCCGGGCATCGCCCGCACGGAGTTCGACTATCCGATACCGGTCGTCGATGCGCGGATCCTGCTGGCCGATTTGTGCGACGGTGTGCTGGAAAAAGTCCGCCACCACGTGCGCGTCGATGGGGTGTTGTTCGAGATCGACGAATTCGATGGCGACAACCACGGACTCCTCGTCGCCGAGGTCGAATTGCCCGCGGTCGATGCAGCGTTTCCACGGCCACCGTGGCTGGGCCGCGAGGTGAGCACACTGACGCGCTACTACAACGTCAACCTGATCGCGCATCCGTACCGGCAGTGGTCGCCGGCCGAGCGCGCTGCCGAGGATGCCGCATGCTGATGATCGGCGTGGCCGCGCTGGAACTGGCCGAACACGAGAAGCGCTGGCTCACCGCGCCGGGCGTCGCCGGTGTGCTGCTGTTTGCACGCAACTACCAGTCGCGCGAGCAGCTGATCGCACTGTGCGAATCGATCCGCGAGGTCGGCGGTGAGCAGCTGCTGATCGCGGTCGATCAGGAAGGCGGTCCGGTGCAGCGTTTCCGCGACGGCTTCACCCGGCTGCCGCCGTTGGCGGCGATCGGTGCAGCCTGGGACCGCGACCCCGGCGCCGCAGTGCGGCTGGCCGAGGAGCACGCCTGGGTGATGGCCAGCGAGCTGCGCGCCAGCGGGGTCGATTTCAGTTTCGCGCCGGTGGTCGATCTGGCCCGCGGCAATGCGGCGATCGGCCTGCGCGCGTTCCACGCCGATCCGGCCGTCACCGCCGAACTGGCGCAGGCCTACGTGCGCGGCATGCATCTCGGCGGCATGGCGGCGGTGCTCAAGCATTTTCCGGGACACGGCTCGGTCGCCACCGACACGCACAAGGCGCAGGCAATCGATCCGCGCCCGCTCGACCAGATCCGCCGCGACGACCTGCTGCCATTCGCCGAATGCATCGAGGCACGGGTCGAGGCGGTGATGATGGCGCATGTGATCTATCCGGCGGTGGACCGCCAGCCGGCCGGCTATTCGAAAGTATGGATCGAGCAGATCCTGCGCGGCGAACTGGGGTTTTCCGGCGCGGTGATCAGCGACGACATCAGCATGGCCGCTGCCGGTGCGGCCGGCAGCGTCGGCGAGCGCGTGCGCGCACATCTGCACGCTGGCTGCGACCTGGTGCTGGCCTGTTTCCCCGAGGTGGTGGACGAGGCGATCGCCGCGATGCCGGGCGATGCGTCCACCATGCCGCCGCAGCTGGCGGCCATGCGTGGCGCACTCGGCGCAAGCTGGGACGGTCTCACCAACAACCTGCAGCGCGACCGATTCGTCGCGCGCATCACGGCCTTGCACGCCGATCAAGGAAACGCATGAATACTCCCATCCCGTCATTGGCCGATGCGCTGGCGCAGGCCGATCTGCTGTTTGAGCGCAGCACACTGGAAACCGTCGTCGCCGACATGGGCCGGCAGATCGATGCCGCGCTGGGCGGCGAGCGCGCGGTGTTCCTCACCGTGATGAACGGCGCACTGATCTTTGCCGGTCAGCTCGCGTTGGCGATCCGCACCGACCTGGAGTTCGACTACGTGCACGCGACGCGCTATCGCGGCGCCACCTCCGGCAGCGACCTGCACTGGCTGCGCGAACCGATCGTGCCGCTGGCCGGTCGCGTGGTGCTGCTGGTCGACGACATCCTCGACGAGGGCCACACGTTGAAGGCGGTGCGCGAAGACTGCTACGCGCGCGGCGCGAAAAAGGTGCTGATCGCCAGCCTGTGCACCAAGCGGCATGATCGGCTGGTCGACGGCATCGCGTCGGATTTCAACGGCGTCGAGCTGCCCGATCGCTACGTGTTCGGCTACGGCATGGACTATTACGAGCAGGGTCGCAATCTGCCGGGGATTTATGCGTTGAAGGAAGGGAATGGGGAGTAGGGCATCGGGAATCGCAAGGGTGGCTTCTGCGCAGCACCCGTTTTTCTGATTCTGATTTGCGTCGTGTCCCTCAGGCTCCGACGCTTTTGCTCCTCCCCCTGCTTGCAGGGGGAGGTTGGGAGGGGGTAAAGCTCTTGCTCCGCTCTGACCTGACCAAGAGCAACCCCTCCCCAACCCTCCCCTGCTACGCAGGAGAGGGAGCAAAGCCGGCGACTCGCGCTTTTAGTTTTAACTGCGAACGGATCATCACGATGCCTCACCCTGACCACGCCCCCATCGACCTCGCCGTCATCGGCGGCAGCGGCCTGTACAACTTACCGGGCCTGGAAAACGTTTCCCGTCACCGCGTCGACACGGCCTACGGTGAAGCGTCCGGCGATGTGGTAACCGGTGATTTCGCCGGCAAGCGCATCGCGTTTCTGGCCCGCCACGGCGAAAGCCACACGCTGCCGCCGCACCGGGTCAACTACCGCGCCAACCTGTGGGCGCTGCACAGCCTCGGCGCGCGTCGGGTGATCGGCGTCAATGCGGTGGGCGGCATTCGTGGCGACATGGGGCCGCGGGTGATCGTGGTGCCCGACCAGCTGATCGACTACACCCACGGCCGCGTCACCAGCTTCTGCGACATGGACGGCGCCGAGGTGAAGCACATCGACTTCAGCGAGCCGTATACCGAATCGCTGCGCCTGCAGCTGCTGACGGCGGCACGCGCGGCCGACATCGCGGTGATCGGCGGCGGTTGCTACGGCGCGACGCAGGGACCGCGTCTGGAAACCCGCGCCGAGATTGCGCGGATGAAGCGCGACGGCTGCGATCTGGTCGGCATGACCGGCATGCCCGAGGCGGCGCTGGCGCGCGAGCTGAAGCTGGACTACGCCTGCCTGGCGCTGGTCGCGAACTTCGCCGCCGGCTGTGGCGACGAGGCGGAAATCAGCATCGAGGAAATCTTTGCGCATCTGGCGGCGGCCA
>JBEPVP010000277.1:0-3651 GCA_041690935.1 Rhodanobacter sp.
AGGGTATCTGCCCGAACTGCGGCACGCCGGACCAGTACGGCGACAACTGCGAACATTGCGGCGCCACCTACGCACCCACTGACCTGATCAATCCGTATTCGGTGATGTCCGGTGCCACCCCGGTATTGCGCGACTCGGAGCACTACTTCTTCGAGCTGGGCAAGTTCGAGGGGCTGCTGCGCGACTGGTTCGCCGGCAAGTTCACGCACGGCACGCCGGTGGCGAACAGCGGCGTGGTGGCGAAGCTGAAGGAGTGGCTGGACGGCGGCCTGCGCGACTGGGACATCTCGCGCGACGCGCCCTACTTCGGCTTCCCGATCCCCGACGCACCGGGCAAATTCCTCTACGTGTGGCTGGACGCGCCGGTCGGTTACCTGGCCAGTTTCAAGGCGCTGTGCGACAAGAAGCACCTGAAGTTCGACGACTACCTCGCCGCCGACAGCCGCGCCGAGATGCATCACTTCATCGGCAAGGACATCATCAATTTCCACGGTCTGTTCTGGCCGGCGATGCTGCACGGCGCCGGCTTCCGTACGCCGACCGCGCTGCACGTCAACGGCTATCTGACGGTGAACGGCGCGAAGATGTCCAAGTCGCGCGGCACCTTCATCCAGGCACGCACGTATCTGGACGCCGGCATCCATCCGGAATTCCTGCGCTACTACTTCGCCAGCATGCTCAGCGAAGCGCCGGTCGACGTGGATCTCGACCTCAAGGCCTTCGAGGAGCGCGTCAACTCGCACCTGGTCGGCAAGTGGGTGAACATCGCCAGCCGCACCGCCGGCTTCGTGCACAAGTTTTTCGGCGATCGCCTGGCGCCGCAATTCGGCGCGCAGGAAACCGCGTTGTGGAACACCTTGCTGGAACATTACGATGACGTCGCCGCGCTTTACGCCAGCGGCGACTTCGCCGAAGTCACCCGCCGCTTCGTGCTGATGGCCGATCTGGTCAACGGCCATATTGCGAGCAGGGCGCCTTGGGCGATGGCCCGGGACGAAAGCCTGCGCAAGGAGCTGCACCAGGTGTGCTCGTTCGCCCTGAGCGCGTTTCGCCTATTGGCCGGCGTGCTCAAACCCATCCTGCCGGCGACCGTGGCTGCCGCCGAACAATTCCTGGCCGCACCGATCGCCGATTTCGACGATGCCCGCGCCAGCCTGCACAACCACACCATCAACGCGTTCGAGCCGCTGCTCGCCCGCATCGACCCCAAACACATCGAGGCGATGGTCGAGGCATCGAAGGATTCGCTCGGCGCCTCCGCTGAGGCCGCACCCAGCCCCAGGAAGAAAGTCATGAACGACAACGCGAAACCCGCCGCCACGATTCCCGACGACCGCAAGGAAGTCCCCCTGCGGGATTCCCCACTCCCGACTCCCACCACCATCGGTATCGACGATTTCGCCAGACTCGACCTGCGCATCGGCAAGGTCAATGCCTGCGAATTCGTGGATGGCTCCGACAAGCTGCTGCGCTTCGAACTGGACGCCGGCCCGCTGGGCACGCGGCAGATCTTCTCTGGCATCCGCGCCGCCTACGCCGAGCCGGAAAAACTCATCGGCCGCAACGTGGTGTTCATCGCCAACCTGGCCCCGCGCAAGATGCGCTTCGGGCTGTCCGAAGGGATGATCCTGTCCGCCGGCGACGGTGGCAACGACCTGTTCCTGCTCGATGCCGACCAGGGCGCCAGACCGGGCGCCACCGTCCGCTGATATCGCGATGAGCCTGGCCGACCGCATCGACGCGCTGCTGCCACAGACGCAGTGCGAGCAATGCGGCTATCACGGTTGCCGACCGTACGCTGAGGCGATCGCCCGTGGCGAGGCGAAGATCAATCAATGCCCGCCCGGCGGTGCCGCGGGCATCGAAAAGCTCGCCGCCTTGCTACAGGCGCCCGTGCTGCCGCTGGATCCTGTGCACGGCGTCGAGAAGCCACGCACGCTGGCGCGCATCGTCGAGGCCGACTGTATCGGCTGCACCAAATGCATCCAGGCCTGCCCGGTCGATGCGATCGTGGGCGCGGCGAAATGGATGCACACGGTGATCGCCGACGACTGCACCGGCTGTGAGCTGTGCGTGCCAGCCTGCCCGGTCGATTGCATCGTCTTGCTGCCGATGCCAGCCCAACAGATCGATGCAGCCCACGCCGATGCGGCACGCGAACACTTCCAGCGTCGGGAGACGCGGCTGGCCCGCCAGCGTGCCGAACGCGAAAGCGAACTGGCCGTGCGCAAGGCGGCGGTGGACGCTTCCGCCGGGCCGGTCAATCCGGTGCTGGCTGCGCTGGCGCGCGCCAAGGCGAAACAGCAGGAGCCGAAGCCATGAAGCGCGCCGACGTGATCGAGCTGTTCTCGCGCCTGCGCGAGCTCGACCCGCATCCGACCACCGAACTGGTCTACCAAACGCCGTTCGAGCTGCTGGTCGCGGTGGTGCTGTCGGCGCAGGCCACCGATGTGGGCGTCAACAAGGCCACGAAGAAGCTCTATCCGGTAGCGAACACACCGCAGGCGATTCTTGCGCTCGGCGAGGACGCGCTGAAGCGCTACATCAGCACGATCGGCCTGTTCAACGCCAAGGCGAAAAACGTGATCGCGCTGTGCCGGCTGCTGATCGAACAGCACGATGGCGAAGTGCCGCGCACCCGCGAGGCACTGGAGGCGCTGCCCGGCGTGGGCCGCAAGACCGCCAACGTGATGCTCAACACCGCGTTCGGCGAACCGACCATCGCGGTCGACACGCATATCTTCCGCGTCGCCAACCGCACCGGACTGGCGCCGGGCAAGGACGTGCGCGCGGTCGAGGACAAGCTGGAAAAGGTGATACCGGCCGAGTTCAAGCAGGACGCCCATCACTGGCTGATCCTGCACGGCCGCTACGTGTGCAAGGCACGCAAGCCGGACTGCCCGCACTGCGCGATCCGCGACCTGTGTCGGTACAAGGACAAGACCGCCGCCGACTGATCGCAGCATCTGCGCAGGTGAAGATGACGGCTCATTCACCCACCAGGCATCCGAAACAAATTCGACAAAGCTCGACATCCACCACCAAAAAAGGCGTGACCTCCCCAGGTGTTGACTAGAGCACGCCGCGCCGTCAGCATGCGCGCGCCTTCACTTACACCTGAAATCCACGAGACCTGACCAACCATGGACAGCGACCCTGCCAGTTGCATCCGGACTGCGCCCAAAGGGCCTTCGGTGCAACCTGATACCTATACTCGCGGCCCGGCCGCGAGTGGATCGCTGTCTGGCTGATCCACTCGCTCCGTGCGACGTACACGGAGATGAGCATGAAAAAATTCCATCTGTTTGGCGCAGCCGCGTGGCTCGCGCTCACCCTGCCGTCGGCACCCGCACGTGCCGACGACACGCCGTTGTTTGTGCCGCAGTGGCTGGGCGCGCAATACACCCTGGTTGACCAGCATCAATCGACGCTGCACTCGCCGTACAGCAGCCCCATGAGCCTCCGGCCACAAGGCGATACCGAGCGCTCGCATACGTTCGGTGTGTATTTCGGGGTGGCCCTGCCGGCACATCTGCAGTTCTATTTCGACGTGGAAATGTTCAAGGGCGAAGCGGTCAGCGGCGCCACTGGACTCGGCGGCGTCGCCAACGGCGACGTGGTGCATTCCGGCGGTGGCACCTTGAGCAAGAC
>JBEPVP010000278.1:0-3622 GCA_041690935.1 Rhodanobacter sp.
CCGCCACACCGGCGGCAGCTGCCACCACGGCATCGGTCAGTGCAGCAACGGCGGCCACGCCGGCAGTCGCCGACAGCGCCGCCACCGCAGGCGCCGACGCCGCCCGGGCGGCCGCGCCGGTGGCAGCAGTTGCGGCACCGTTCGTGGACAACGGCAAGTGGGTCGCCGGCAAGCACTACTTCGTGATCGAACCGGCGCAGCCGACCAGCTATCCGGGCAAGATCGAGGTGACCGAGGTGTTCTCTTACGGTTGCCCGGCCTGCAACGGCTTTCATTCCACCGTCGACCAGATCGCCAAGAGCCTGCCATCCAACGCGGTGATGAACTACCTGGCCGCCTCGTTCCGCCCGGACGAGAACTGGCCGATGTACCAGCGCGCGTTCTACGCGGCGCAGGCGCTGGACCTGGTCGGCAAGACTCACGATGCGATGTTCAATGCGGTGTGGAAGAGCGGTGAGCTGTCCAGCTACGACCTCAAGACCAGCGACCTGAAGCCGAAGGCGGCGTGGCCCACGATCGACGACGCGGCGAAGTTCTATGCCAAGTACGGCGTCACCGCGCAGGAGTTCACCGGCGTGGCCAACTCGTTCACCGTCAACACGAAGATGAAGCGCGCCGACGACCTGATGAAGGCCTACGGCGTGGACAGCACGCCGACCATGATCGTCAACGGCAAGTACCGCTTCACGCCGATCACCGCCGGCGGCTTCGCGCAGTCGATCGAGCTGACCCAGTACCTGGTGGCGAAGGAAGCCGCCGGCAAGTAACGGTTCAACCACGTCGGTTCATCCGCCCACTGGCAGCCGCATGGCTGCGCTGCGAAGAGTAGACCCCATGTTCAAGCGATTCGCCCGTCTGCACGTCGTCATCCTGTCCGCCGGCCTGCTGCTGGCCAGTGCCTGCACCGCGCAATCCGGTGCGCCGGCGCCGTATACCGAAGGCACCGAGTACGTGACCCTGCCCGCCCCATACCAGCGCTACGGCAGCGACGGCAAGGTGGAAGTGACCGAGGTGTTTTCCTACGGCTGCATCCACTGTGCGCAGTTCGCGCCGTCCGCCGAGAAGCTGCGCAAGCAGCTGCCGGCGGGCGTGAAGTTCGAACTGCTGCCGGCGCCGTTCAACACCGAGTGGCTGCCGTTTGCGCGCGCCTACTACGCGGCCAAGCAGCTCGGCGTGGTCGACCGCACCCACCTCGAATTGTTCGCCGCCAAGTTTGGCCAGAACTATCCGATCAATTCGATGGACGAGCTGGCCGACTTCTACGCGCGTGAAGGCGTGGATCGGGCGCAGTTCATGCGCATCGCCACCTCCGCCGAGACCACCGCCAAGCTGAAGAGCGATCTGGAGTTGATCCGCCAATGGCAGGTCGACGGCACGCCGACTATCGTGGTCGACGGCAAATACCGCGTGGCCACGGTTCATTCGTTTGACGAAATGATTGCGGTGACGCAGTGGCTGGTCAAACGCGAACTGGCCGGCAAGTAAGCCGTGTCACGGCGCCGGCTGCGGCGGCGCGAGGCCTGTCGTTCACATCCGCTGGATCATGCTTGCCGCAGTGTGCAGCGCATGAGCATCAGCGCCGGCACCCCCTTCCCGTCCAGTGTGTTGCGATGACCGCCGCCGTTCTCCAAACCGCACCTGCCGAGCGCCGCCTGCGCCTGCTGAGCTGCAATATCCTGGCCGGCGCCAGCGTGGCGCGTTACAGCGAATACGTCACCCGCAGCCTCAGTGCCGTGCTGCCCGGGCGCAGCAAGATGGACAACCTCGACCGCCTCGCCGAGGTGCTGCCGCAGTTCGACGTGATCGGCCTGCAGGAGGCCGATGCCGGCAGCCTGCGCTCGGGCTTCCTCAACCAGACCCGCTACCTGGCCGAAACCGCCGGCATGCCGTACTGGAGCCATCAGCCGAACCGGGCGATGGCGCGGCTGGCGCATTCGGCGAACGGGCTGATCAGCCGGCTGGAGCCGCACTCGGTGATGGACTACCCGTTGCCGAGCCGGATCCCCGGCCGCGGCGCGCTGCTGGCGCAGTTCGGCGAAGGCGACAACGCGCTGGCGGTGATAATCGCGCATCTGTCGTTGAGCGCCCCGGCGCGGTCGCGTCAGCTCGGCTTCATCGCCGAGTTGCTGCATGACTTTCCGCACGCGGTGCTGATGGGCGACTTGAATACCGAGCCGCACAGCCTGGAGATGGCGCACCTGTTCGCCAAATGCAGCCTGCAGCCACCGGCGCAGTCGACCCTGACCTTTCCCAGCTGGAAGCCGCGGCGGGCGCTGGATCACATTCTCACTTCGCCGGCGATCCAGCTGGACAAGATGTGGGCGCTGCCGCAGGCGTTCTCCGATCACCTGCCGCTGGCCGCGGAGATCCGGCTGCCGGCGCATGTCGGCGGCAAGGCGACGCAGGGTCGGCGCCGGTGAGTTCGGCGCAGGCGCGCCTGGCCACGCCGTGGTTGCTGCTGCTGGCGGTGGCGCTGGGCGCGGCGTGGCTGCGCTACGGCCTGATCGAATCCAGCGCGATCGGACAGCAGTGCGGCGGCAGCCTCGGCCCGTGGTGGTGCAGCTGGCGGCAGGCGCTGGTGCTGGGGTTCCTGCACAACGTCTACGGTATCGCTGCATTGCTGGCCGCGCTGCTGGCGTGGTGGCGCAAGCAGCTGGGGCTGGCCTGGCTGGCGGCCGCGCTCGGCGTCCTTGCGCTGGAGTTGTACTGCGTCGAAGCCGGCGCGCTGGCGCTGCTGCTCGGCAGCCTACGCCTGCTGCGGCTGCAGGCGCGCGCGTGCGTTGCGCCAGTCGATCAGCACCGGCACGGCGAGCAGCAGGTTCACTCCCAGCCATAGCCACGCCACCGGCGTAATGCCGTTCTCCTGCACCAGCACGAACGCCGCCAGCAGCGGCAGCCAGGCGGCGAGGAAGCGTTCCTCCAGCAAAGGTTTCACGCGCTCGCGCCGATCGGACAGCCAGCGAGTCAGCGCATATCCGGCGCACGGCAGCAGGAACAGACCCAGCGGGAAATCCCGATAGCGCCCGTCGAACACCAACAGCAAATCGTAGAACGCCAGCGCGAACAACCATCCCAGCCGCCACCAACCCGGCGCAGAAGGCGGCATGACACCGGCCAGCCTTGTGGCGATCCGGCGCGCCAGCAGCAGCGCGGTGAGCAGTGCGCATCCGCAGGCGGTGAGCGACACTGTCCACTCCCAGCCATCGCGACAGGCGAACAGCATCTGCCGGTACTGCCAAGCCAGTGCGCAGCCACTGGCGACACCGGCCAGCAGCAGCGCGGCCCAGCCGCGCCAGCCCTGCCAGCGCCGCCGAAACGCGCCGACCAGCGCAAACACCACGGCACCGACCACCCCGGCGAGCCAGCCGGCCCACCAGCGCGGCTCCTCGATCACCGGACCCTGCATCGCGAACTTCGGCCGCGCCTGCGCGTCGAAGATGCCCCAGTAGCCGCCGGCGGTGCCTTCCTGCGCGCGCTTCCACGGCTGGTCGAACGCCTCGATCACGTTGTACGGCATGTGCACGGTGGCCGCGTAGCGCAGGAATTCACGCAGGTAGCGCGCCTCGTTGACCACGCTGGCGCTGGTTGCCTGGCGTGGCCGCCCGGCGCTGGGCCAGCCGGT
>JBEPVP010000279.1:0-3620 GCA_041690935.1 Rhodanobacter sp.
ACGTCCTTTACGGCGTGGAACAGCGAGCCATAATGCTTGTTGAGCTTGCTGAGTGTGATCGCTGCCATTGCCCCGCCGTAGCTGAATTTGTTGCCGTTCGAAGAAAAGCCCGCCGCGGCGCACGCGGCGGGCTTTTCTGTCTCGTCTATTGCGCGGCCTTGCTCACGATCGGCGCGCCTTCAGCGAGCACCTTCGCGATATCCTCGCGCTTGCCGGTGACTGCCTTGGTGACGGTGTCGTTGAATGCCTTGTGCACGGCCGGCCATTGCGGGAAGTAATAGGCGCCGCGCACCTTGTCCGGGGAATCCAGCACCGATTCCTTCAACAGCGCCATGAAGGGATCGGCCGCCGCGATCTTGGGCCAGAACGTGGTGTTGGGCGGCGGCGCGCCGGTCGCCTTGAACAATTTGGTCTGGCCTTCCTCGTCGAGCATCATCGCCTGCAGCATCTGCTTGGCGAGCTTCTTGCGCTCCGGCGCGATCGACTTCGGGATCGCCCAGCCCCAGATGTCGTCCCAGGCGAACGGTTTTGGAGCCCGGTTCGGCCCGAGCGGGAAGCGAGCCGCCGCGACCTTGCCGGCGACCTTGGATTTGGCCGGATCGTTGAAGGTGCCCCACCACAGTGAGTCCGCCACGGTGAACGCGGCGTCGCCGGCCATGAAGATGGCGTTGGCTTCGTTGCGGTCGTAGGCCGGCATGCCGCGCGGCGAGATCTTGTGGGTGTTGATGGCATCCCACCAGTACTCGACGGTCTGCTGCATGCAGGGCTCGGTCATGCCCGACTTCCACCCGTTGGCCGCGAGCACCTTGTTGTCGCGTTCATAGGCCGGCATCAGCACGTCGCAATTGTTGCCCCACATCGACCAGAACCAGCTGAACCAGCTGTGGTTCATCGCCATGCCGCCGACATAGCCGAACTTGACCTTGCCGTCGGCCTGCAGCTTCTTGCTGGCCGTGACGAGTTGTTCCAGCGTCTTCGGCACTTCCTCCGGCTTGACGAGGTCGGAGCGGTAGAAGAACACGCTGAAAGTCTGGCCCATCGGCACCACGGTGTTCTGGCCCTGCGCGTTGCCGAACACGAGCGGCGCCATGCCCCACTTCTCGGCATATTTGTTGGCATCGATATCATCGGTCGGTTCCAGCAAGTGCGCCCAGAGCTGGCCCCAATCGTCATTGTGCCAGATCACATCGTACTGATCGGCGTTCGACGTCAGCGACGCCGTCATTTTCTCGACATAGACGCCGTAGGAGTTCGGCACCTTGACGATCTTGACATTGTTCTTGGCGCCCCAGGTCTCGAACATCGCAATCGAGGCGTCCTGGATCGGGCTCGGCTGGTAGCCGATCCGCAGTTCAGTCACCTGCGCGGCAGCGGGTCCCGCGGCCGCCATGGCCACCGTCGCCGCCATCGCCCATTTTGTCAGTCGCCGCATAGCTTGCCTCCCTCGTTTTTGTGTCGGTTGTTGTCGTTAAATGCGCAAACCCCTGATCACATACTTTTGGCCGAACAGCGCCAGCAGGAACGCCGGGCCCAGCGCCATCACCGCGGTCGCCGCCATCAGATTCCAGCGCGTTCCCATTTCAGTGACGAATTGCGCCATGACAACCGTGATCATCGGCACCCGGTTGCCGGTCAGGATCAGCGCGAACAGGAATTCGTTCCAGGTGAACAGCCAGCACAGCACCGCCAGCGCCGAGATCGCCGGCAGCGCCGAGGGCACGGCGACGCGGATGAAAGCACCCCATCGCGTGCAGCCGTCGATCATGGCGGCGTATTCCATCGACGGATCGATGCCGTCGAAAAAGCCCTTCATCAGCCACGAGAAGAAGCAGATATGCACCGCTACATGCGGCAGCAGCAGTCCGGGGTAAGTGTCGTAGATGCCCCAGCTTTGGGTAACGAAATACAGCGGCAACACCCAGGAGATGTAGGGTACGCAGCGGAATACATAGATGGTGCCGAACCAGATCCGCGACGCAGGCCCGGTGAAGCGCGACAGCATGTAACCGCTCGATACTGTCACCAGCAGCGAGAACACGGTGGCCAGCGTCGAGATCAGCGCGCTGTTGATAAAGGCCTCAATGAGGCGCTGCTCGCGCAGCACTTCGGCAAAATTGCCGAGCGTGAACTCGGTGCCGCGGTGGACATAGTAGACGCCGGACTCCGGCCGCAGCGAGGTCAGGATCAGCCACAGCACCGGAAAGGCGAAGGCGAAGCAGATGCCAAACATGGCCAGCGCGAACAGCGTCTTGCGGCTCCATGGCGGCAGATCGGGCAGGAAATCGGGGCGTCTCACCATCGGCATCGAGTCAGGCCTTTGCGACGCGGTCGACGAGGCGATACAGCGCCACGCCGATGACGAGGATGATGAGACCGCCGATGATCGCCGCCGCAGAACCGCGGCCGAGATCGAGGTTCAGGAAGGCGTGGACGTAAGCATAGAGGCTGAACAGTTCGGTCGAGCGGCCCGGCCCGCCGCCAGTCAGGGTCCACACGATATCGAAGGTGCGGAAGGCGTCGATGGCGCGGATCACCACGCAGACCACGATGACAGGGCGCAGCATCGGCACGGTCAGGAACCGAAACACACGCCAGCTCGTGGTGCCGTCGATCGCGGCCGCCTCGAATGGCTCCTTCGGCAGGCTTTGCAGGCCGGCGAGCAACAGCAGCGTGAACCACGGGGTCCACAGCCAGATGTCGGTCAGCAGGATGATGCCGAACGCGCTCCAGCGCTGCACCAGCCACGGCTGGCCCTCCAGCCCGATGGCTTCCAGCACCGCATTGACGATGCCGAACTGGTCGTTGAAGATCCAGCGCACCATGATGGCGGCGACCACAGGCGCGACCATCAGCGGCACCAGCAGCACCGTCTGCACCAGCTTTTGGCCGCGGAACGGGCGATTGAGCAGCAGCGCCAGTGCCAGGCCCGTCACCAGCGCGCCGGCCACGCTCAGGATCATGAACATGAAGGTGTTGGGCAGCACCACATAGAGGAACGCCGGATCCGAGATCACGGCGGCATAGTGGTCGAGGCCGACCCAGGTCTTCTTCGGATTGTACAGCGCCCAGTTGCGGAAGCTGGCATTGGCGCCGATCGCGATCGGCACCACCTGGAACAGCAGCATCAGGAGCGCGGCCGGCGCAATCAGGAGCAGCATGAAACGCTGTTGCTCGCCGAACATGGGACGCCGCGATGCCGCCAAGCCCTTTTCCCCGCCTGTGCAGTTAAGCCGTCACGACTCTTGCTGTTTTTATTGATCGATGCGTGGGCGTGCGTGCGTACCCTCGCGTGAGGGATTATGGGCGGGGCGTCAGACGCTAGTCAATCCGGATAGTGCGGGTGCGGGAAGGCATCCCGGGATGATTGGCCGCGTTTGTCCCAAGTAGGGGGGAAGCTAACTTTTGTGGCTGCGCATCAGTAACATGGCCTCATACTGGGCTTTTACCTCAGGCGCGTCGACGTCTCGGACCACATCATTTCCGCCACCTAAAAATTCATTCGTTCCGCCGTTGAAAGGGAAGGGCGCTTCGCTGGATCCGTCATTTGGGGCCTTAAGCTCCACTCACCCCCCGTAGCTCTGCACCAGGCTGCCCGCCACCAGCGACCAGCCGTCGACCAG
>JBEPVP010000280.1:0-3539 GCA_041690935.1 Rhodanobacter sp.
CCTGCAAAAAGGTCATGCGGCATCGCCAGCGCGATATCTGCGAAAATCCGGCGTCTGACCTCACGCTGTTCCGGATAGCTGGCCCATGCTGCGACTGACCGACCTCAAGCTGCCGCTGGATCACAGCGAGGCCGCGCTGACCGCCGCCATCCTCAAACGGCTGGATATCGAAGCGGCGGCGCTGACCGGCCATACCGTGGCCAAACGCAGCCACGATGCGCGCAAGCGCGGCGCAATCATGCTGATCTACGCGCTGGATATCGACACCACGCAGGAGGCCGAGCTGCTGCGGCGCTTCGTCGATGACCCGCACATCCAGCCCACGCCCGACACCAGCTATCACTTCGTGGCCAAGGCGCCGACGCCGGCGCCACGACGCCCGCTGGTGATCGGTTTCGGCCCGTGCGGCCTGTTCGCCGGGCTGATCCTGGCGCAGATGGGCTTTCGCCCGATCATCCTCGACCGCGGCAAGGAAGTGCGCGAGCGCACCAAGGACACCTGGGATCTGTGGCGCAAGCGCAACCTGCACCCGGAATCGAACGTGCAGTTCGGCGAGGGCGGCGCCGGCACGTTTTCCGACGGCAAGCTGTACAGCCAGATTCGCGACCCACAGCACCACGGCCGCAAGGTGCTCACCGAATTCGTCAAGGCCGGCGCGCCGGAGGAAATCCTTTACGTCAGCAAGCCGCACATCGGCACGTTCCGGCTGGTGACGATGGTGGAGCACATGCGTGCCACGATCGAGTCGCTGGGTGGCGAGATCCGTTTCAGCAGCCGTGTCGACGAGCTGCTTCTCGAGCAGGGTTTGGACGGCCAAAAGCAAATACGTGGCGTGACCTTGGCAAGCGGCGAGCAGATCCACACCGATCACGTGGTGCTGGCGGTTGGCCACAGCGCGCGCGACACGTTCGAGATGCTGCACGCCAGCGGCGTGTACCTGGAGGCCAAGCCGTTCTCGATCGGCTTCCGCATCGAGCATCCGCAATCGGTGATCGACCGCGCCCGCTTCGGCGCGCAGGTTGGCCATCCGCTGCTCGGCGCGGCCGACTACAAGCTGGTACATCACTGCAAGGGTGCCCATGCCGGCCACGGGCGCTCGGTCTACAGCTTCTGCATGTGTCCCGGCGGCACCGTGGTCGCCGCCGCCAGCGAGCCCGGCCGCGTGGTCACCAACGGCATGAGCCAGTACTCGCGCAACGAGCGCAATGCGAATGCCGCGGTGGTGGTCGGCATCGAGCCGGCCGACTTCGCGCCGTACGACGACCGGCTCGAAAACGGCCAGCCCAGCCCGCTCGCCGGCATCGCCCTGCAACGCGCGCTGGAAAGTCACGCCTTCACCCTCGGCGGCGAAAACTACAGCGCACCGGCGCAGCTGGTCGGCGACTTCCTCGCCGGCCGCGCCTCGCATGCGTTCGGCGACGTGCAGCCGTCATACCAGCCGGGCGTGACGCTGGGCAACCTCGACAGCCTCCTTCCCGGCTACGCGATCGCCGCGATCCGCGAGGCGCTGCCCGCGTTCGAACGGCAGATCCGCGGCTACGCCATGCACGACGCCATCCTCACCGGTGTCGAGACCCGCACCTCCTCGCCGGTGCGGATCAAGCGCGACGACCGCCTGCAAAGCCTCAACACCCGCGGCCTCTACCCCGCCGGTGAGGGCGCCGGTTACGCCGGCGGCATCCTCTCCGCCGCGGTTGACGGCATCAAGGTGGCCGAGGCAGTGGCGCTGAGCATGGCCGATCGACGCTGAGGCAACCGGATTCAACGTATAAGTTGAAATGCCGTGAATCAACCTGTAGAGTGAATTGCGTTATTTCAACCCAGAGGTTGAACCATGCGCCAGATGCCCATCCGCCTTCCTGCCCAGTTGGGCGACGTGCTACGCGGCGCCCGCCTGAGCCGTGGCCTCACCCAAACCAACATCGCGAAACAGCTGGGCATCACGGCCCAGGCGGTTTCCAAGCTGGAAAACGGTGCCGCCAAAGCCTCGTTCGAGCGTATCCACCGGCTGTGCCAGGTGCTCGGCCTGGAGCTGGTGCTGCAGGAAAAATCCGCCGGTGTCGCCGAGTCTCCAGCCAAGATGGAATGGTAGTCATGGCTCGCACCCCGGCGCTGGATATCTGGATGAATGGCGTCCACGTCGGTCGCTGGGAGCGGCCCAAGGGAGTCGCCGACCGGCTGACCTACAACCCCGGCTGGATCGACTCGGCCGAGGGGCGCCCACTGTCGCTGTCGCTGCCTTTCAGCCGCGCGCACGGCCGCCACGGCGAGAACCTGTCGCTGCGCGGCGACAAGGTGACTGCGTACTTCGAGAACCTGATCCCCGACAACGAGCGCATCCTGCAGCGGTTGCGCGAACGCTACAACGCGCGCTCGATCGCTCCGTTCGATCTGCTTGCCGCGATCGGTCGCGATTGCGTGGGCGCCATCCAGTTGGTACCGGCAGGGGCTGATCCCGGGGACATTCGCCGCATCGAGGCAACCCCGCTGAATGAAGCCGGCGTAGCCAACGTGCTGCGCAACACCACGGTATCCCGCCAACCCGGCGAGGCGCCGGATGACGATGCTTTTCGGCTGTCCATCGCCGGAGCACAGGAAAAAACCGCACTGCTGCGCCACAAGGGACGCTGGTGCATTCCGCACGGTGCGACCCCCTCCACCCACATCTTCAAATTGCCACTCGGCCTGGTGGGTAACGTGCATGCCGACATGCGCCTGTCGCTCGAACTGGAATGGCTGTGCATGGAACTGGTGCGTGCGTACGGCTTGCCCGTCGCTCGCGTCGAGATCGGCCAGTTCGAGGATCAGAAAGCGCTCATCGTCGAGCGTTTCGATCGTCGGCGTGCCGCTGGTGGCAAGTACTGGCTGCGTATCCCGCAGGAAGATTTCTGCCAGGCCAGCGGACTGCCGCCGACGCAGAAATACGAAAGCGACGGTGGTCCGGGCATCCGCTCGATCCTGGAGATTCTGCGCGGCTCCGAACACGCCGCCGTGGATCGCGCCAACTTCTTCCGCACCCAGCTGCTGTTCTGGGCCTTGGCCGCCACGGATGGCCACGCCAAGAACTTCAGCCTGCGTCTGCTGGCCGGCGGCCGGTACCAGCTCACCCCGCTGTACGACATTCTCTCCACCTACCCGGTCCAGGGTCGCAAGGCCCACCAGTTCGACCCGCGCAACAGCCGCCTCGCGATGGCTGTGGAAAGCCGGAACCGGCACTACGTCCTGCACGACATCCATCGCTGGCACTGGGTAACGATGGCCGCGAGTCTTGGCCTCGCTGAAGGCGTCGAGCCGATCATCGCCGACCTCATCGAACGCACCCCGTCTGCTTTCGATGCCGTGGCCGAGCGCCTGCCCGAAGGCTTTCCCATCGCCCTGTTCGACAGCGTCAAAGCCGGCACCACGGCCGCCGTCAAGCGGCTGGCGCGGGAGCCGGACAGGCGCAGCACGCCTTGAACATCTGATTGCTACCGATTCTCTGTCCATCCACTTTGCCCGAGCTGCGCGACCACCTGCAGCAGTCCCGCGCCACCCAGTCC
>JBEPVP010000281.1:0-3533 GCA_041690935.1 Rhodanobacter sp.
GCACGATGCGGTCAATGGCTGGTTGAAGAAGTGGACGGCCAGGGACGCTCCGAAAACGCCGTCGAACTGAGCACTTCCGAGCAATGAAAACGGCGGCCTCCGGGCCGCCGTTTTTTTTGCTCGCGCCCCGTAGGAGCGACCTCGGCCGCGATCGCAAGGCGACATGTCACTACGGGTCCTTGGACATTCTGCGAGCTGGCCGCGGCTTAGGCCACTTCTTCAAGAAGGCGATCGACGTGCGGATCAGTTCAAAACCACTTCGCCCGTTTCAGTCCCAGATAGATGCCGCCAACGACGAAAACCATCACGGTGATCATCGCGGGGTAGGCCCACGGCTTGCTGAGTTCGGGCATGTGCTGGAAGTTCATGCCGTACCAGCTGGTGAGCAGAGTCGGGGCGGCCAGCATGGCGGCCCAGCCGGCGAGCTTCTTCATCACCTCGTTCTGGCCGAAGCTGACCAGCGAGAGGTTGACGCTGATGGCGGCGGCCAGCATTTCGCGCATCGCGCCGATCGATTCGTTGACCCTGAATACGTGATCGTAGACGTCGCGGAAATACGCGCGCAGCTCATCCGGGATCAGGCCCGGATGCAGCCGTACCAGCTGGTTGATGATGTCCTGCAGCGGCGCCACCGCGAGCCGCAGCGTCATCAGGTCGCGCTGCATGTCGTACAGCCGCCGCACGGTGCTGCGCTTGAAGGTCTCGGCGAAGATGTCCTGTTCCAGTTGCTGCAGTTCTTCGCGGAAGTCGCGCACGATCGGCAGCAGGTTGTCGACGATGAAGTCGAGTACGCCATACAGCCCGTAGCTGGGGCCGTTCGCCAGCAGTTCCGGGGTGTGCTCGCAGGTGCGCCGCGCCGGTGCGTACGACAGGGATGCGCCGTGGCGTACGGTCACCAGGTAGCGCGGGCCGAAGAAGATGTGCGTTTCGCCGAAGGCGAGGTGGCCGTTGATCAGCTGGGCGGTCTGCACCACCAGAAACAGCGAGTCGCCGTACTGCTCGATCTTGGTGCGCTGATGGGCGGCATGGGCATCCTCGATTGCCAGATCGTGCAGACCGAATTCCTCCTGCAGCTTCAGCAGCAGATCCTCGTCCGGTTCATGCAGACCGACCCAGACGAACGTATCCGGCTGCGCCAGCACATCACTGATCGCGTCCAGGGTGACCTCGCCGATGCGGGTTCCGTCCTGTCGATAGGCGATGCAGTTGACCACCATCGGCTGGTCGGTGGGCGATGGTGCGATCGGCGATGGCGGCGTGATCAGATTCATTCGCGCATCATGCCCCGCGCCCGAAGGTGGGGCAATTGCATAGCGCTGAACTCAGCGGTTGCGACGCAGGCTCCACGCCAGGGCGAGCCAGCATGGCAGCGCGAACAGCAGCCACGGCTGGTTTTGCTGCACGGTGCCGGGCAGCAGGTGCAGCAGGACGGCGATCACGATGGCGAGCAGTTGCAGCGCGATCAAGCCATCCATGAAACGCGAGGCGGCGAAGCCGCGGCGCGAGCGCCACAGCGTCGGCAGCAGCAGGAACGCGAGCGGGTTGAACAGCAGCAGATTCGCGTTGGCCCACGCCGAGCGGTGGGTGGTCAGCGTCCACAATGCCAGCAGTACCAGTCCGATGATGCCGGCGCAGAGCAGGAACAACGTGCCAAGCAGCGCGTAGCCGGTCGGCCAGCCGCGTCGCGCCAGCACGATCAGCACCGCCAGCAACAAGCCGGCCAGCGCCAGCGGAAGACGCAGGTCGGGCGCGCTGGTCGGCGGCACTTCCAGTCGGTTCGGCGAGACGAGCTGTTCGCCCCGCAGCAGTGGCTGCAAGCCGCCGTGGCCGTCGTCGATGCGTATCCCGCGCAGTTGCGTCTGCAGCACTTCGGGCAGAAAACTTTCCTGCCACGCGTTGAGCGGCTGGTCGGCATACGGCCCCAGACCCAGATCCATCACCAGCATCAGCCAGGGTTGCGCGCTCATCAGGCGATCGGTCTGCTGGCGGTAGGTCATGCCGCCGGGGCGGGCGGTCAGCTGGACTTTCATCACGCCGCCGAGCGCCTTGTCCAGCGCGTCGCGCACGCGGGTGGTGCAGTTGTCGGCGTAGTAGTCGTAGTTGTAGCCGGCGTTTTCCGGACGCAGGTTCCACAGCAGAAAATCACGCAGCGCGGCGGCCTGGTCGGCGCTGAAAGCCAGTCGCTGGCGGGTGACCGAGCGGCCGGCTTCGACATAGAAGCTTTCGTCGATCGCGCTGGGCGCGGCATCCATCAGGTAGTGCATGCGGCCGCGCGCGAAGTTGAGGAAGAAGTTCGCCTCGTTGAAATCGAACACGCCGTAGTTGAAGTTGACCGCCTCGCCCGAGACGCTGTCGCGCAATTCGATCGCGTCGTGGCCGAAGCGCTCCCAGTAGGTTTCACCAGGACCATAGGTGATCAGCGACACCTCGAGGTTGGCGCCAGGGGCATTGGCGATGCTGGCGTGCGCTGGCGCGATCATTGTCAGCGTCAGCAGCACGAGGAGCAGGAGGTTGCGGCTGATCAGGTTCATGCGGCCCATCTTTGGTGGGAATGCGCGAAGGAAACCGCTTCGTAGGGCGGGCAGTGCCCGCCCTACGAGGCGCGCACGTCATGGCCTATTGCCGCACTACGCGGAACTGTTGCACGCGGCGGTCATCGGCTTCGGTGACGTGGAACAGGTAGTCGCCGATGCGGACCTCTTCACCCACTTCGGGCAGATGGCCGAATTCGGAGGTGACCATGCCGCCGACGGTGTCGTATTCCTCGTCGGAGAAATCGGCGTCGGTCTGCTCGTTGAAATCCTCGATCGGGGTCAGTGCGCTGACCAGCCAGTCGCCGCCGGGCTGTTCGTGCATCAGCTTGGGTTCTTCCTCGTCGTCATGCTCGTCGTCGATCTCACCGACGATCTGTTCGAGCACGTCCTCGATGGTGACCAGGCCAGCGACGCCGCCGTATTCGTTGACCACCAGCGCCATGTGGTTGCGCGACAGGCGGAACTCTTCCAGCAGCACATTCAGGCGCATCGATTCGGGAATCAGCACGGCCGGACGCAGGATCGCGCGGATATCGAAATGTTCCGCGGCGCCGAAAAACTTCAACAGGTCCTTGGCCAGCAGAATGCCGAGGATTTCGTCCTTGTCGTCGCCGTGCACCGGAAAACGCGAGTGGCCGGATTCGACTACGGCAGCGAGAATGTCGGGTAACGGTGATTCGGCCGCCAGCATGACGATCTGTGCGCGCGGCACCATGACGTCGTCCACGCTCAGTTCGGTGACCTTGATCGCACCCTCGACCATGGTGAGGGTGTCGACGGAAAGCAGTCCGTTGGTCTGGGCGGAGCGCAACTCTTCCAGCAGTTCGCTGCGGTTGCGTGGCTCGCCGGAGAACATGTGGCCCAGCCGGTCCCACCAGGTGCGGTGTGCCGGGCCGCTGGTACTGCCAGGGTCGTCGTTCATCACTCGTTTGAATGCAGCCCATTGCGGGCGGAACGCCGATTCTAGCGGAAAAGTCGTGATGGTTCAGGGGACAAGCG
>JBEPVP010000282.1:0-3443 GCA_041690935.1 Rhodanobacter sp.
AGATGTGTATAAGTGACAGACCGGCTACCGCACCGATGATCGCACCGAGCGTGCCGCCGTTGCCGTTGCTGCCATCGATCCGGACCTGCTGTACGTCCTGCACCACCCCGCAGCTCTGGCAACGCGTGTTCTGATTGCCGTAGCCGTTCTGCTGTCCCTGATAGCCGCGGTTGTAGTTGCCGCTGTTGCCATACGGCGCAGTGGCGCAGCCGGCCAGGGCAAGGCCCGCCGTCATCGCGGCAGCCAGGGCAAATTTTCCAGTCGGTGCATTCATGCGGTCACTCCTTTCAATGGGTCGGTTCAGCGAGCGTCGGATACAGCCGTCACACCTTCCTGCACCTGCACCTTGTCGCCCGGATCGTGGTCCATCCGCACCGTGCGGGTAACGCCGTTGTAGACATAGCGCACGTCGTACCCGACGATCTTGGTGCTGGTGTTGTTGACGGTGCTGCACTTGCGCTCCACGGAGGAGGTCACTTGCGGCTGCTGACGGCTGGCTTCGATGCGATTGCCCGCATAACCGCCGCCGACGGCGCCAGCCACCGTGGCCAGGGTCTTGCCCTTGCCGCCGCCGACCTGATTGCCGACCAGTCCGCCCACCACCGCGCCGATCGCGGTACCGGCAATCCGGTGCTGATCCTTCGGCGGGGCGGAATGGGTCACGGTCTCGTCATGGCAGACCTCGCGGGGATGGTTCGCGGTCGAACGCACCGGATCGACGCTGACGACCTTGGCGTACTTGACCCCCGCGTCCGCGCTGCCGCCACTCGCATCAAGCGCCGCGCTACCGTTGGCAGTGCCGGCATCCGCATTCGCACTACGGTTGCATGCGGCGAGGCCTGTCGCGAGCGTCGCAGCGATAGCGACATTGAGTACATTGACCATCAATCTGTTCATCACGAACCTCCTCTGTTTGTAAGCTGCATCGCTGTCGGGCGCGAGTTGCTCCCGTGCAGGGGTTTGCGTCGCCATTGAACCGGTATGTAACTGAATCGGAGCTAGCTCGTTGCATTATCGTCACGTCGAACTAACGGAACCCTCTGTCAGTGCACAAAATGCTCAATACCCCAACACTGGTCGACAGCCACGTCCATCTCGATGATGCGGCGTTTGTCCTGGATCGCGACGCCGTGATCAAGCGCGCCGGGCAAGCCGGCATCGGCGCGATGATCGTGCCGGCTGTGGACGCCGACAGCTGGCCGCGCATCCGGGCGCTCTGCGCCCAACACAGCTGCCTGCATCCCGCCTTCGGGCTGCATCCGATGTTTCTGCGCAAGCATGTGCCTGAACATGTGGACGCGCTGTCTTCATGGCTGGATGACAAAAACGTCGTTGCCGTCGGCGAAATCGGTCTGGATTTCCATGTGGAAGGTAACGATCACGAGCTGCAACGGGACTTTTTCCGGCGACAACTGCAATTGGCCCGTGAACGGACCCTGCCGGTGATCGTGCATGCGCGCGGCGCGCTGGAGGAAGTCAGCCTGACCTTGCGTCGCACCGGTGGATTGCGCGGCGTGGTGCACAGTTTCTCGGGCAGCGCGCAGCAGGCGCAGCACTTGTGGGACATCGGTTTTCATCTGGGCATCGGTGGCCCGGTGACCTACCCGCGCGCGCAGCGACTGCGCCGCCTCGTGGCGCGGATGCCGATCGAATTCCTGTTGCTGGAAAGCGATGCCCCGGATCAGCCCGACGCCGACCACCGCGGCACGCGCAACGAGCCGGCACGGGTCGCCGACGTCCTGCGCTGCGTCGCGGCCTTGCGCGGCGAGCCGGAAGCGGAGGTGGCCGCCGCCACCAGCGCCAACGCGCGGCGCCTGTTCGGGCTGGATCCACGCGGCAACTGAACGCGCTCTTCAACGAGTGCGATCTTCACGCATGCAGTTCGCCAGACGCGGCTTGCGCAGGCCGTCGTTCGTTTGCTATCTTTTACTTCACTGATGAAATATGAAGCAGTGAAATGGCGCACCTGACGAATTGCATCACGATGATGGACGAGGGCATCAGCAGGGTGAGCCAGATCATCCCCCAGATGCCCGCCGCCGAAGCCCGGCTGTGCCGGCTGATGCTGATGGTTGGCAGCGGTCTCGAGCAGGAACTCGAATTCAAGCTCAAGCCGCACAAGCTCAACCACAGCGAATTTCTCACCTTGATGATCCTGTACAGCCGCCCGGACGGTACGTCGACGCCCGGTGAGCTGTGCGAGTACGCCACGCAGGGCGCCACCAACATGACGCGCATCGCCAATGCGCTGGTCAAACGTGGCCTGATCACCCGCGTGGCCAGCGAGGAGGATCGCCGCCGCGTGCTGATCCGCATCGCCCCGGCCGGTCGACGCTTCGTGCAGAAAATGTTGCCGCCGATGTTTCCCCGCGTCGCCACCATGTTTGCGGACTTCAACGACAACGACAAACGCAACCTCAGCCGTTTGCTGCGCAAGCTGGCCCACAACCTCGACCAGTTGAGCGAAGGCACCCAGCCATGAAGGAAGCCCCGATGAAGCATGCCCTGCTGCGTGGCCGCGCGGCGCTGGCCGTGGCGGGCGCGCTGGCGCTGGCCGCCTGCGCCGCTGTACCGACAAAACTCGGCGCGCCCTCGCTGCGTGACGACGTGCCACTGGCCGGCCTGCAGGCTCCGACCCGTGCCGGATGGCCGGCCGCATCGTGGTGGCGCCAGTACGACGACCCGCAACTGGATGAGCTGATGGATCGCGCGATGCGGCAGTCGCCGGATCTTGCGCTGGCACAGAGTCGCGTGCAGAACGCCGATCAGTCGGCACGACTCGCCGCCGCCCAACTCGGTCTGTCGGTCAACGGCAATGCGCAGGTAGCGCGCACGCGCCTGAGCGAGCACGGCCTGATCCCCAGCCAGTTCCTCGGCTTCACCTGGTACAACCAGGCTGACCTCGGCGTGCAGCTGCAATACGACTTCGACTGGTGGGGCAAGAAGCGCGCAACCGTCGAAGCAGCGCTGGACCAGACTCACGCCGCCAAGGCGCAGCGCAGTGCAGCCGCGCTGGCGATCCAGTACGCGGTGGCCGACACCTATTTCGGCTGGCAGGCCGATCAGGCGCGCCTGCAGTTGACCGATCAACTGCTGGCGACGCAGCAACAGTTCACGCATATCGCCGAGCTGCGCGTGCAGCAGGGTATCGACCTGCCGGATGAAGCCCAGAAGGCCCGGGCACAACTGGCCGCCGTGCGCGAGATGCGCGCGGCACTCGACGGCTCGGCAAAAATCCGCCGGGCCGCCCTCGCTTCGCTTATGGGCGTGGCGCCGGCGCAATTGCCCGAGCTCCAGCTGCGGCCGCTGCCGGTGGTCGAACGCGGCGTGCCGGCCGATGCCGGGCTGGACCTGATCGCACGCCGACCCGACATCGCTGCCAGCCGCTGGCAGATCGAGGCCGCACTGAAACAGACCGATGCGGCGCGCGCGGAGTTCTTTCC
>JBEPVP010000283.1:0-3468 GCA_041690935.1 Rhodanobacter sp.
ACATCGGCTGGGTCACGGGCCACAGCTACGTCGTCTACGGGCTGCTCTCCAACGGCGCGACGACGCTGATGTACGAAGGGGCCCCCAATGCTCCCGACGAGGGCCGCTTCTGGGAGATCATCGAAAAATACCGCGTCAACATCCTCTACACCGCGCCGACTGCTATCCGCGCCTTCATCAAGTGGGGTGACAAATGGCCCGAGAAATATGACCTCTCGAGCCTGCGGCTGTTGGGCACGGTCGGCGAAGGGATCAATCCCGAAGCCTGGATGTGGTACCACCGTAAGATCGGCGCCGAGCGCTGCCCGATCGTCGACACCTGGTGGCAGACCGAGACCGGCGGCATCATGATCTCGCCGCTGCCCGGCGCGATCGCCACCAAGCCCGGCTCGGCCACGCTGCCGTTTTTCGGCATCGAGCCGGCGATCGTCGATGCCGACGGCTCCGTCAAGGAGGGTGTGGCCGAGGGCAACCTGCTGATCACCGCTTCCTGGCCCGGCCAGGTGCGCACGATCTACGGCGACCACCAGCGCTTCATCGACACCTACTTCAGCGCCTATCCCGGCAATTACTTCACCGGCGACGGCGCGCGCCGCGACGAGGACGGCTACTACTGGATCACCGGCCGCGTCGACGACGTGATCAACGTCAGCGGCCATCGCCTCGGCACGGCCGAGATAGAGAGCGCGCTGGTGGCGCATCCGAAAGTCGCCGAGGCCGCCGTGGTCGGCTGCCCGCACGAGATCAAGGGTCAGGGCATCTACGCCTATGTCACGTTGATCGCCGGCGAGACCGGCAGCGACGAACTGCGCAAGGAACTGATCGCCTGGGTGCGCAAGGAGATCGGTCCGATCGCCACGCCGGATTACCTGCAGTGGGCACCGGGCCTGCCGAAGACCCGATCCGGCAAGATCATGCGCCGCATCCTGCGCAAGATCGGCGAGAACCTGCCCGACCAGCTCGGCGACATCACCACCCTGGCCGACCCCGGCGTGGTGAAGAATCTGGTGGACGAGCGCTTGATCAAGTGACGGGAATGGAGCATCGGAATTCGGGAATGGTAAGACGCTGCAAACGCGCTTCCCGATTCCCCACTCCCGATTCCCGGCTCTGCGCATGCCCGACATCCTGATCGCCGACGACCACCCGCTGTTCCGCGACGCCTTGCAGCGTGCGGTGCTGGCGGCGTTGCCGCAGGCGCGCGTGCACAGCGCCGACAGCGTGCACGCGCTGCTGGGCTTGATCGAGCAGTTCCCCGACGCCGAACTGTTGCTGCTGGACCTGCACATGCCGGGGGCTCGTGGTTATTCCGCGCTGGTACATATCCGCGGACAATACCCGGGGCTGCCGACCATCGTGGTGTCCGGCCATGAGGAGGCGCATGTGGCGCGTCGCGCGCTGGCGCATGGCGCCTCGGCGTATATCCCGAAGTCCACCCCGGGCGAAGAAATCGTGGTGGCGATCCGCGCCGTACTCGACGGTGACGTCTGGCTGCCGCATACGTTGCTCGGCGATCCACCCGAACTCAAGCCCAGCGAAGCGGCTGCCGCCGCGCAGATCGCCACGCTGACGCCGCAGCAGTTCCGCGTCATGACGATGATCGCCGAGGGTCTGCTGAACAAGCAGATCGCGTGGGAGATCGGCGTTTCCGAAGCCACCGTGAAGGCGCACATGACCGCGATCATGCGCAAGCTCGGCGTCAACAATCGCACCCAGGTCGCGTTGATCGCCAGCCAGCTGGCGGTGGAACCGGACGCCATGCCACCGTTGCCCGAAGACGGAAACTGAGCCGGCTCTCCCGAGCTCCTAGCGGCGCAACAAGGCGGTCAGCAGCGCCCGCAGCGCGGCCGGTCGCACCGGTTTATGCAGCACCGGATAGCCGAGCGCCCGCGCCTGCTGTTTCAGCTCGCTGCTGCCGTCGGCGGTGATCATCGCCACCGACGGCAACTCGCCCAGCGTGTCGCGCAACTGCCGCAATGCCTGCAATCCGTCGACGCCATCGGCCAGGTGGTAGTCGGCCAGGATCAGGTCGATCGGGCCTCGCGTCAACTCCTCGCGCGCCTGCTTCTCGTCCAGCGCGACGCGGCAATCGACGCCCCAGCGACTGAGCAGGGCGCGCATGCCATCGAGGATCGCCGCATCGTTGTCCAGGCACAGCACGGTCAGCGGCAGCTGCTTGTCCGGCCCGCTGCGCTGCACGTGTTGGCGACGCGCCGGCACGGCTTCGCTGCGCGGCACGGTCACCGCGAAACAGCTGCCGTGATTGATCTGCGAATGCAGGTCCAGCCGATGGTGGAGGATGCCGGCCAGGCGGTCGCAGATCGACAGGCCCAGGCCCAGGCCTTTCTCGCCCCAGGGTGAGGGTTGCTCCAGCCGCTGGAATTCGTCGAAGATCCGCGCGCGCTGCTCCTCGGCGATGCCGGGGCCGGAATCCCACACCTCGATGCGTACCTCGTCGCCGTTCCGGCGCACGCCCAGCAACACGCTGCCCTTGCTGGTGTAGCGCAATGCGTTGGACAGAAAGTTCTGCAGGATCCGGCGCAGCAGTTGCGGATCGCTGCGCACCGCCAGTGTGGCCGGCACCACGCGCAGACGCAGTCCGCGCTGTTCGGCGACCAGCGCGAACTGTGCCTTCAATGAATCGAACAATTCTGCCAGCGCGAAGCCACCGACTTCCGGATGGTAGCTGCCAGCATCCAGGCGCGAGGTGTCCAGCAGCGCATCGAGCAGGTCCTCGGCGGCGCGGAACGACGCGTCGATGCGTTCGGCCAGACCACTCGCCTCGGCGTCCAGCCCGGGGTGCGCGCGCAACGCCGAGGTGAACAGCCGCGCCGCGTTCAGGGGTTGCAGCAGGTCATGGCTGGCGGCGGCGAGGAAGCGCGTCTTCGAGATGTTCGCCGTCTCGGCCGCGCGGCGTGCGTGCGCGGTGGCGACCAGCGCCTCGGACAGTTCGGCGGTGCGTTGCTCGACCCGTTGTTCCAGCGTCTCGTTCACCTCGATCAGGGCCTGTTCGGCGTGCTTGTACGCGGTGACATCGCTGTAGGTCGTGACGTAGCCCCCGGCGGGCAGTGCCCGGCCGCGCAACTCGATCACGCTGCCGTCCGGGCGGATGCGCTGGAACAGATGCGGTGAGCCGGCCTGCATGTAGTCGATGCGTTTGGCCACATGGCCGTCCACTTCGCCCGGCCCGCATTCACCGTGCCCGGCGTTCCAGCGGATCAGGTCGGCCACCGGCACGCCGACATGCACCATGCCGTCGGGATAGTCGAACAATTCCAGGTAGCGCCGGTTCCATGCCACCAGACGCATCTGCGCATCGACCACGCTGATGCCCTGCGACACGTTCTCCAGCGTGGTGGACAGCAGCTCGCGATTGAAGCGCAGCTCTTGCGAGGCCTCGTCCATCAGCGCCATCGACTCGGCCAGGTCCAGGCCGCTGCCGGACAAGGCGCTGATCAGGATCCGGCG
>JBEPVP010000284.1:0-3430 GCA_041690935.1 Rhodanobacter sp.
AGATGTGTATAAAGAGACAGGCGTGGAAGCAGGCGCCCCTCGCGCAAATGGGCGCGGTCGGCTGCTGGCCGCTATTCACGGCAGCGGATGCGGTGGGCGATGCGCGCAGCCCATCCGGTGTGTTTGCCGTGGTTACCGCTGAAGCGGATGCTTTCGATTCGGAAATGCGCCTGCTGCTCGACGAGATTGCCGACGCTGCCGGGCTCGCGCTGCGCCAGCACCAGCAGCGCAGCGCGCTGTTGCAGAAGCAGGAACTGCAGACCTATCTCGCCCTGCATGACGCGTTGACCGATGTTCCCAACCGGCGCGCGTTGGACCACCACCTGGGTGGCGTGCTTGCGCGGGCCGAGCAGCACGGACGCATCGTGGCGATCGGTTTGCTCGACCTGGATGATCTCAAGCCGATCAATGATCGCTATGGGCACGCCGCGGGCGATCGCATCCTGGTGGAAGTGGCCGCGCGACTCGGCGGAGCGCTGCGTGTCGAGGATTACGTGGCGCGGCTGGGCGGCGATGAATTCGTGCTGGTGTTCGAAAACCTCGAGCGCGAACAGGATCTGGATATTCTGCTGGCCCGCGTCTGGGAGGCCTTGCAGCAGCCGCTGGACATCGATGGCGTCACCTTCCAGCTTTCGGCCAGCCTGGGCATTGCGCTGTATCCGATCCACGCGCAGGCGAGCGGCGAGCAACTGCTCAGGTGCGCCGATCAGGCGATGTACGAAGTCAAGGCACGCAAGCGGCAGCGCGACCGCTGGTGGGCATTGCCGGCCCGGCAGGGCGACATCGATGCGTCCGCGGCACACGACGGGCGCGGCCCGCCGCCGTACGGAGAACTGGCGACGGAACTGCTGGGGCCGTGGTTCACCGCGCTGGAAGCCCAGCTGCCGCGCATGGCGGACGGCTACTACGCCGAAATGCAGGCCCACGAAGGGGCCGCCAGTCTGCTCGGCGCGCTGCCGCTGGCCGACGTGGCGATGCTCAAACAGCGCCTGTGCTGGCATTTGTCGATGCTGCTGCGCCCCGATCTTGACGTCGCCACGCATCAGATGGGCGCGATGCAGGCAGGCTTCCACTATGCGGCTGGTGGTGTGGAGGAAGTGTGGCTGCTGGAGGCGGTCGAGGCCCTACGCGACATCCTGGTCACCACGCTTGGCTCCGGCACCCACCGCGACCACCGGCCGCTGGCCATCGTGCTGCAGCGACTCGCGCTGGATCGGCAATGGCAACTGACGAGCATGCGCGAGACGCAGCGTCGCCGGGTTGCGGTGCTAGCTACGCTCAATGCGCTGGCGTGGTCGGCCGACGGTTACCTGGAACTTATCCAGGGCGCGGTGGATGCGCTGACCGCGCACGACGAGATCAAGGCGTGTGCGGTGGGACGCCCGGATCTCACGGGCCGTCTGACCTACGAAGCCGTGGCGGGCGAGGCGTTTGCCGAATACCTGCGCGCGCTGGGGCGAGGCGAGACGCCGCCGATCAGCGTGGATGGCGGGTCGGCCGCTGGCGGTGGGCCGAGTGGTCGCGCCTGGCGCACCGCCGCGATCCAGCGCTGCGCCCACTTCGGCAGCGACCCGGCCATGCTGAACTGGCGCGAGATCGCCGCCCGCGTGGGCATCGTCTCCAGCGTCGCGGTGCCGCTGTGCCCGCTGCCACGCACGCCCGCGGCGGTGCTCACCATCTACAGCGCCCATCCCGGCGGGTTCCAGAGTGAGGACCAGCAGGCCTTCGTCGAACAGATCAAGACGGTGCTGGATCTTGCGCTGGCGCGGCTTGCGCCGCCGCGGCCGGGCACCGCGCTGTTGCCGTTCTTCGTGCGCGAACGCTGGCGCGCGATGATCGCCACCGACGCGGTGCAGATGCACTACCAGCCGGTGGTGCGACTGGCCGACGGTCGCGTCACCGAGCTGGAGGCGCTGGCCCGCTTGCGTGACGACGATGACAGCCTCCTGCAGCCGGCCCGCTTTCTGCCGGCGCTGAGTGACGCTGACCTGATCGTGCTGTTCCGGCAGGGCTTGCTGCAGGCGACGGCATGCCGTCAGGCGCTGCTGCGGGCGGGTCACGCGCTGGACGTGTCGATCAACGCCCCGGCAGCGGCGCTGTTCGATGCCCGGTATGCCGAGGCCGCAGCCGCGGTGCTCGCCAACAGTGCCTGCCCGGCGCATGCGTTGCTGTTCGAGATCCTCGAGTCGCCGATCGGCACCGACCATACGGCGCCAGGCGGCATGGCCGGCATGCAGGCGCTGAAGGCGCTCGGCGTGCGTCTGGTCGAGGACGACCTGGGCGCGGGCTACAGCACGCTGATCCGCTTGCGCCAGTGGCCGTTCGACCGGGTGAAGATCGACCAGGCCATCGTCAGGCAGATCGGCGACGATCCACTGGCTACGCTGCGCTTCATCCGCCAGCTGATCCGGCTCGGTCACGACCTCGGTCTGGAGGTCGTGGTGGAAGGACTGGAGAGCGCCGGATCGGTGGAGGCCGCGCTGATCCTGGGAGCGGATCTGGGGCAGGGCTATGTGCTGGCGCGGCCGATGCCGGGCGACGCGCTGGCAGGTTGGCTTGCCGGGTTCACCGCCGAATGGGATGCGAGCCGGCCGTTGACCGCCGTCGGCGCGCTGGCCGGTGCGCTGTTGTGGGAAGAGCAATTCCTCGCCCTGCCGGCCGTGCCGCCGGTATGGCAGACGCATGCCGCAGTGAGCTGTGCGGCGAGCGGCTACCTGCACCTCGACGGCGACACATCCGCGACGCTGCGCCGGAGCCACGACGCGATGCACACGGCGGCGATCGGTGGACCGAGGGACCCGGCCTATCGCCAGGCCCGCGAGATCTTCCTGGCGCTGCTGACCGAGCGCGTGCGTGCCGAAGAACTTCGTCCGGTCGCGGACACCGCCAATCCGGACGCCGGAAACGATGAAGGGCCCGGCATGGCCGGGCCCTTCATCGTCGATCAGTGGTGGGCGGTACAAGGATCGAACTTGTGACACCTGCCGTGTGAAGGCAGTGCTCTACCGCTGAGCTAACCGCCCGCCGGGAACGCGGGATTTTAGGGGCAGTCGCGGGGCGGGTCAATGGCTGCATGCGTCGGCGGCGCATGCGGGGCGGGCAGATGGAGGCGATGATGCGAGCGGAGGTTGCTAGACTTCGCAGTCTTTCAGACACCGAAGCATCCGACCATGGACTTTCTCAGCACCCACTTCGCGCACATCCTGCAGGCGTTGCAGCAGTTCCAGCTGACACCGTGGAAGGCCGTCGGCCTGCTCGGCTCGGTGATGTTCACCAGCCGCTGGTTCGTGCAGCTGTACTACACGCGCAAGCTGAAGCGGGTGGTGATGCCGCTGTCGTTCTGGTGGCTTTCGGTGGTGGGCAGCGCGTTGCTGCTGGGGTACTTCACCATCGGCAAGAACGATTCGGTGGGCATCATCTCGAACTTCTT
>JBEPVP010000285.1:0-3367 GCA_041690935.1 Rhodanobacter sp.
GTACGAAGTGGGCGAGCTGATCGTCAAGGTGAAGGAGCCGGTTGCCGGCGATCTGGCGTTGTTGAAGAAACATCACCTGCTGTTCTGCTACCTGCACCTGGCTGCCGAACCGGCGCTGACCCGCAGCCTGCTCGACATCGGCCTGACCGGCGTGGCGTTCGAGTCGGTCGAGGAGCATGGCGGCCTGCCGCTGCTGCACCCGATGTCGGTGATCGCCGGGCGCATCGCCACCCAGGTTGGCACCACGCTGCTGCATCGTCCGCAAGGCGGCAAGGGCAAGCTGCTGGGCGGCATGGCCTCGACCCCGCGCGGCAAGGTGGTGGTGCTCGGCGCCGGTGCCGCCGGTGGCAACGCGGCGGCGCTGGCCGCTGCTGCTGGTGCCAACGTGGTGGTGTTCGACAAGCGCCAGGATCGCCTGGCCGAAATGATGGCGATGGGCCCGAACGTTACCGCGCTGTATGCCTACGAGTCGTCGGTGGCCGAAGAAGTGCGCGATGCCGACATCGTGGTCGGTGCGGTGCTGGTGCCCAGTGCCAAGGCGCCGCGGGTGGTCACCGAGGCGATGGTGAAGACGATGGAGCGGGGCAGCGTGCTGGTGGATATCGCGATCGACCAGGGTGGCTGCTTCGAGACCTCGAAGCCGACCACCTGGGAACAGCCGACCTACGACGTACATGGGGTCACCCACTTCTGCGTGACCAACATGCCGGGTGCGGTGCCGCAGACTTCGTCGGTGGCGATTTCCGCCGCGATCCTGCCGTATGTGCAGCGTCTGGCGGCCGGCAACGAGTGGCGCGAGTTCGCCCCGCTGGGTGGCGGCATCAATGTCGACGGCGGCAAGCTGGTGCATCCGGCGCTGCAAGGTATGCTCTGACCCTTGGCAGTCAGGAAGGGGGCACCCAAGGTGGCGCGCAGCGCGAATGTCAGACAACAACCGAGGGTAGGTCTCAGCGAGGAGCTGAAGCGCCGGCTGCGTGAAGCCGGCGCCCTGCTGCTGCTGCCACTGGCGCTGTATCTGCTGGTGTGCCTGTTCAGTTACAACCCGCATGACCCCAGCTGGACGAACGCCGGCCAGCTGGAACATGCGCACAATTTCGGAGGCACGGTCGGCGCCTACGTCGCCGACCTGCTGCGCTGGATCTTCGGCCTGGTCGCCTATTGTTTCCCGCTGTTGCTGCTGTTGCTCGGCGTGCAGGTGCTGCGCCAGCGCAACGAACAGGCGGTGCATCCGTGGGAGCCGGCGCTGCGGCTGATCGGCTTCGTGTTTTTCTTCATCACCGGACCGGCACTGCTGTATCTCAATTTCCATGACGAGCCGGTGCTGCCGCAAGGCGTCGGCGGGATCATCGGGGTGTGGGTCGGGGATGCCTTGCTCAGCGCGTTCGGCGACAAGGGTGCGCCGCTGTTGCTGCTGGCGCTGTTCCTGATCGCGGTGACCCTGGCCACCGGACTGTCGTGGTTCAAGCTGATGGATCTGACCGGTCATGGCGTGTTGCGCCTGATGGCCTGGGCCCAGGGCAAGCTGCGCCAGGCGCCGCAGGCAATGGCCGCGCGGCAGGCGCGCACCGAGCGCGAGGTGGTCAAGAAGGCCGACGCGGTGAAGCAGGCACGGCGCGAACCATTGCGCATCGAAGCGGCGCCCGCGCCAGTCACCAAGAGCGAGCGGGCGAAGCTGGAAACGCAGATTCCGCTGTTCACCGGTGCTGCCACGCCCGGCGAACTGCCGCCGCTGTCGCTGCTGGACGAGGCCCCGCCGCAAGGCCCGGGTTATTCCGAGGAAACCCTCGAAGTGCTCTCGCGCCAGGTCGAGTTCAAGCTGAAGGATTTCAAGATCGAGGCCAAGGTGGTCGGCGCGTATCCGGGCCCGGTGATCACCCGCTTCGAGATGGAGCCGGCGCCGGGCATCCGTGGCTCGCAGGTGTCCAGCCTGGACAAGGACATCGCGCGCGGCCTGTCGGTGGTCAGCGTGCGCGTGGTCGACGTGATCCCCGGCAAGAACGTGATCGGGCTGGAGATCCCCAACACGCACAAGCAGATCGTCTATCTCTCGGAGATCCTGCGTTCGGACAAGTACGACCAGCTGAAGTCGCCGCTGGCGCTGGCGCTGGGCAAGGACATCGGCGGCAAGCCGGTGGTGGTCGACCTGGCCAAGATGCCGCATCTGCTGGTCGCCGGCACGACGGGCTCCGGCAAGTCGGTGGCGGTCAACGCGATGGTGCTGAGCCTGTTGTACAAGGCCAGCGCGAAAGACGTGCGCATGATCATGATCGATCCGAAGATGCTGGAACTCTCGGTCTACGAGGGCATTCCGCATCTGCTGGCGCCGGTGGTGACCGACATGAAGGAGGCCGCCAACGCGCTGCGCTGGTGCGTCGCCGAGATGGAGCGCCGCTACAAGCTGATGGCCGCGGTCGGCGTGCGCAACCTCGGCGGTTTCAACAAGAAGGTAAAGGACGCCGAGAACGCCGGCCAGCCGCTGCTCGATCCGCTGTTCCGGCCGAATCCGGAGATGCCGAATCTCGCCGCCGAGCCGCTGGAGCCGCTGCCGTACATCGTGATCATCATCGACGAATTCGCCGACATGATGATGATCGTCGGCAAGAAGGTGGAGGAGCTGATCGCCCGCCTCGCGCAGAAGGCGCGCGCCGCCGGCGTGCATCTGATCCTGGCCACCCAGCGCCCATCGGTGGACGTGATCACCGGTCTGATCAAGGCCAACATCCCGACCCGAATCGCGTTTCAGGTGTCGTCCAAGATCGACTCGCGCACGATCCTCGATCAGTCCGGCGCGGAAGCGCTGCTCGGCCACGGCGACATGCTGTATCTGCCGCCGGGCACCGCCACGCCGGAGCGCGTGCACGGCGCCTTCGTCGACGATCACGAGGTACATCACGTGGTCGCCTGGCTGAGATCGCAGGGTGCACCGCAGTACATCGAAGGGGTGCTGGAAGAAGCCCAGCCGACCAGCGACGGCAAGTTCATCAACGACTCCGGCCTGCCGCAGGATGGCGAGGAAGGCGGTGGCGACGCCGACACCCAGCTGTACGACAAAGCCGTGGCCGTGGTCACGCAGACGCGGCGCGCCTCGATCTCTGGGGTGCAGCGGCATCTGCGCATCGGCTACAACCGCGCCGCGCGGCTGGTCGAGCAGATGGAGCAGGACGGCGTGGTCAGCGCCCCGCAGCACAACGGCAACCGCGAAGTGCTGGCGCCACCGCCGCCGAAGAACTGAGACCGGGCGCCTTGGTAGGGCGGGCACGGCCCGCCGCTCCTGCCCGACATTGCGACCACATCGAAGAGCCGGCGGGCGGTGCCCGCCCTACGGTCCGGTTAAGCCGGGACTGTCCACAATTCGCCGTATTGCCAC
>JBEPVP010000286.1:0-3365 GCA_041690935.1 Rhodanobacter sp.
GAGCGGGATTCGGGTCGGGCGCCGGGCAGCACGGGGGGGGTGCGAGGGCCGCTGCCCGCGCCGGCCGCCCGCGCGGCGCCGGCGCCGACGCCGGCCGCCACCGATCAGGTGCATCGACTGCTGCTGGTGGAGGACGACACCATCGTGGCTGCCGTCATTCGTGGCTTGCTGCAGCGCGAAGGTCACGCGGTGGTGCATGTCACCAACGGGCTGGCGGCGCTGGCCGAACTGGCGCACGCCAGCTTCGATGCGGTGCTGCTGGATCTGGACTTGCCTGGGGTCGACGGGTTCCAGATCGCCCGCCTGATCCGCCAGCGCGAGCGAGCCGGCCAGCACCTGCCGATCGTGGCGGTGACCGCCCGTTCGGGTAGCGGGGACGAGGTCAGGGCGCGTGCGGCGGGGATGGACGGTTTCCTGCACAAGCCGCTCAGCGGCGAGCAACTGGCCGGTGCGCTGGCCCGGATCGTTGCCAAAGGCAGCACTCCGGACCTGTGCGATTCCGCCTGAGCGGGACGCCATCGCCGATGCGCTCGCGGCGAAGCGGCGGTTACCGGAATCATCCGACGCGGGAACCGAAATCGGCGCTGCGCCGCATTCCCCGACCTTGGTTCCTGTACAACACGACAAGGGGCGGGATTGGGGAGCCCGAAGGGGAGTAGCACCTGATGTTTTCAGCGGTATTGCTGAGTACGGTCCTGAGCCTGGGCGCGCCCGTCGCGGGCGCACACGGGGTGCTTCCGGCTGTCACGACAGCGTCCCCCGGGCTGTTGCCGACGCCGCAATTCCGCCGTTACGGCACGCCCGAAGGCCTGCCCAGCAGCATCGTCTATGCGGTGGCGCAGGATCGCGACGGCGCCATATGGTTCGGCACGAAAGGCGGCATCGCCCGTTTCGACGGCGTCGACTTCAAGGTGTTTCGCCATTCCGCGAATGATCCCGGTTCGCTGCACGAGAACGGGATTGCCTCGCTGCTGTTCGATCGTGATGGCCGGCTCTGGGCCGGCGGGCTGGAGGCGGGGCTCAACCGCTACGACGCGGACACCGGCGACTTCACGCATTGGGCGCACGATCCACAGGACCCGGCCAGCCTGAGCAGCGACAAGGTGTGGACGATTGCGCAGGATGCCGACGGCAGCCTGTGGATCGGCACGGCGCGCGGGCTGGATCGCATGCGCGCGGACGGTCGCGGTTTCGAGCATGTCGCCAATGTGCTGCTAGGCAGCGACCCGGCGGCCTTCGGCACGGTTGCCGCGTTGTATGTCGACGACCGGCAACAGCTGTGGATCGGCTGCGATCGCGGCCTGTTTCGGCGTGACCCCGCAGGTCACCTGCATCGCGTGGCGCAGGTGGAAACGTCGGCGCCGATCGATGCCTGGCACATCGACGGCAGTGGCGGCGAGATACGCGTTGCCACCGTCAACGGCCTGTTGCTTGTCGGCAACGACGACGTGGCCCGCCCGCTGGCCAGCGCCGGCGCGCCGCAAGGCAACGTACTGGGCAGCGTTCGCGATGCCGGCGGGCGCTTGTGGATCGGTACGCAGCATGGTTTGTTCCTGCAGAATCGTGCGGGTGGCCCGGTGCTGGCGGTGACCGATCAGCCGGTCCTGCGAGGCAACCTGCCGGGGACCTGGGTGTGGTCGATGCTGACCGATCACGAAGGTGGACTGTGGGTGACCTTGCTGGATGGCGGCGTGGCCTACCTGGCGCCGGCCTGGAACGACACCAGCCGGTTCACGCACATGCCGGACGACCCGGCCAGCCTGCGCGACGCGATCGTCACGGCGATGGCGCGCGGTCACGATGGCCGGGTCTGGGTCGGCGAGCGCGGCGGCCGGATCGACAAGCTCGATCCGGTTACCGGCAAGGTCGAGCACATCCTGTCCGGCCTCGGCGGCGATGTCTTGGGGATGACCCAGGACGCGCAGGAACGGTTGTGGATCGCCGTGCGCGGCGCGCTTTATCGGTACACTCGTGGCAAGCCGCCGCAGCGGGTCGATCCGCGCAGCCAGCTGCTACAGCATCCGCTGGAAGTGGAGCAGGGCCCCGACGGCCGGATGTACGCGCGCACCTTTGGTGAAGGGCTGTTCCGCATCGATCAGGATACGCTCGCGGTCAGCCCGGTATCGATGGAGCAGCCCAACCAGCGCGTGCTGTGGGGCAGCCAGCTCACCCTGCATGGCGGCATCTTCTGGTACGCCAGCGATGGCGGCATGTTGCGCCTGGACCCGGCGCAGCATCGCTTCGAGGCGATTGCCGGCGTGGTCAACGATCGCGCCGTGAATGCCTTCGATTTCACGCCCGATGGGCTGTGGATGCTGCGCCCCGACGGACTGCAGCACTACCGCTACCACGGCAACGGCCTGCTGCTCGATCGCACGATCGACGCGGCGCATGGCTGGCCGTCCATCAATGTGGTCGATGTGCAGGTGGATGCGCAGCAGCGCGTGTGGTTGTTCGGTCGTGATGGTCTGTGGCGTTTCGATCCGGAGCGTGGCCGCTTCCATTCGTTCGGCTTGCAGAACGGTCTGGCCAACGGGGAGTTTTCCCGCGGCTACGCCTTGATGCCTGATGGCAACCTGTACGCGCCTACCCTCGGCGGCGTGGTGGGCTTCAACCCGGGCCGAATCCGTGAGCGCTCCGGCACGTCGCCACTGCTGGAGATCACCCGTATCAGGGTGCGCCGCGAGGGCCGGCTGCAGACCTTGTCGCAGCGGCAGGCGATGATCCAGCTGGGCTGGAATGACCGCGAACTCAATGTCGAGGCGCGGCTGTTTTCCTACATCGATCCGGTCACGAATCACTACCGTTTCCGGTTGCGCGGGGTTGACACGGCGTGGGTGGATACCGGCACTCATGGCGAACGCGAATTCACCGGACTTGCGGCCGGTGACTATACGCTGGAAGTGCAGGCCGCCGGTGCGAACGAGCAGTGGGTGCACCTGCCTGTGCCGCTGAAGATCCAGGTGCAGGCGCCGCCATGGGAGCGCTGGTGGGCGTGGCTGGGCTATGTGCTGGCGGTGTTCGGCCTGGTCGGACTGACGCTGTGGGCCTGGCGGCGGCGGCTGGCGCGGCGACACCATGTGGAGCTGATCGAACAGCAGCGCCAGATGGCTGAGCAGGCCAGCGCGGCGAAGACCCAGTTTCTGGCCACGCTGAGCCACGAGATCCGCACCCCGATGACCGGCGTGATGGGGATGGCCGAACTGCTGCTGGGCACGCCACTGAATCCGCTGCAGCACGACTATACCCAGGCCATGCAGCGTTCCGGCGGGATGCTGCTGAAGTTGCTCAACGATGCACTGGACCTGGCCCGCATCGAGGCTGGCCGACTGGAGCTGGAGCCGGCGCCGTTCGACCCGCGCCAG
>JBEPVP010000287.1:0-3352 GCA_041690935.1 Rhodanobacter sp.
GTTCATGGGTGCATCGTCCGCATCGTCGGGTGAAGCATCCTCGGGCTCCAGCGGCAGGTCTCCCGTGTTCAACGCGGCAGGCCTGCACGGGTTGACCGGCGTCGGCAGTTCCGCGCGGCAGGCCATCCATGGCCCGCACGGTGGCCGCGAAGTTCTTCGGGGTTCCCGTATGATGCAGGCACAACTGAGTCCTCGCGGGGTGGGGTCATGATCGACGGTTTCCTGGCGCTGTACATCTTCATGCTGGCCGCGTTTACCGGCTATGAAATCATCGCGCGGGTGCCGGTGATCCTGCACACGCCGCTGATGTCCGGCTCCAACTTCGTGCACGGCATTGTGCTGGTTGGCGCGATGATTGCGCTAGGCCACGCGCAGACGTCATTGGAGATCACGATCGGCTTCATCGGCGTGCTGCTCGGCGCCGGCAACGCCGCCGGCGGCTACGTGGTGACCGAGCGGATGCTGGAGATGTTCAAGTCCAGCAAGCCTGACGCCAGCAAGGGAGCGAAGTGATGAGCTGGCTGCCGACCTTGATCAAGGCCTGTTATTTCCTCGCCGCCTTGCTGTTCATCCTCGGCCTGAAGCGCATGAGTTCGCCGCGCACCGCGCGCGGCGGTATCGTGTGGGCCGGCTACGGCATGCTGCTGGCCGTGCTGGCCACGTTCTTCCTGCCGGACATGCACAACCGCAGCCTGATCATCGCCGCGGTGCTGATCGGCGTCAGCGCGGCGTGGTGGACCGGCAAGCGCGTGGCGATGACCGCGATGCCGCAGATGGTGGCGCTGTACAACGGCATGGGCGGCGGCGCGGCAGCGGCGATCGGAGCGGTCGAGCTGATCGGTTACGCGCGCGGGCTGGGGCTGCTGCATGCGGTGCCCGATACTTCGCCGTTGCGGCCGGAAAGCTGGGCCGTGAATGGCTTGCCGCCGTTGCTGTCGCCGGTGGAGCTGGCGCTGGGCGTGCTCGGTGCGCTGATCGGCGCGGTGAGTTTCTCCGGCTCGCTGATCGCGTTCGCCAAGTTGCAGGGCTGGCTGGACAAGCGCTTCGTGTTCGCCGGCCAGCGTGCGGTCAATCTGTTGCTGCTGGCGGCGGCGGTGATCGTCGGCATCTTGTTGGTGGTCGGCCACGCCAGCATGCCGCTGATCGCGGCATTCTTCGTGCTGGCGCTGCTGTTCGGCCTGATGATGACGCTGCCGATCGGCGGCGCCGACATGCCGGTGGTGATCTCGTTGTACAACGCATTCACCGGGCTGGCGGTGGCGTTCGAGGGTTTCGTGCTGGGCAACGAGGCGATGATCATCGCCGGCATGGTGGTCGGCGCGGCCGGTACGCTGCTGACCCAGTTGATGGCCAAGGCGATGAACCGCTCGATCGGCAACGTGCTGTTCGGCAGCTTCGGTGCGGCCGCCGGTGGCGAGGCGCAATCGATCGAAGGCGCACAGAAACCCATCGATGCGGCCGACGCGGCGGTGATGATGGCGTACGCCGAACGCGTGGTGATCGTGCCCGGCTACGGCCTGGCGGTGGCGCAGGCGCAGCACAAGGTGTGGGAGTTCGCGCAACTCTTGATGAAGCGTGGCGTGAAGGTGAAGTTCGCGATCCATCCGGTGGCCGGTCGCATGCCCGGCCACATGAACGTGCTGCTGGCCGAGGCCGGCGTGCCGTACGACCTGATCGCCGACATGGACGACATCAACCCGGAGTTTCCGGCCACCGATGTGGCCTTGGTGATCGGCGCGAACGACGTGGTCAATCCGCTGGCGAAGACCGATCCGGCCTCGCCGATCTATGGCATGCCGATCCTCGACGTGGGCAACGCGAAGCACGTGATCGTGATCAAGCGCGGCAAGGGCACCGGTTTCGCTGGCATCGAGAACGCGCTGTTCTACGCCGACAACACGCGGATGCTGTAGGGCGCCGGCCAGGCCGCAGTGGGAGAGCTGGTGAAGGAGTAGAAGGCCATCGACGCCTGATTCGTCCGCCGCGCCGGGCGCATCAGCGTCGGCGCGGTGCGCGCCAGGCCAGCCACACCGCCAGCAGCACGGCGAGCACGCTCCAGCCGATGTCGGCTGGTGACAGCGCCATCCGCGCCAGTTGCCACAGCATGCCGGCACCGGCGGTGCGCAGCGCCTCGACCAGGCCCATGCCCATGTTGCCGGCAATCAGCACAGCGGCAATCAACATGTTGACGTAGATCGCAGCCAGCGCCGTGGCGCACGCCGCCAGCCACGCTGCCGCGATCCCGGCGGGACGCACAAAACTGCGGATGGCCCAGGCCAGTATGATGCCGATGGGCAGCGCCAGCCACGGCAACGGGTGACGCAGATACAGCGTCACCACCATCCATACGGCGCCAGCGGCGAGCCCCAGCATCGCGGCACTGAACAGGGCAAATGCGAACAGCAACACGCTGCGTACGCTCATCGTCGGCGGCACGACTGGACAGCTGGGGACATGTACTCATCCATCAGGCAAAGCGCACATCATAACGTGCCGCTGGCAGCCGCCGGCAGCGCGGTAGCGGGGGTATTCGCTTGAATTCGTTGACTCCGCCCTGATCTGGAACAAGCGGTTCCGCGGTACGCGCGGCATAATGGACAACCAGGGTCCGACGCATCGTCGGGCCTGCAGATACGGGATTGGCGAGTGGCATGAGTGGTTTCAGTCTGAGTAGCGAACCTTTCACCCTGATGCGTGATTGCAGCGCCGTGATGGTGCCGCAGGGCGACGTGGTGACCCTGCCGGCCGGTCAGATCGGCTATATCACCCAGGCGCTGGGCGGCAGTTTCACCGTCTATGTGGAAGGCAACCTGTTCCGCATCGCCGGCGATGATGCCGATGCGCTGGGCAAGGAACGACCGTTGCCGATCGAAGTGCCTGATGACGCCACCAACGCGGATGTGGAAAAGCTGGCGTGGGATCAGCTGCGCACCGTGTTCGATCCGGAAATCCCGGTCAATGTGGTCGAGCTGGGCCTGGTCTACGACCTCAGTCTGGAACAGACCGAATCGGGCCAGCGCAAGGTCTATGTCAAGCTCACCCTGACCGCCCCGGGTTGCGGCATGGGCGACATCCTGGTGGACGACGCGCGCACCAAGCTGGAGATGATTCCCACGGTGTCCGAGGCGGATGTGGACCTGGTGTTCGATCCGCCGTGGAGCCACTCGATGATGTCGGACGCGGCCAAGCTCGAAACCGGCATGCTCTGAGAGCTTGTGAAAATACCTCCGCCTCGCTGCTTCGGGTGCAGCAGCACATAGTCCGTTCGCGCTGAGCGTAGCGACCGCAGGTCGCGCACGCGGAGAACGGCCATGGATGGCCGTGGCTTTGGGGAGCGAGGAAGTCGAAGCGT
>JBEPVP010000288.1:0-3302 GCA_041690935.1 Rhodanobacter sp.
TGCCGTAGCGCTGGGGCTTTTTGCCGACCTTTGCGCACAGCGAGTCACCACAGCGCGGCGCGAAACTCCCTCCGCGCCGCCTCGCCCTGTTTCGCGGAAATGAAATCCTCGATGTCGGCCATGTATTCCAGCGCCGCGTTCACGTAAGGCGTATTGCGATCCTGCCACGCCTTGAGCACATGCACGAACTCGTCGTCCGAAGGGCGGCCCATTTTCGCGCAGTGATCGCCCAGCGCATCGATCTGGGCCATCCACAGTGTGATTGCAAAACCCGTGGCCGCATTGCGCTGCTCGGTAATGTCGGGAGTGCTCACGGGTGCGGCCATCGCCCCGGCGATGCTCACCGCAACCAGAATGGCGACGGCGGCGATCACGTTAAACAGCCCTCCGCAACGACAATATCCGGGCATGGCAGGATCCTTCCTTGGTGGGTTGCGTTGATGCGTTATACCGGATCCCGACTCGGTGCGATGTCAGCGCACGTCGCACTTTGCGCAGGCTGAATCTTCCCCCGGACGGTGGATGCGCGGGCTTTGGCCGCGTCAGCGTTGAGAGTGCCCCGACTCGTCGTAGTCGCGATGCGTCAGCAAGCCCGGGCGGATCAGGTCGATGAAGGCGCGCGCCTCGGCGCTGAGAAACTTGCCCTTGCGCATGACCACGCCGTAGCTGCGCTGCGGGAAATACTGCTTCATGTTGCGCACGGCCAGCCGGCTGTGGTCGGCCTCGGTGATGCAGATGCCGGTGACGATCGAGATGCCCATGCCCATCGCCACGTATTCCTTGATCACGTCCCAGCCGCCAACCTCGATCGCCACGTGGTGGGGCACTTGCTGCTGCTGGAACACCAAGTCGACCATCCGGTAGGTGGACAGGCGCTGCGGCGGCAGGATCAGTCCGAACGGTGAAATATCCTCCAGCGTGATCTTCGCCTTTGCCGCCAGTGGATGATCCAGCGGCATGATCAGCATCGGGTCGTATTGATGCACCGGTGCCCACGCAATGTCGTTCGGCACGTCCAGCATCGAGCCGACCGCGAAATCGGCGGCGTCCGCGCGCAACAGCGCCAGGCCGTCCTTGCCGGTGACGTTCGCCAGCTGCAGTTGCACCGCGGGAAAACGCTCGCGGTAGCGGCGTACCAGCTCGGGCAGCAGGTACTGGATGGTCGAGGTACCGGCGGCAATCGTCAGCCGGCCGCCCTGCAGCCCTTTCACCCGCGCCTGGAAATCGCGGTCCAGTGTGTCCCAGCCCTCGACCAGCGGCCGTGCCAGTTCATACAGCGCCTCGCCCGCATCGGTGAGGTTGATGCGGCGGCGCCGACGTTCGAGCAGGATCACGCCCAGCTCCCGCTCCAGTGCCTGCAACTGCAGGCTGATCGTGGGCTGGGACAGGTACAACGCCTCGGCGGCGCGGGTTAGCGTGCCCAGTTTCACCACGCTGACGAAGGCGCGCAGCTGCTTGTGGCGGTTACCCTTGTAGTAGTAACGCCCACCGGTTTCCGCCGCCGGCTCCGCGCCGACGTGTTTTTTTGCTGCGCTGCGACGGACTGTTTTCGGCTTGTTCGACGCGCCAGCGGGCTTGTTCATGGCTTGTTCTCGGCGTATTTCAGCATGTATTGGCTATGCTCATAGTAATGATTGAAACATTCACTTTGTCAAACATAGGGCTTCTGTCCTAGCTTCGAGCCCCCACAGCACGGAGCGACCTCATGGCAGTACCCCGGGAACGACTGGATATCGGCGGCATTGAAATGCACGCCGATGGCGAGGGTTACGAAAGCATCCTGACGCCCGCAGCGCTGGGCTTTCTGGCGCAACTGCATCGGCGCTTCAACCCCACCCGACTGCAGTTGCTGCAGGCCCGACGTGAGCGTCAGGTGGGCTACGACGCCGGCGGCCTGCCGGATTTCCGGGCCGATACGCGGGCGATCCGCGAGTCGGACTGGAGCGTGGCGCCGATCCCGGCCGCCCTGCACGACCGCCGCGTCGAAATCACCGGCCCGGTCGAGCGCAAAATGATCATCAACGCGTTGAACTCCGGCGCCAAGGTGTTCATGGCCGACTTCGAGGATTCCTCGGCACCCACCTTCACCAACCAGCTCGACGGCCAGATCAACCTGCGCGACGCGGTGAACGGCACGATCGAGTTCCGTTCGGCCGAGGGCAGGAGCTACCGCGTCAACGACAAGCCGGCCGTGCTGGTGGTGCGTCCGCGCGGCTGGCACCTGCACGACAAGTTCTTCAGTGTCGATGGCCAGCCGATGGCCGGCGCGCTGGTCGACTTCGGCCTGTTCGTGTTCCACAACGCCCGCGCGCTGCACAGCGGCCAGCGCGGCCCGTACTTCTACCTGCCGAAACTCGAGGCGATGGAAGAAGCCACGCTGTGGGACGAAGTGATGGCCGCGGCCGAGGACGATCTGCAGCTGCCGGCCGGCACGATGAAGGCCACCGTCCTGATCGAAACGCTGCCGGCGGCGTTCCAGATGCACGAGATCCTGCACGCACTGCGCCGCCGCGCGGTCGGCCTCAACTGCGGCCGCTGGGATTACATCTTTTCTTATCTGAAGACCCTGCGCGGTCATCGCGATCGGCTGCTGCCGGAACGCGGCCAGGTGCAGATGACCGCGCCGTTCCTGAAGGCCTATTCCGAACTGCTGATCCAGACCTGCCATCGCCGCGGCGCGTTCGCGATGGGCGGCATGGCCGCGCAGATCCCGATCAAGGGTGACGCGGCGGCGAACGAAGCGGCGCTGGCCAAGGTGCGCGCCGACAAACTGCGCGAGGTGCAGGCCGGCCACGACGGCACCTGGGTGGCACATCCGGCGCTGGTGCCGGTGGCGCAGCAGATCTTCGACCAGCATATGCCGGCGCCGAACCAGCTCAACGTGCTGCGCAAGGACGTCGACGTGACCGGCGAACAACTGCTCGCGGCGCCGAACGGCACGATCAGCCGCGCCGGCTTCGACAACAACGTCGAAGTCTGCCTGCGCTACACCGCCGCGTGGCTGGACGGCCTCGGCTGCGTGCCGATCCACCACCTGATGGAAGACGCCGCCACCGCCGAGATCGCCCGCGCGCAGCTGTGGCAGTGGCTCCATCACGCCGACGTTCCGGCCGGCGGGGCGAAGGCCGGGGGTGACCTCGAGTTCCCCGATCACGCGTCGATCGACTTCGCGTTGTTCGATCACGCCGTGGTCGCGCACACCCATCGTCTGCGCGACAGCCAGCATCCCGGTGCGGCCCGCGCCGATGCGGCCGCCGCCTTGCTGTCGACGATGACGCACGCCAACACGCTCGGCGACTTCC
>JBEPVP010000289.1:0-3176 GCA_041690935.1 Rhodanobacter sp.
CGCCGCGCGAGAATACGCTGGGGCTGCGCGCGGTCGCCGGCACGGGCGAAGGCTTTCGTTGCGGCACGTACACCAGCAAGGGCGCCACCGGCTACGACCTGACCCGGCTGTTGATCGGCTCGGAAGGCACGCTGGCGCTGATCACCGAAGCCACCCTGAAACTCACGCCGAAGCCGTCGGCCGTGCGCACGTTGCGCGCGACCTATAGAGACGTAGGCGCGGCCGCGCGTGCGGTGGCGCGGATCATGGCGCAGCCGGTGACGCCGTGCGCGCTGGAGTTCATCGACGACGTGGCGTTGAAGCTGGCGCATGCGCACGGCGGCGACAGCGTGCCGCTGGCCGGCGCGATGCTGATGATCGAGGTGGATGGCGAGCCGGCCACACTGGACGCGGCCGTCGACGCCGTGTCGGCGGCGGCGCGCGGCGACGGGCTGGAGGAATTGCGCGTTGCCGCGACGGCCGAGGAAACCCGCACGCTGTGGGCCGCGCGCAAGGCGCTGTCGCCGGCGCAACGCACGATCTCGCCGAACAAGATCAACGAGGATGTGGTAGTGCCGGTGAGCCACCTGCCCGCCCTGGTCGACGGCATCAAGCAGCTTGCGGCGAAGCACGCCATGCTGATCGTGAGCTTTGGCCACGCCGGCAACGGCAACCTGCATGTGAACCTGCTGCCGCGCGATGCGGCCGAACGCGAGCGCGCGCACGCCTGCCTGGCCGAACTGTTTGCGCTGGTGATTTCGCTGGACGGCACGCTGTCGGGCGAGCATGGCATCGGCTTGGTCAAACGCGAGTTCATGCCGCTGGCGCTGGAGCCTTCCACGCTGGGGCTGATGCGCAACATCAAGACGGCGTTCGATCCGGACGGGATTCTCAATCCGGGCAAGTTGTTGCCTTGAGCCGGGAACTGGACAAGCTGCTTATTGAAGTCCGCGCCTGCCAGCTCTGTGCGGCGCAGCTGGTATTGGGGCCGCGGCCGGTACTGCAGGCGTCGGCCACCTCGAGGCTACTGATCGTCAGCCAGGCACCGGGGCGCAAGGTGCATCTCAGCGGGGTGCCGTTTGACGATGTGAGTGGCGAGCGTTTGCGCGAGTGGCTGGGGATCGATCGCGACACGTTCTACGACGCCAGCCGCATCGCGATCGTGCCGATGGGTTTCTGCTTTCCCGGCAGCGGGCGCGGCGGGGATCTGCCGCCGCGGCCGGAATGCGCGCCGACCTGGCATCCGCGGCTGCTGCCGCTGCTGACGCAAGTGAAGCTGACGCTGGCGATCGGGCAGTACGCGCAGACGGGACTGCTCGGCACGACCCGCGCACCCACGCTCACCGACACCGTGCGCGCGTGGCGCACGCACCTGGCCAACGGCGTGTTGCCGCTGCCGCACCCCAGCCCGCGCAACCGGCCGTGGGTGATGCACAATCCGTGGTTCGAAGCGGAACTGCTGCCGGTGTTGCGCGAACGCGTGGCGTTGTCGCTGGGCTCGGCCGACGCCGATTGAAGCCGCGCTGCAGCGCGCCTTGCTGGCCGGCAGCCGCTTCATCTAACCTGCCTGGGCTTCATGGCCACGGGGCATTCCCTCGGCCCTGCCCGGGGAACCCAACATGCTGGATATTTTTTGATGAGCATCAAGCTTCGTCTTGTGGCGATGAATTTTCTGCAGTTTTTCGTGTGGGGCGCGTGGCTGATCACCATCGGCGCGTACTGGTTCCAGTATCGGCATTGGTCCGGCGCGCAATTCGGCGCGATCTTCTCGACCATGGGCATCGCCTCGCTGTTCATGCCGTCGCTGATGGGCGTGATCGCGGACAAGTGGCTCAACGCGGAGAAACTCTACGGCCTGCTGCACATCGGTGGCGCGATCGTGCTGTTCATCGTGCCGACGATCGACAACCCGACCACGCTGTTCTGGGTGATGCTGCTCAACATGATGTGCTACATGCCGACGATCTCGCTGGCGATCGCGGTGGCGTACAACGCGCTGAAGAGTGACGGCGCGGACGTGGTGCTGGTGTTTCCGCCGATCCGGGTATGGGGCACGATCGGTTTCATCGCCGCGATGTGGACGGTGAGCCTGCTGCACCTGGAGACTTCCGGCGGGCAGTTCTACGTGGCCTCCGGCGCGTCGCTGTTGCTCGGCCTGTACGCATTCACCCTGCCGAAATGCCCGCCGCGCCTGCGCGGCCAGGCGCACACGTCGTGGCTGGATACGCTGGGGCTGACCTCGTTCACGCTGTTCAAAAGCAGCAAGATGGCGATCTTTTTCATCTTCGCGATGCTGCTGGGCGCGGCGCTGCAGCTGACCAACGCCTACGGCGACACCTTCCTGCACGACTTCGCCAACGTCGATGCGTACAAGGGCATGCTCGCGGTGCGCTACCCGGCGATCATCATGTCGATCTCGCAGGTTTCCGAGACCCTGTTCATCCTGGCGATTCCATTTTTCTTCAAGCGCTTCGGCATCAAGACGGTGATGCTGATCAGCATGGTGGCGTGGGTGCTGCGCTTCGGCCTGTTCGCGTACGGCAATCCGGGGCCGGGCCTGTGGATGATCGTGATGTCGTGCATCGTGTACGGCATGGCGTTCGACTTCTTCAACATCTCCGGCTCGCTGTTTGTCGAGGAGCAGAGCGACCCGGCGATCCGCGCCAGCGCGCAAGGCCTGTTCATGCTGATGACCAACGGCATCGGCGCGATCCTGGGCAGCTCGATCAGCGGCGTGATCATCGACGTCTGGTTCACCCACGCCGACGGCAGCAAGGACTGGCACGGCATTTGGATCACCTTCGCCGGGTACTCGCTGGTGGTGGCGGTGTTGTTCGCGATCTTCTTCAAGCACGAGCATGTGCGTGGCGGCGTCGTGTTGCCCGTGGATGGCGTGCTGCACGGCTGATACCGGCAGCCGGGCGACATCCGGCTAATTGTTATTGCGAATCATTATCATTTAAGATGTGCCTCCCCACAGGAGGCCCGTCATGTCGTTTTCCGTTCGTCCGCTTGTTTTTGCCAGTGCGCTCGCGCTCGCCGGCACCGCCCATGCCGCGGACCAGAAGGATGCCGTTGCGCTCAAGCGCATCGAGGTTTCCGCCAGCACGCTGCGCATGCCGCAGAGCCAGGGCGCGCTGCCGACCACGATCACGGTGATCACCCGGGAGGACCTGCGCCAGCAGCTGGCGATCACA
>JBEPVP010000290.1:0-3095 GCA_041690935.1 Rhodanobacter sp.
GGTGTTCGTGGACGACACCTTCGCGCTGAAAGGTGGCACGGCGATCAACCTGTTTATGCGCGACATGCCGCGACTGTCGGTCGATCTCGATCTGGTGTTCCCCGACCACACCTTGCCGCGCGAACAGGCGCTGGCGTGCATCGATGAGGCCATCCGACAGGCGGCCGAACGTCTCAAAAAGCGAGGGTTCCAGACGCACGCGCTGGCCGCCGACGCCGGCCAGACCAAGCTCCTCGTGCGCCGTGGCGGCATCGAGGTCAAGATCGATGCCAATTTCGTGATGCGCGGCATGCTGCAGCCGTTACATCGCGCCGCGCTCACGCCCACCGCCGGTGATGTATTGACGGCCGATCTGGAAATCCCGGTGGTGTCGCTCGAGGATGCATACGGCAGCAAGCTGGTCGCGGCACTGGATCGCCAGCATCCGCCCGATCTGTTCGACGTGATGCAGTTCTTCGCGCACGAAGGCATCACACCCGGCATCCACCGTGCGTTCGTCGTCTACCTCGCCAGTCACAATCGTCCGGTGCATGAAGTGCTGTTTCCAGTGCTGCGCGACATCCAACCCGTCGCAAAGCATCCGCATCGACGGCATGGGCGAGCCGTATCCCGCACAGGCACATCGTGTAAACCGGATCGTCGCGCGCCCGCAGATTGCGGAGCATGGCCCGCGCGTATGGATTGACTACACCGGCGTCGGGCGGGCCGTGTTCAATATCTTCAAACAAGAGCGGGTGCCGCGAATCATGCCCGTCACGATCACGTTCAACGGGCAGGAAGGGCCGAATGGTCATGACGGTCATAGCGTGCCTAAGTTGGCCCTGGTGAGCCGACTGCAGGTGCTATGCACACGGGCAAGTTGCACATGCCAGACAGCCTGCCATTGGCTAAGACGTTCCGGCGCGAGCTGCTAGATTTTCGCGTGAGCTACAGCGCGGTAGGCAATGCCACGTTCGGCGCGCGAGAGGGTGCACACGATGACTTGATCCTGGCGGTCGCCCTAGCGGTGTACGGGTTAAGCCAGCAGGGCTTCGAGGTCGTGCCGCTGAGTCAGTGGATGCGGACACAAGGCTGATTTGCCGTTGTGACACTTCACGCCATCCTTAAGCGGGTGGCGTTTTTTTGTGTCCGCCATCTTCACTAGAAGTACGGACACAGCACGGACTCAAGATTTTTTACAGAAACAGACGGCAGGCTAAATCCGCGCAAGTTGTTGTTTTTATTGGTGCCCGGGGCGGGGATCGAACCCGCATCGCCTCGCGGCGGAGGGATTTTAAGTCCCTTGCGTCTACCAGTTTCGCCACCCGGGCTTTGGGTACTGAGTGTGTTGCGGACACGCCGGCAAGCGGCGCGAATCGTAGCATGGTCGGTGCCGGCAGCCGCCGGTTCGCGAATGATGTGCTGCCGAGAGCCTGCGTCAGATCAGGCTCTTGAAGATATGGATACCGGCGCTGTACTCACCGATGATCGTGCCCACGCTGACCAGGAAGAAGTTGAGCAGGGTGCGGGCGACGCGGTTCTTCCACCAGCCGCTCCAGTGCACGATGTCGTCGCGCAGGGTATCGAAGTCGACCACCCTTGGGCGGCGGACCCAGGCTTCGGCCATCGCGCTGATGCCGCCGGCCGGAATGCCGGGGCGGAACGGCTTGAGCGGTGCGGCGACGAAGGCTGCAACAATGCTGAGCGGATGACCGCCCGCGGCCAGTGCGCCGAGTGCGGCGAAACCACCGGTGAACAGCACCCAGGCCATCAGCGCCTGGGTACCCAGCGCGGCATTGCGGTGGAAGGCCCAGCCGATCGCGGCGAACACCAGCAGCACGAGTGCTGCCGCCAGCCACTTTGGCCAGCGCGCCTTCGGCGGCATGGCTGCGAGTTCGGTGACCGTCCAGGCGGGATCACCTTGCTGTTCACGCAGCAAGGTGCACAGGCCCTTGAGGTGGCCGGCGCCGATCACCACCAGCACACGACGGCTTTGCGTAGTTGCTGAATCAGCCGGCGCGGAGCGGGCTGCTTCCTGGCGCAGGCGTGCGGCCATGAAGGCGTCGCGCTCGCCGATCAGGCTTTCATACAGCGGCTTCGATTCGCTGGCGAACTCGCTGAACGCGCTCTCCAGCAGATCGCCCTGCTTCAGCTTCTCGATCTCGCCCTGTTCGATCTGCTCACGCTCGAACACACTGGCGAGCAGACCGCCGAGCAGGCCGAAGCGCTGCCAGACCCCGACGCTGCGCCACGCGCGCTTGAGCGTGGTGCCGACCTCGCGGTCGATCAGCCACAGCGGTACGTTGCGTTGTTCGGCACCGTCCATGGCGGCCTTCATCTCCGCGCCGGGCTGGATGCCGGACTGGTCGGCCAGGCGCTTCTGGAACGTCGACAGCACCAGGCTCGCCGCGACCATGCCGGCCTTGCCCTGGCGGATCACCTTGAACAGATCCATCTGCTTGAACGCTTCGGGGTCGCGCATGCTCTGTGCGCGGCTGTCGCACAGCTCCACCGCGACCGCATCGAAGTGTTCGTGTTCGAGCAGCGCCTCGACCGCATCCACGCTGCTGCGCGACACATGCGCGGTGCCCAGCAACACGTATTCCACGCCATCGCGTTGCACGCGCTCGATCGGCTGGCCTTGCAGGGCGGGCAACAGGGCGGGGTCGGTTTGGGAAACACTCATGCGATCAGCAGGCCATTCTCAGGGGAAATCCAAGCATGGGGACGACCGTCATGCGGAACAAGCAGTGGGGTTCAGTCACGGAAGCGCCTGAGCAGGTCGGCATACGCGTCGATGCGCCGGTCGCGAAGGAACGGCCAGATCCGTCGCACGTGTTCGCTGCGCGCCAGGTCGACTTCCGCCAGCAACAGTTCGCGCGCATCGCCACCGGCCTGGGCGAGGAATTCCCCCTGCGGACCGGCGACGAAGCTGGAGCCCCAGAACTGGATGCCGGCGCCGACGCCAGAGGGATCGGCCTCGAAACCGGTGCGGTTGCACGCCAGCAACGGCAACCCGTTGGCCACCGCATGGCCACGCTGCACGGTGATCCAGGCATCGCGCTGGCGATTCTGCTCGGCCTGTGCGTCGTTCGGGTCCCAGCCGATCGCGGTGG
>JBEPVP010000291.1:0-3057 GCA_041690935.1 Rhodanobacter sp.
CCCCCCCGCCTTGTTACCCTGTTTTAACCGGTGGGGGGGGTTCTCCCGCGTTTTGGATTTGCCTGTTTTGGGGGGTATCGCCCCGGGGGTTTCACCCCGCTCCTACAAGGGGATGTCGTTGTTCAAGGTTTCCTAAAGTTTGAGGTAGACGCGTCGCCGATCCATCGCGTAGACGATCAGCCACCACAGCGCCACGAACATCACCGCAAACGCCAGCGACGGGATGTACGGCCCAAACCGCGGCGTCATCCAGCCGGCGAACAGATGCTGGTACAGCGACTCCTGGCCCAGCGCGGGCAGCACGACCTGCATCAGTGCGGAGCGGGCGTAGGCGGCAATCGCGTTGACGCCGAAGCGGCGCCCCAGCGCGCGCCCGCCGCGCCGGTCGATCAGCCAGTGGAACGCCAGCACGGCGAGCGTGGCCCAGCCGGTCGTCCACACCACGAACGAGGGTGTCCACAGGTTCTTGTTGAGCGGCAGCCACAGCGACCACCACGCGCCGAGCAGCAACGCCAGCACACCGGCGATCAACAATGGTTTGCGTTTCCCGGTGCGCAACCAGCAACCCGCGCGCAGACCCAGCAGGGTGCTGGCCAGGGCCGGCAACGTGCTGAGCAGACCCTCTGGATCGTGGCCGCGGCCGGTCGCCGGATCGATCAGATAGACGTAGCGGCCGAACACCGCCGTGTCGATGCGGCTGACGATGTTCGTCCACGGCTCCAGCGAGCCGCCGAGCAGCAGCAGACCCCAGGAGCCGAGCAGCAACACCCCGATCGCGCTCCATTGCGTGCGCGGCTTCGTATGGATCGCGAACAGCGCCACGCCGGCGAAACACACTCCGATCCGCTGCAGCACGCCGGGAAAGCGCAGGTGCGCGCCGGGCAGCAGCCATGCGGCCAGCACATTGATCGCCACGCCCAGCAGCACGATGCGCAAGGCGCGCCACAAGGCGGCGCGTGTCAGCGTCGCCGCGGGCAGGCCTGCTCCAGCCGTAGCAGGATCGCCAGCGCCACCGACACGCCGACCACGAACAGGAAGAACGGAAACACCAGGTCGGTCGGCGTGCAGCCGTTCCACGCTGCGTGCTCCAGCGGCGCATAGACGTGATCCCAGTCACCCGGATCGTTGACCAGCAGCATCGCCGCCACCGTGCAGCCGCGCAGTGCGTCGAGCGAGGCGAGACGCTGGCTCATTTAACCGTCATCTGCATCGATGCCGGGATACCTCCCCCTGCGCGCAGGGGGAGGCAGGGAGGGGTCGTCCGAGGTTGCGGGAAAGATCACGAGCGAACCCCGCCCCAGCCCTCTCTGCATGCAGGGGAGGGAGTCGTTCGGGCTGCGCGTAGCAGCTTCATGGCACCAGCGATACGCGCGCCAGCGCGTACAGCGGCCCGTCGATCGGCGCGATGTAGATCAGGCACAGCGCATGCTCGCCCTGCTGTGCCGGCAACGGCGCCTCCAGCGTGAACTGGCGTGCACTGCGTGCCGGATCGGGCAGCGGCATGCTGGCCAGCACCGGGCCATCGCATTGATCGCCATGCACCACCAGTTCGCCGAACGGCGTGGCGTGCGGGCGCGACACCACCAGCTTCGCCTCGTGCGCCAGTGCGTAGTTGCGCTGCAGCCGCACCGCGTCGACGTGGATCTTCGCCACGCCGTCCAGCGGCGTGGCCGGAACAATCTGGCAGCTGTTGAACACGTTGATGCTGTACACCGGCGCCAGCGTGGTCGCGTCGGGCAGCGGCTGCACGCGCAGGCGGAAATCGCTGCCGGGGCAGTTCGGCATCTGGTTGCCGCTGAGGCCGAGCAGGCTGGCGCGGTCCAGTACGCGCTGGCGCGGCGTGGCCAGTTCGCTGCCGTCGGCGGCGAACGTGCCGACGCGTACCGTCGCCGGCAGCTTCAGCGCGAACGGTGTCTGGTACAGCGACGAGTGCCGATCCGCCACGCTGCCATCCAGCGTGTAGCGCAACTCGCCGGCGCCGGCCTGGTTCGACAAGCTGACCTGCGCCGTGCCGCTGGCCAGCGCCGCGTTGCGATCCAGCTCAATGGTGGGCGCGAACGCGCTGTCCGCGTAGCCGATGCCCTGCGCGCGATAGCGCGCGAACTGCGCCGGCAGCCGGCTGACGAAACTGTTCCAGTCACGCGACGCCGCCGGCGACCAGTCCACTTCGCTCAGCGCGGCGAGGCGGGGGAAGGCGGCATGCTCGACGTGCTTCATCGTGGGCATGTGCTCGGTCCACGCATTCGCCTGCGCGCCCAGCACGTGCCGCGCCTGCGCCGCGTCGAGTTCCTGCGGTACCGGCTCGAACGCGTACACGCTGGCCAGATCGCGCACCGGCATGCGCCCGGCGGTTTCATCGGCGCGATCACTCTGCAGCTGGTCCAGGTACAGGTCCGGCGCGGGCGACAGCACCACGTCGTGACCGTCCTGCGCCGCCTTGATCGCGCCCTTCGTACCGCGCCACGACATCACCGAGGCATCGGCCGGCACGCCGCCGTCGAGGATTTCGTCCCAGCCAATCAGCCGACGTCCGTGCGCATCGAGGTACCTGCCGATGCGATCGATCATCCAGCCCTGCAGTGCATCCTCGTCCTTCGGGCCCAGCGCCTGCATCTTCGCCTGCACCGCCGGCGAGGCCTGCCACTGGTCCTTGACCGCTTCGTCGCCACCGACGTGGATGTACGTCGACGGGAACAGCGCCATCACCTCGTCGAGTACGTTGGTGATGAAGTGGAAGGTGGCGTCGTCGACGTTGTACAGGTACGGATTGACGCCCCAGTCGACCGACACCGGCGGCCGCCGGCCGGTGACGCCGAACTGCGGATACGCCGCCACTGCCGCCTGCGCGTGGCCGGGCATGTCGATCTCCGGCACCACCGTGATCTGGCGTGCGGCGGCGTAGGCGACGATGCAGCGGATCTCGTCCTGCGTGTAGAAGCCGCCGTAGCGCCGCGGCTCGCCAGCGCGCCCGGCATCCGGCGGCGTGCGCCACGCGCCGATGCGGGTGAGTTCGGGATAGCGCTTGATTTCAATGCGCCAGCCCTGGTCGTCGGTGAG
>JBEPVP010000292.1:0-3010 GCA_041690935.1 Rhodanobacter sp.
TTGCTGGTATTGTGCATCGGCGGATTTTCATTGAGTGCCGGCGCTGCCGAAACTGGCGCAGCAGCGGTCGCCAACACGGCGGTCACGCCGGCCGCCGAGCAGATGGTGCGGCAGGCGATCAGGAGCCTGTCGGCGAATGTGCAGGTTGATTCGATCGAGACGGCACCGATCCCGGGCTTCTATCAGGTGATCGCCGGTGGCCAGATGATCTACGTCAGCACTGACGGCAAGTATCTGATGCATGGCGACGTGATCGACCTGGGCCGGCACCAGAACATCAGTGATGCCGCCTGGAACCGCTTCCGCAAGAACGAACTGGCCAAGGTGCCGGCATCCCAGCGCATCGTGTTCGCGCCGCCGCATCCGAAATACACGATCACCGTGTTCACCGACGTCAACTGCGGTTTCTGTCGCGCGCTGCACGAACACATTACGGCGTTCAACAAGGAAGGCATCGCGGTGGAATACCTGGCGTGGCCGCGCGAGGGCGTGACCACCACCGCCGGGCGGCCCACCCCGACCTATACCGAGATGGTCTCGGTATGGTGCGCCAGCGATCGCAAGGCGGCGTTCACCACGGCGAAGGCCGGCCACGCGCCGCCGTCGGCCACCTGCACCAATCCGGTCAAGGACCAGTTCAACCTGGGCCTGAAGCTGGGGGTCAACGGCACCCCGGCGATCTATGGTCCGGACGGCCGCACCCTGGGTGGTTACGTCACTCCGGAGCAATTGCTGCAGGCGCTGCAGCAGGGCGGTTGAAGCTGCCTGTCTCCCTCCCCTGCTTTGCAGGGGAGGGTCGGGGGGGGGTGCTCTTGAGCTGCTCCCTCATGGTCGAAGGCGAACCCCCTCCTGGCCTCTCCCCGCGTTGCAGGGGGAGGAACCCATAAGACCCTCGGGCCTCGCTTATGCCGTATTGCAGCATGGGATAGAATAGGCGTTTCCTTCGCATGGCAGCCGTTCCCCGCATGATCGCACTCGACGGGCAGAGCGCCCTCTCGCCGTTCCGCCTCGAACGTCTCAATGCCCGCCTCGATGCGCTGCATCGTGGTGTGCGCGTGCAGGCGTCGTGGTTTGTCTATTTCATCGACGCCGACCTGGTGCCCGAGGGTGCGTTGCGCCAGCGTTTGCTGTCCGTGCTGGAAGCCAAAGACGCGAAGCCCGAGCCGGCCACGTTGTGGGTGGTGCCGCGGCTGGGCACGATTTCGCCGTGGTCGAGCAAGGCCACCGATATCCTGCATGGCGCCGGCTTCGGGGTGCCCGGCTTCAATCTGCGCCGGGTCGAACGTGGACTGGCCTGGCAGGTCGCCGGCCTGCCGCCGGCCGAGGCACCGGATCACACCGCGGTGATGGCGCTGCTGCACGACGCCATGACGCAGTCGGTGCTGCCGGGTATCGAGGATGCGCAAGGCCTGTTCCTGGCCGGCTCGCCCGGCGATCTGGTGCATGTCGCACTCGCTGCCGATCCACGGGAAGCACTCGCCGAGGCGAATGCACGCCTCGGCCTGGCGCTGGCCGACGACGAGATCGAATACCTGGTCGAGCGCTACGCGGAACTCGGTCGTGACCCGACCGACGCCGAACTTTTCATGTTCGCCCAGGCGAACTCCGAACACTGCCGGCACAAGGTGTTCAACGCGAGCTGGACCGTGGATGGCGCGGAACAGGACAAGACCCTGTTCGGCATGATCAAGCACACCCACCAGCAGTCGCCCGCGCATACCTTGTCGGCGTATTCGGACAACGCGGCGGTGATCGAGGGCAGCACCGGCCGGCGCTTCTTCGCCGATCCGGCCGACGGCGTGTGGCGCGGCCACGAAGAGCGCATCGACTTCGCGATCAAGGTGGAGACGCACAACCATCCGACCGCGATCGCGCCATGGCCGGGCGCGGCCACCGGTGCCGGTGGCGAGATCCGCGACGAGGGCGCGACCGGTCGCGGTGGCAAGCCGAAGGCCGGGCTCACCGGTTTCTCGGTGTCCGACCTGCGCATTCCCGGTCATCCGCAGCCGTGGGAAGTGGAGCGTCCGCTGCCGCCGCGCATGGCCAGCGCGTTCGAGATCATGCGCGACGGCCCGCTCGGCGCGGCTGCGTTCAACAACGAATTCGGCCGTCCGTGTCTGGGCGGCTATTTCCGCAGCTACGAACACGAGACCGGTGAAACCGGCCTGCGTCGCGGTTACGACAAGCCGATCATGCTGGCCGGCGGCCTGGCCAACCTGCGCGCCGGCCACGTGCTGAAGCGTGCGGTGCAGCCGGGCAACAAGGTGATCGTGCTGGGCGGCCCGGCGATGTTGATCGGGCTCGGCGGCGGTGCCGCCTCGTCGGTCACGTCGGGTGCGTCGAGCGCGGAGCTGGACTTCGCCTCGGTGCAACGCGACAACGCCGAGATGGAACGGCGCTGCCAGGAAGTCATCGACGCCTGCTGCGCGCGCGGCGACAGCAATCCGATCGTCAGCGTGCATGACGTCGGCGCCGGCGGCCTGTCCAACGCGATCCCCGAACTGCTCAACGACGCCGGTGTCGGCGGCGTGATCGACCTGTCGAAAATTCCCTGCGACGATCCCTCGCTGTCGCCGATGCAGGTGTGGAGCAACGAGTCGCAGGAACGTTACGTGCTGGCGATCGGTCCGGAGAGCCTGGCCGAGTTCGAGGCGATGTGCGTGCGCGAGCGCTGCCCGTACGCGGTGGTCGGCGACGCCACGGTTGAACGCCAGTTGGTGCTGACCGATCCGCGTCGCGGACTGACCGTAATCGATCTGCCGATGGACGTGTTGTTCGGCAAGCCGCCGCGGATGCATCGTGATGCGAAGCGGATCAAGCCGCGCGTCGACCTGGTGCCGGACCTCACCGGCATCGGCATGGACGAGGCGCTGCTGCGCGTGCTGCGGCTGCCCACCGTGGGCAGCAAGAGTTTCCTGATCACCATCGGCGACCGCACCGTCGGCGGACTCAACCATCGCGATCCGATGGTCGGTCCGTGGCAGGTGCCGGTGGCCGATTGCGCGGTGAC
>JBEPVP010000293.1:0-2991 GCA_041690935.1 Rhodanobacter sp.
GCCTTGTTGAAGGCTGCAAGATTGTCGATCTCGAACGAGCCGGCAGTTGTTCCGGTCGCGAACTGATGCGGCGCGGTAACGACCTTGCATACCGTATTGCCCCAGCGGCCACGATCACGGCGACGCAACGCCACTTCGGCCACGGCAAGCTGACCGTTGGCCGGTTCACTGCGCGCTTCCAGGTAGACGGTGGTGGCCAGACAGGCGTGGTCTGCTACGGGCTGGGGCAGCAGGGACGTCAGCCACAACAACATGGAAAGTTTCATGGTTCTGCCTCCAACGTGCTGTACGCACAAAGCCGAACTGCAGGCTTTGTGCGCCATTGCGGTGGACGGGCGGGCAGGCCGTTCCACCTGGATCTATCGCCATGACCGAAACTTGTGGTCAGGCGCTTTGCCACGGGATTGTGGCGTTACGAGCGGCGGTTCGATGCCGATCGGGATGAGATGTTGCATGAGCGTTGCGCGTGCCGGTGTCGGCCGTGTTGCCTGCAACTGCTGCTGCGCACTCGTTGGAGACGAGGCGATATGCCGTCCGGTCGTGTCTCGCCGGGTCGCGCCGATTCGGATTCTTCCGGTTCGTCGCGTACTTCGACATCCCGTGTTCTGGATGTCGCGATATTGGATCGGGGGAGCCTAGTGGCGGAGCCTGCCGCTGGCAAGTGCCGAAGTTTTGCGGTTTAACGCATGCTCACAATCAACAAGCGGTGGCCGTGACGAAGGGCGCTCGATGGAATCGCTCAGGCTGGCCACGATGTGCCGAGCTGCATCACTAGATTTTCACTGAGCAAAGACAGACATCCGTGGTCTGCTTGTGCGGCAACGTCATCACTCAATACAACCAGCGCCTCGATGCGATCATCTGTGGCGACCACGTCGATCACGCAGCCGACGTCGCGATCATCATGCCGCAGCACGTCGCCGGCATGTGCCGGCTGCGACAAGGTGACGCTGTGCAGATGTCGTTTGTGACCGTTGCGAAAATGCAGTCGGGCGACGATTTCCTGGCCCGGGTAGCAGCCCTTGTCGACGGCAACGGCCTGCAGATGCTGCAGCGACAGCGCCGCCGGCAGCAGCTCATTCAATGCTTGCGTCGGCAGCCAGGGCCAGCCCGCGCGCAGTTGCTGCGCGTGCCACGTGCCGTCGCCGATTCCGGCAGCGCTGATTCGCATGCTGTGCGTGTCGCAGCCCAGTGCGAGTACTTCGTCGTCATCGCTGATCGTGTGCAGCGGCAAAGCCGGGCCGGTTGCGAGGACGCGCGGCGGCAAGGCAGTCAGCGTGAGTTTCGAACGGAACACGAACCGTCGCAACGCATCCGCCATCGCCGCCGCACTGCCACCGCGCAACACCAGCAGGTAACGATCATCGGCGAGTCGGAGCAGATGAAACAGCGCGCGCACGCGTCCTTGTGGATCGAGCCACGCGCTGAATTGCCATTGGCCGGTGGCGAGCGAACTGACCTTGCTGCTGAACTGGGCATGCGCGAACGTCATCGCGTCCGGGCCTTCGATCAACAGGGTTTCCGCGGAATAGGAGGTCGGCATAAGCAACCAAAGGTTGGGGCTGCGGGTAGCCCGCACAAGTGATGGCGGCGGGGGCGTCGCCGGCATGGCCAGACAGCGTCGATGGTTGTACTGCATTGCCGCAAGTATTAACCTTCGTGGGCTTACAAAACCATGTCCGATATCTTCTCTCCCGCCGAGTTCGCCCCTGCTTCCGTCACCACGGGAACCTTGGTCGTGCCGGTGAGCCCGGTGCCGGACAAGACGACAGCGGAGCGCCCGGCGCCCGACCCCACCCGCTACGGCGACTGGGAAAAGAACGGACGCTGCATCGACTTCTAAACGGCCGCAACGGCACTCGTCGCCGATCGCGGACAGGGGCAGGTGCGGCAATGACATCAGCGATTCCACTCAGGAAAGCCGCCATGGCAGACACGCAACGACCGCTCTCTCCGCATATCCAGGTCTACAAGTGGCAAGTGCAGATGGTGAGTTCCATCCTGCATCGCGCCACCGGCATCGCGCTCGCCGTCGGCAGCCTGCTGGTGGTGTGCGGACTGTTGCAGCTGGCTGCGGGCGAAGACGGCTTCAATCACTTCAAAAGCGTCATCGGCAGCCCGGTTGGAATGGTGCTGCTGATCGGCTGGAGCTGGGCATTGTTCTATCACCTGTGCAACGGCATCCGTCATCTGCTACAGGATGCCGGGCTCGGTTACGAGATTCCCCAGTTCGTGCGTTCCAGCTGGCTGTCGCTTGCCGGCAGCATTGCGCTCACGGTGCTGGTGTGGGCTTACGTGTTGACGGCCGGAGGTGCGGCATGAGCGCGCCGGACTCGGTGGTGAAGGATCGCCGCAATCCGCTGAAGATCGCCCGCGGTCTGGGTTCATCCCAGTCCGGTGTGGGTCATTGGTGGACCCAGCGACTGACTGCGGCCGCGCTGGTGCTGCTGGGCGTGTGGTTTGTCGTCACCGTGCTGTGCCTGCTGCATGCCGACTACACCACGGCGCGCGCCGCGGTCGCCAAGCCATGGAACGCGTTGTTGCTGATCGCGTTCATGCTGACCATGTTCTGGCATGCCGTGCTCGGCCTGCAGGTGGTGATCGAGGATTACGTGCATGTCCGTTGGAAGGAAGTCGTCCTGCTGGCGGCGATCAAGTTCCTCGCGGTACTGGGCGCGCTGGCCAGTGTGCTGGCCGTGCTGCGCATTGCGCTGACCCCCTAAGACAAGACGCGAGGCCTGAAATTCATGGAAAGCTCCAAGTTGGATACGTACAAAGTCCGGCAACACCTGTATGACGTGATCGTGGTTGGCGCCGGCGGAGCGGGGCTGCGTGCCACGTTCGGTCTGGCCGAGAAGGGCCTCAAGGCGGCCTGCATCACCAAGGTCTTTCCGACCCGCTCGCACACGGTGGCGGCGCAGGGCGGCATCTCCGCTGCGCTCGGCAACATGGGCGAGGACGACTGGCGCTGGCACATGTACGACACCGTCA
>JBEPVP010000294.1:0-2984 GCA_041690935.1 Rhodanobacter sp.
TATCGTCGCGATAGCAACGCGATTGTCCGGGCAGGCAGAACTGGCCGGTGGACAGCACCGTGTCCTCGGGGCGGCGCACGCCGTACTCGAGTCCGCCCAGCGCAAGAAACGGTTTCACTGTGGAGCCGGGCGGGTACACGCCACGCAGCGCGCGGTTGTACAGCGGCTTGTCGGGGTCGTTGGTCAGCGCGCCGTAGTCAGCCTGGCTGATGCCGTTGACGAACAGATTGGGATCGAACGTCGGCACGCTGACCATCGCCAGCACCTGGCCATTGCGCGGATCGATCGCCACGGCCGCGCCGGGCCGGCCGGCGAACGCCAGCTCGGCCGCCTTCTGCAGACGCACGTCGATGCTCAGATAAAGATTCTGGCCCGGTGTGGGCGGGTGCGTCTCCAGCACGCGCTGGGTCCGTCCGTCGGCATTCACTTCCAGCAGTTCGTAGCCCGGCGTGCCGTGCAACACATCCTCGTAGGATCGCTCGAGGCCGCTGCGGCCGACGTGGCTGGTGCCCTGGTAGCGTTTCGGATCGAGCCGCTCCACGTCGGCGGCATCGATACGTCCGACATAACCCACCACATGCGCGAACAGTTCGCCGAACGGATAGCGCCGGGTCAGATAGGGCACCACGTCCACGCCGGGAAAACGCCAGCGATTCACCGCGAAGCGATCGATCTCGTCCTCGGTGAGGTGCATTTTCAGCGGCACGCTCTCGAAACGCCGGCTCTGCGTGAGCTGCTTGCTGAAAGCATCCAGATCGTCCGCGCCCAGCGGCACCACCTTGCCCAGCCGCTCCAGCAGGGCGGGCATGTCGGCGACCTGCTCGGGCACTACTTCGAGCCGAAACGCCGGCACGTTGTCGGCCAGCAGCACGCCGTTGCGGTCGTAGATCAGGCCGCGCGCGGGCGGGATCGCACGCGGCTTGACGCGATTGTTCTGCGAGCGGGTGACAAACTCGTCGTGATGCGCCACCTGCAGGAACACGAAGCGGCTGAGCAGCAGGCACAGGCTCAGCACGATCAGCACGAACCCCGCCAGCGCGCGGCGTCGGAACAGCAGGCTTTCGCCGCGCGGGTCCTTGATCGATCGCCGGATCTTCATCTCACTGGATGCGCAGGCGCGCGCGCAGGTCGTCGAGCAGCAGGAACAGGAACGGCCACAGCGCCGCCCCGACGAACGGCGAGATCCACCAACTGGCCGGCGGCAACGACGCACCGGCCAGCACGCGCACGATCATCAGCAGAATGCGGTCGTTCAACAACAACGCCAGCACCGCCAGGGCCTGCTGCCACATCGGAAAGAAGCGCAGCCGCGAGCGGAAGCGCAGCGCGATAAACACCAGCGCGCACAGGCGCAACGCCTGCTCGCCGAGCACCACGCCGTTGAGCAGATCCGCGCCCAGCCCGACCATGAAGGCCAGCCCCAGGGTGACCCGGTCCTCCGACTCCAGCGCCCAGTACAGCAGGACCAGCGCCGGCCAGTACGGCTTGAACGGCTCCAGCACGCCGGGCAGCGGCACCAGCATCAACAGCAAGGCGAACACCAGCGTGCCGATGAAGCACCACAGGCTGAGGCGCTGCCTGTTCATCGCGGCACCCCGCCGGCCACGGGCGCGGCGGTGGTGGCGTGCCGCGCCAGTTCGCCCGGCGGCCCCACCGGCGTCACCGGCGCGGGCGGGCCCATCGGCTCGGCCTGGTCGTGCAGCAGCAGCACGTCCTCGCTGCGGTCTAGATCCGCCGCCGGCTGCGCCTGCGCCACCAGAAACATGCCGGTCGCGGCGGGCGCCACCGACTGGATCTGGCCAACCGGGAACCCCGGCGGGAAGCGCCCTCCCAGGCCGGATGTGAGCAGCTTGTCACCGGCACGCACATCGGCGGCCAGTGGAATGGTGGGCAGGCTGAGCTGGTCGCCGTCGCGCGAACCATAGGCCATCGTGCGCAGGCCGGTGCGCTCGATCACCACCGGAATGGCATGCGCCGGATCGGTGATCAGCATCACCACCGAGGTGGTCGGCAGCACCTCCTTCACCTGGCCCATCACGCCGTGCGCGTCGATCACCGGCTGGCCCGGCTTGACGCCGTCGCGGGCACCCATGTTCAGGGTCAGCTGGTAGCGATAGGCGCCCAGGTCCACGCCGATCACCCGCGCCAGCTGCACGTTGAGTTCGAGGCTGTGCTGGGTGTCCAACAACTCCTTCAAGCGCTGGTTCTGCTCGGCGACGGCGGCCATCCGGTTCAACTTGGCGTTGGCCAGCAGCAGGTCTTCGCGCAGGCGCTGGTTCTGTTCGGTCAGTCGCTGGCGATCGGCAAACGCCACGCTCAGCGTGCGCACCCCCGCCGCCGGCAGGCCGGCCAGCCGATACACCGGCTCGATCACGGCGGAAGTCGTATAGCGCAGGCGCCACAGCCAGCCGTTGCGATGGTCGAGCACCATCAACACCACGGCCAGCGCGAGATAGACAATCAACCTCAGCGTGCCGGCCGCATTGCCGGCGAACAGAGGCGAGGATTCGTCGCGCGTGCGCGCCATGGCCGCCCCTGACTAGCGTGGGTTATTCGGGCGCGAAGAAATCGCTGCCGTGCTGATCGATCAGCTCCAGCGCCTTGCCGCCGCCACGCGCCACGCAGGTCAGCGGATCGTCCGCCACCTGCACGTGCAGGCCGGTCTCCTCGGAGATCAGCCGGTCGAGGTCGCGCAGCAGCGCGCCACCACCGGTCAGCACGATGCCGCGCTCGGCGACGTCGGAACACAGCTCCGGCGGCGTCTGCTCCAGCGCCGACTTCACCGCCGCCACAATGCCGGCGAGCGGCTCGTGCAACGCCTCGAGGATTTCGTTGGAGTTGATCGTGAACATGCGCGGCACGCCCTCGGCGAGGTTGCGGCCGGAGATCTGCATCTCCTTGACATCACTCTGCGGAAACGCGCAGCCGATCTCCATCTTGATCCGCTCGGCGGTGGATTCGCCGATCAGGGTGCCGTGGTTGCG
>JBEPVP010000295.1:0-2954 GCA_041690935.1 Rhodanobacter sp.
GACCGGACGGCCCATCGTCGAGCAGCAGATTGTCGAAGTTGGTGTCCCACCCGTTGGTGCTGCCCAGCGTCGTGGTCGAGCAAGTCGCGGTGAAATTGGTCACCAGCGTTCCGCGCTGGCCAGCACTTGCGCCGCCGTACAGCCTGCGCCCGGCAGTCCCACCACCATCGGTGCGGACGTCAGCAATTGCGCGGCCATCGTGTACAGGATTTCCCCCAACGCCTCCTGCGCATGATACGAGCCGCGCGCGGCGGTATTCAGCAGCAGCACCGGCTTGCCCGGAAACTCCAGGCTGCCGACCAGCCAGTCCAGCAGGTTCTTGAACGCGCCGGGCACGCCGTGAGCGTATTCGGGACAGGCGATCAGCAGCGCGTCGGCACGGCCGATGGCGTCGCGCAGGGCGAGCACCGACGACGGCAACGGCTCCACGTCATCATCCGGATTGAACAGCGGCAGCGCGCCGAGTCCATCATGGATCACCAGCTCCAGCGCGGACGGCGCCAGCTGCTGCGCGGCCTGCAGTGCCGCCGTATTCGACGACACCCGACGCAGGCTGCCGGACAGGCACAACACGCGTCGCGTCGATGCCGTCATTAGGCCGGCCGTCATGCCGCAGGCGCGCCCTGCACCACGATCTTGCCGAGCCCCAACGACTTGTTGCGCGGTTGCCGCGACAGCCGGCCGGCGACGTTGCGGGCGATCTCGCGATAGCGTGCGGCAAGATCGGAATCGGGCATCGCGGCCACCGTGGGGTTGCCGCTGTCGGCCTGCTCGCGGATGCGGATGTCCAGCGGCAACGAGCCCAGGTACGGCACGTCGTACTGCGTTGACATGCGCTCGCCACCGCCTTCGCCGAAGATATGCTCTTCGTGGCCACAGTGAGTGCAGACATGGGTGGCCATGTTCTCCACCACACCGAGCACCGGCACCTCGACCTTCTCGAACATCTTCAGCGCCTTGCGCGCATCCAGCAGGGCGATGTCCTGCGGCGTGGTGACGATCACCGCGCCCGCCACCGGCACCTTCTGCGACAGTGTCAGCTGGATGTCGCCGGTGCCCGGCGGCAGGTCGACGATCAGGTAATCGAGCGGTTCCCAGCGCGTGTCCGTGAGCAACTGCATCATCGCCTGGGTCACCATCGGGCCGCGCCAGATCATCGGCGTGTCTTCCTCGACCAGGAAACCGATCGACATCACCGGCATGCCGTGCGCCTGCATCGGGGTGATGCTCTTGCCATCCGGCGAAGCCGGCTTGCCGTGCACGCCCAGCATGGTCGGCTGGCTCGGGCCGTAGATGTCCGCGTCCATCACGCCGACCTTCGCGCCCTCGGCCTGCAGCGCCAGCGCCAGGTTCGCCGCCACCGTCGACTTGCCCACGCCGCCCTTGCCGGAGGCCACCACAATGATGTTCTTCACGTTCGGCAGCGGCCCCAGCGTGCCCTGCACCTTGTGTACATGGACGCGGCTGGTGATGGAGACGGCGGCCGACGCGATCGCCGGATCGGCCTCCAGCGCCTGGCGCACGCGCGCCGTCATGCTGTCGATCGCGCCGGCGGCGGGGTAGCCCAGTTGCAGGTCCACCGAGACCTTCGTCCCGTCCACGCCGACCGCGCGCACGGACCCGGCCAGTGCGGCGCCGGTATGGGTATCGATCAGCTCGCCAAGGATCTGGCGAACCAGTGCTTCATTCGCCTGGGTCATGTCGGCTCGGATGGTTGCGGGAAGCGCCCATTATGCCAGCCCTACATGGCCGGCCCGCTGACCTGGATCAGCGCCGGGATCGCGCCCCGCCGCGCCCGCGATCGTTTGCGCAATGCAGCTTGACGCCCTCGCGGATCCTCGCCAGTCTCCCATCCATACGCTTTCGTACGGGAGGAACACCATGAAGCATGCTTTTCGCCTCACCCTCGCTGCCGGCCTGTTGCTGGCGGCCGGCACCGCACTGGCTGCCAATGACACGCCGGCCGGCACCTGGAAGACCATCGACGACGCCACCCACCAGCCGAAATCGATCGTACAGATCACCGAGAACAACGGCGAGTTCCAGGCGAAAGTCGTGAAGCTGCTGAACCGCTCGCCGGAAGATATCGCCCGCGACGGCGAGGTGCCGAAATGCACCAAGTGCGACGGCGAGCGCAAGGACCAGCTGATCGAGGGCATGAACATCATGTGGGGCGTCAGCAAGGACGACGACGTGTGGGACGGCGGCAAGATCCTCGACCCCAAGAGCGGCAAGATCTACAAGGTGAAACTGAAGTTGACGGACGGCGGGCAGAAACTCGACGTGCACGGTTACATCGGCTTCGCCCTGCTTGGCCGCAGCCAGACGTGGGAACGCCAGGAATAATCGCTACCCGATGCCTGTTCCGGAGCGCGCCGATGGCGCGCTCCTTGGTTTTGTGGATCCGGCCGGCGAGCGGCATCGGGCAACGATTTGGACGGCCATGCCATAATGCGCAGTCGTCCCGAATGATTGCCCGCCATGAGCCGCCGCCTCCTCGTCACCAGTGCCCTGCCCTATGCCAATGGCCCGCTGCATCTGGGTCATCTGCTGGGCTACATCCAGGCCGACATCTGGGTGCGCGCGCAGCGAATGGGCGACAACCAGGTGGTGTACGTCTGCGCCGATGACGCGCATGGCACGCCGATCATGCTGGCCGCGGAGAAAGCCGGCGTGACGCCCGAAGTGTTCATCGCCGGCATCCGCGAAGGCCACGAGGCGGACTTCGCCGCGTTCGGGGTGGCGTTCGATCACTATCACACCACCCATTCGGACGAGAACCGCGAGCTGTCGACGCTGATCTATACGCGTCTGCGCGACGCCGGCTACATCGCCCGGCGCAGCATCCAGCAGCTGTTCGATCCCGAGAAGCAGATGTTCCTGCCGGATCGCTACATCAAGGGTATCTGCCCGAACTGCGGCACGCCGGACCAGTACGGCGACAACTGCGAACA
>JBEPVP010000296.1:0-2906 GCA_041690935.1 Rhodanobacter sp.
GAGACAGCGATCGAGAAGCCCTTGCCCTCGGTACCGAGCAGGTTCTCCTTCGGGCAAACGTATTCGGTGAATTCGATCTCGCAGGTCGCCGAGGCGCGGATGCCCAGCTTCGGCTCGCTCTTGCCGGCATGGAACCCGGGCAGCTGGGTGTCGATGATGAAGGCCGATACGCCCTTGGCGCCGATACCTGGCGTGGAGATCGCGAACAGCACGATGTAGCGCGCCACCGGACCGGACGTGATCCAGCTCTTCTTGCCGTTGATCACCCAGTCGCCGCTGGCGTTCTTCGTCGCGCGCGTGTGCATCGCCGATGCGTCGGAGCCGGACTGCGGCTCGGTCAACGCGTACGCGCCGATGGCCTCGCCGGTGGCGATCGCCCGCACATATTTCTGCTTCTGCTCCTCGTTGCCGTGCTTGAGGATGCCGTTGCAGAACAGCGAATTGTTCACCGACATGATGGTCGAGGTAGCTGCATCGGCCGCGGCAATCTCGATGACCGCCAGCACATAGGCAATCGGATCCATGCCGGCGCCGCCGTACTCTTCCGGCACCTCGATGCCCATCAATCCGAGCTGTCCCATCTCGCGGATGTTCTCCAGCGGAAACTCGCCCTTGGCGTCGAGTTCGGCCGCTACCGGCACGATGCGCTTCTGCGCGAAATCGCGGGCAATCGACTGGATCGACAACTGGTCTTCGCTAAATCGGAAATCCATGCACTACTCCCGGGTGCCGCACGGGCGGCAGGTCAAGACGGAAAACGGCTAAAGGCCCGCAGGCCAGCCGACTATTCTAGCGACCCGCACGACTGGCGTCGTGCCCGCCCTCGAGACAGCTCCCGCTTGACGCCCCGGCAAACCGCGGCCAGACTTGTTATCTCTTTATCGCGATACAAGGATGGCAGGGCCATGCGACCATATACCAGGCAGCCCGCGTTGCTCCGCTCTTCCTTGTCCTGCGCGCAAACAGCTCCCGGCGCGAGCTGCCTGGTATATGGGGGCACGCCCTAATGGATCTGGCGACTGCCTCCAGCGTGCTCCGGCTGCTGGCCGACCCCACCCGCGTGCGCCTGCTGGCCCTGCTCGAACACGAGGAACTCACCGTGGCCGAACTCGCCGCGGTGCTGCATCTGGCGCAACCGCGCGTGTCTACCCACCTGGCCAAGCTGAAGGAAGCCGGGCTGGTGCGTGACCGCCGCGCCGGCGTGTCCGCCTACTATCGCGCCAACAACGAGGGCGACGAGGCGCAGCACAACCTGCTGGCGTCGTTGCGCGAAAGCATCGACGACGCCTTGCTGCGCGAAGACGCCGCGCGGCTGCCCGGCGTGCTGGCGAATCGCGCGCGCGAGGAAGGCTGGGCCGACACCGTCGCTGGAGACATGGAGCGCCACTACTCACCCGGCCGCACCTGGGAAACGCTCGCGCGCTCACTGCTGCAGCTGCTGGAAACCGGCGATGTGCTGGACATCGCTTCCGGCGATGGCATCACCGCCGAACTGCTGGCGCCACATGCGCATTCGATCGTCTGTGTCGACTCCAGCGAGCGGGTGGTCGAGGCCGCCGCGAAGCGGCTCAAGGCATTCGCCAACGTGCAGGTGCGCCAGGGCGACATGCATGCGCTGGAACTGGCCGAGCAGCGTTTCGACCTGGTGTTGATGCTGCATGCACTGACCTACGCCGAACATCCCGCAAAAGCGGTGGCCGAGGCAGCACGCTTGCTGCGCCCCGGTGGCCGCCTGCTCGCCGTCACGCTGGGCCAGCACGATCATCGCGCCGCCGTCGAACCGTTCGACCATCGCAATCTCGGCTTCAGCAGCGAGCAGCTCGATGGCTATGCTCGCGCCGCCGGCCTCAACGTGCTGAGCTGCAACCGGCTCAGCCGCGAACGCAAGGCGCCACATTTCGAAGTGATCAGCCTGCTGGCACGCAAGCCCGCCTGAGTCGACCCGCCGCAAACCATGTTTCATGAAAGGACGTTTTGATGAGTACCCTGCCCTGGCTCCATCCCGATCGCGTCGCCCTGCTGGAGCAGGCGCTGCGCCAGCGCATCCTGATTCTCGACGGCGGCATGGGCACCATGCTGCAGGCGCACGAACTGGACGAGCACGGCTTTCGTGGCGAGCGTTTCGAGCACGGCCATGATGGCGACGCCCACGCGCATGCGGGTGCCTGCGACCTCAAGGGCAACAACGATCTGCTCACGCTGACCCGGCCTGACATCATCCGCGGCGTGCACGACGCGTACCTGGAAGCCGGCGCGGACCTGATCGAGACCAACACCTTCAACTCCACCCGCATCAGCCAGGCCGACTACAAGCTGCAGCATCTGGCGCGTGAGTTGAATCTCGAAGGCGCGCAGCTCGCGCGCGCCGCGTGCGATGCGATGACGGCGAAAACGCCGGCGCGGCCGCGCTTCGTGATCGGCGTACTCGGCCCGACCAGCCGCACCGCCTCGCTGTCGCCAGACGTCAACGATCCGGGCTTTCGCAATGTCACCTTCGAGGAGCTGGCCGAGAACTACACCGAGTCCGCCAACGGCCTGATCGACGGCGGCGCCGACGTGATCATGGTCGAGACGATCTTCGACACCTTGAACGCCAAGGCGGCACTGTTTGCGCTGAGCGAACTGTTCCACCAGCGCGGCGCGCGCATGCCGGTGATGATCTCCGGCACCATCACCGACCGCTCCGGCCGCACCTTGTCCGGCCAGACGGCCGAAGCGTTCTACTACTCCGTGCGCCATGCGCGGCCGCTGGCGGTCGGTTTCAACTGCGCGCTCGGTGCCGACGAGTTGCGTCCGCATATCCAGACGCTGGCGAACATCGCCGAGAGCTATGTCAGCACGCATCCCAACGCCGGCCTGCCGAACGCGTTCGGCGAATATGACGAGAGCCCCGAGCACATGGCCGA
>JBEPVP010000297.1:0-2900 GCA_041690935.1 Rhodanobacter sp.
TCCAGCCGATCCAGCAGCAGGCTCAACGGGCCGAGCAGGGCGGCGTCGAGGCCGCCGACTTCGGCGTACGGGGCGATGCCGTCCAGCGATTCACCGTCACCCACGGCATAACCGAGCAGCATGCGGCGCAGGCCGAAGCGCCAGCTATTCTGCTCCAGCGCAGGCAACTGCAGGCTGTGTTTCTGTGCGCCATCCAGGCCCCAGCGGATGCCGGCGTCCTCGATCCAGCGCCGCAGCGTGGGCAGGCCGGCTTCATCGAAACCAAAACGCGCGCGCAGCGCCGGCACGTCGAGCAGGTCCAGCACTTCGCTCACCGTGAAGCGCGATTCGGGCAGCGCCAGCAGATGCTCCAGCGCCACGATCAGCGGCTCGCTGCCGCGCGCGGATTGATCGGCCACGCTGCACGGCAGGTGGCGCGGATCGCTGGCGGGCAGCCGTCCAAACACCGCCTGCACATGCGGCGCATAGGTCTGGATATCCGGCACCATCACCATCACGTCGCGCGGTGCCAGCGGCTTGCCGTCACGCGCCGCGCGCTCGAATATCGCCAGCAGCTGATCATGCAGCACCTCCACTTCGCGCTGCGGGCTGTGCGCGATGTGGAAGCGCAGTGAGGCTTCACCCTCGTGCCACGGCCTGCGCTGCGCCGGATCGGCCGGAAGCGGTTCAAGATCGAGGATGGCCTGTTGCACCTGCTGCAGCAGGCCATCGCCCGCCACGTCCTGGAACAGGTCGATGCCGCGATCGATGGCGGCGAATTGCCGGCGATAGCGATCTGGCTGATCACAGGCATCGAGCAGGCGGATATAGTCGCGCCCCTGCTTGCCCCAGGCGGCGAGCAGCGGATGCGCGTGCAGATGCAGGTCTTCATAGCGCGGCTGCACCGGCAGGCCCGGCTTGTCGGCCTGCCGGCGCTGACTGGCCTTGAGCAGTTCGCGCTCCTCGATGATGTCGGCCCAGTAATGCCGGCATGGATTGGCCACCACCAGCAACACCTGGCAGAAACGCGCCAGCGCGGTGAGTGCCTCCAGCGTCTGCTGCGGCAGCGAGGACATGCCGAACACCACGATGCGTCGCGGCAGCGCCGCGGGCCGCACGTCGAGCGACTGCAGGCGTTCGACGAATGCCTGGTGCACGGCCGCGCGATGGCCATCGCGCTGCGCGGCGCCGACGTCCTCCAGCAGCAGGCGCCACAACCGCGGTTGCCAGCGCTGATCGTCCTGCAGCGGCGTGCGGCGGCCGCGCAGCGCATCGTGCAGTTCGTCGCGACCGTGTTCCCAGTCGTCCAGCCAGTCGGCGCGATAGACCTGGTACTGGTCGAACAGGTCGGCCACGCGGGCAGCCAGCTGATGACGCTTCTGCCAGTCCGGATCGTCGCCGAGGAAATCACGCAGCGGCGTGAAGCATGCTTCCTGCAGGTGTTGCGGGATCAGCCGCAGCAAGCGCCAGGTCAGGCGCGACTTGTCGAAGGGTGAGGTGGGCGGCACCGCATCGCGACCGAGCACGGCTCGGTACGCCGTCCACAGAAACCGCCCGGGCAGTTGCACGTCGACCGCCGCGCTGATGCCCAGCCCGCCGCTGGCGGGCGCGCGTGCCAGTGCCAGCTTCAGCCACTGCGCGATGCCGTTGCTCTGCACCAGCATCAGCTCGTTTTCAAGCGGCCGCAGTGGCGCGCGCGCCAGCCAGGCGGTGAGCAGGTCGCGCAGGTCCTCCAGCCGGTTGCCGTGCAGCACCATCAGGCCCGGTTCGATCGGGGCGCTGCGATTGGGTGACGGGGATGGAGTCACAGCGGGCGGCGCTCGTTTTCGCTCATGCGGGGGATTGTCTCCGAGTGTGCCTGGATTGTCGCCGCCAGTGTGGCCGGCTGCCGTCTCAGGGGCTGCGCCGGCAGCCTGGGAAAACCAGAAGACGGATTCGCCGGCTTGTCGATCCAGCGGTCACCCGTTCGTCGCATGCATAGAACCGCGGGATGCCCATTCCCGGGCCTGCCCACGCACACCGACGGGAGACACGACGATGCGATTCATGGTGATAGTGAAAGCGGACAAGGACTCGGAAGCCGGCGTGATGCCGAGCGAGCAGCTGCTGACCGAGATGGGCAGGTTCAACGAGGAGCTGGTGAAGGCCGGCATCATGCTGGCCGGCGAGGGCCTGCAACCCAGCTCGAAGGGCGTGCGGGTGAAATTTTCGGGCCATCAGCGCACGGTGATCGACGGGCCGTTCGCCGAGACGAAGGAGTTGATCGCCGGCTTCTGGCTGTGGCAGGTGAAGTCGCGGGAGGAGGCAATCGAATGGCTCAAGCGCGCGCCGTTCGACGGTGACACCGAGGTCGAGCTGCGTCAGGTGTTCGAGGCGGAGGATTTCGGCGCCGAGTTCACCCCCGAGCTGCGCGAGCAGGAAGAACGGCTGCGTGCGCAGATCAACGGCAAATGATGAATCCCCCCCACCAGCAGCGGAGCATTCCCATGAAACTGCACAGCTATCTCATCTTCAACGGCCAGGCCGAAGCCGCATTCAAGTTCTACGAGCAATGTCTGCGCGGCAAGATCGCCATGCTGATGCGTTTCGGCGAAGCGCCCGGCTGCGAGAACATGCCGGCGGAAACCCGCGACTGGCTCATCCACGTGCGACTGGAAATTGGCGACCAGGTGCTGCTGGCTTCCGACTGTCCGCCCGATCGCCCGTATGACGGCATCAAGGGTTGTTCGGTGTCGATCCAGGTCGATACCAAGGCGGAAGGCGAGCGCCTCTTCAACGCATTGAAGGAAGGCGGCACGGTGCAGATGCCGTACGAGAAGACGTTCTGGGCCGCACGCTTCGGCATGCTGGTCGACCAGTTCGGCGTGCCATGGATGATCAATTGCGAGAAGGACCAGTAAGGACGCTCTGAATAAGCCGTC
>JBEPVP010000298.1:0-2831 GCA_041690935.1 Rhodanobacter sp.
ATCGGCATCACCAATCAGCGCGAAACCACGGTGGTGTGGGACCGCCACACCGGTCAGCCGGTCTACAACGCCATCGTGTGGCAATCGCGGCAAAGTCTGGCAATCTGCGAACGGCTGGAAGCGGACGGCTATGCGCCCCTGGTGCGCGAGAAAACCGGATTGCTGATCGATGCGTATTTTTCCGGCAGCAAGATTCGCTGGATTCTTGATCATGTCGATGGCGCGCGCGCGCGCGCCGAGCGTGGCGACCTGCTGTTTGGCACGATCGACAGCTGGCTGATCTGGAACCTCAGCGGCGGCAAACTGCATGTCACCGATGTGAGCAATGCCGCGCGTACGCTGCTGTTCGATATCCATGCGCGACGCTGGGATGACGAGCTGCTGCGTATGCTCGACATTCCACGCAACATGTTGCCGCAGGTGCGTTCGTCCAGCGAGGTCTACGGGCACACCGCCGCGTTGGAGGGTCTGCCGGCGGGATTGGCCATCAGTGGGGTGGCCGGTGATCAGCAGGCGGCGCTGTTCGGCCAGGCCTGCTTCGAGCCGGGCATGGCCAAGAACACCTATGGCACCGGTTGTTTCATGCTGATGAATACCGGCGCCCGGGCGATACCCTCACGGCACGGCCTGTTGACCACGATCGCCTGGGAACTGGACGGCATCATCGAGTACGCGCTGGAAGGCAGCATCTTTGTCGCCGGCTCGGTGGTGCAGTGGCTGCGGGATGGCTTGCAGATGCTGGTGCAAGCGAGTGATTCGCAGGCATGCGCGCAGAGCGTGTCATCCAGCGAGGGTGTGTATCTGGTGCCGGCGTTCGTGGGTCTGGGTGCGCCGTACTGGCGCAGCGACGTGCGTGGTGCCATGTTCGGCTTGTCACGCGGAACCCGCAAGGAACACGTGGTCCGTGCGGCGCTGGAGTCGATGGCCTATCAGTCGCGTGATGTGCTGGCCGCGATGGAAGCGGACGCCGGTATCCCGCTGAAGGAACTGCGCGCCGATGGTGGCGCGATCGCCAACGATTTCATGGCGCAATTCCAGGCTGATATGCTCGGCGTGCCGGTGCTGCGTCCGCGGGTGGTCGAAACGACGGCGCTGGGCGCGGCCTATCTGGCGGGACTTGCCGTGGGCTTCTGGGAAAGTCGTGCGCAGATCGCGCAGCTGTGGCAGGTGGAACGCCACTTTCAGCCCGCGATGGACGAGCCCACCCGCGAGCGTCTGTATCGCGGGTGGCAGGATGCGGTGAACGCCACCATCGGCTTTCGCGTCGACTGAAACGAACGAGGCCCGGATCAGACCCGAAGCCTCGTCAGCCATCCGCCGCCGCCGCGCTCAATCCAGCGCGTAACCAAACTGGTCGAGGAATTCCGCCGCGAACTCGGCATAGCTGAAGTGCTGGTTTTGCGTACCCGGGTGTTCGACCTTCAATGCGCCCATCAGCGAGGCCATGCGCCCAACGGTCGGCCAGTCCTTGCCGCGCATGATGCCGAAGATCAGGCCTGCACGATAAGCGTCGCCGCAGCCGGTCGGATCCACGATCTGCCGCTCCCGCGCGGGTGGAATGTCGTGCGTCTGGCCATCTACATGGATGGTCGAGCCACGCGGCCCCTGGGTCACGATGTAGGCGGTCACATGCGCGGCGATCTCGGCGGCGCTCCAGCCGGTCCGCGTCTGCAGCAGCTGCGACTCGTAGTCGTTGACGATCACATAGGTCGACTTGCTGATCATCGAGCGGAATTCGTCGCCGCTGAACAGCGGCATCGCCTGGCCCGGATCGAAGATGAACGGTACGCCGCGTGCGGCGAACTCGTTCACGTGCTGCAGCATCGCCTCGCGGCCGTCCGGAGCCACGATCGCAAAGTCGATCTGCGGGATGTCGCGCACGTGGTTTTCCTGCGCGCTGGACATCGCGCCAGGATGGAAGGCCGTGATCTGGTTGTTGTCCAGATCGGTGGTGATGAAGCACTGCGGGGTGAACTGGTCGTCGAACACGCGCACGTTGTCGAGCCGGATCCCGCACAGCTCCATGTGCTTGCGGTAGGGCGCGAAATCCTGGCCCACGGCAGCGACGGGCAACGGGTCGCCGCCGAGCAGTTTGAGGTTGTAGGCGATATTGCCGGCGCAGCCACCGAATTCGCGGCGCATCCGCGGCACCAGGAACGACACATTCAGGATGTGCATCTGATCGGGGAGGATGTGATTCTTGAACTGATCCTGGAACACCATGATGGTGTCGTAGGCCAGCGATCCGCAGATGACGGCAGGCATGATGTGCGGGAGTCCCGGGCAAGGTTGGAAAGGCCGCGAGTGCCGCACCCGACCGTCGGCCGGGCCGGAATGCTCCGGTCAAAGGATGAGATGGTACTGCCATCTGCCGATGTTGGCGACTTTCCGCCGCCACGCGCCGCTCACTTCGAAGCGCAGGAAATGCGCTTATGGCGGTGTTGTAGAAGGATTTCTGAACGTCATCGTCCTTGCGCATGCGTGCCACGCTGACTAGACTGGCGAGCTTACTTTTTAGCCTAGCCGACCCACGGCGGACCCATGTTCAAGAAGTTCCGCGGCATCTTTTCCAACGACATCTCCATCGACCTCGGTACGGCGAACACGCTGATTTACGTGCGCGGTCAGGGCATCGTGCTGAACGAGCCTTCGGTGGTGGCGATTCGTCAGGATCGCGGACCCGGCGGTCCGCGCACGATCGCGGCAGTCGGCCGCGACGCCAAGCGCATGCTCGGCCGCACGCCGGGCAATATCGCCACGGTGCGGCCGATGAAGGACGGCGTGATCGCCGACTTCACCATGACCGAGGCGATGCTGCAGCACTTCATCAA
>JBEPVP010000299.1:0-2807 GCA_041690935.1 Rhodanobacter sp.
AAGTGCTGTACCCGGCGATGGAGGACTTCCAGATCGACATCATGATCGGCGAAGGTCCGGCCGCGCGTTCGATCAAGCTGGACCTGCCGCCGTTCACCCTGATCGGCGCGACCACACGCGCCGGCATGCTCACCGCACCGCTGCGCGACCGCTTCGGCATCGTGCAGCGGCTGGAGTTCTATACCGCCGACGAGCTTGCTGCGATCGTGCGTCGGGCTGCGCGCATCCTCGGCATCGTGTGTGCGCCGGAAGGCGCGCAGGAGATCGCCCGCCGCTCGCGCGGCACGCCGCGCATCGCCAATCGCCTGCTGCGCCGGGTGCGTGACTACGCCGAGGTGCGCGCCGATGGCGAGATCACGCTGCCGGTGGCGCAGGCCGCGCTGGACATGCTGAAGATCGACCCGGAGGGTTTCGACGAACTCGACCGGCGCCTGCTCAGCCTGATCGTGGAGAACTTCGACGGCGGTCCGGTCGGCGTGGAATCGCTGGCCGCCGCGCTCAGCGAGGATCGCGGCACGTTGGAAGACGTGGTCGAGCCGTATCTGATCCAGCAGGGTTACCTGATCCGCACCGCGCGGGGTCGCATGATCAGTGCCAAGGGCTGGCGTCACCTGGGGCTGGTGCCGCCGCCGCGCCAGGCGCAGGCGGCCGACCTGTTCGATGCCGGCGATGTCTGAGCGCGCGCCGGTGCCACCGTTCCACTGGCCCGTTCGGGTGTACTGGGAAGACACTGACGCCGGCGGCGTGGTCTATCACGCCGGCTACCTGCGTTTCATGGAGCGCGCCCGCAGCGAGTGGATGCGCGCGCTCGGCGTCGACCAGATGGCGTTCAAGCAGGCGACCGGGCTGGCCTTCATGGTGCGCGACATGCAGATCGACTTTCTCAGGCCAGCCCTGCTGGATGATGAACTGTCGGTAACGGTCGACGTCAAAGAATGGCGCGCAGCCAGTATCCTGTTCACCCAGACGATCACCAAGACAGACGGCAGCTGCCTGATTCGCGCGCAGGTGCGAGTGGCTTGTGTGGATCTTCAGCGCATGCGGCCGGCACCGATTCCGGCCGACCTGATCCCTGAGCCTGCTCCTTAAGACAACCCAAGCCGATTGGCGGAGAACCTGCAAGCAATGAACGGTGGACTGAACATTTTCTCGCTGATCGCGGATTCGAGCGTGCCGGTGCAACTGGTGCTGCTGGTGTTGCTGGTGTTCTCGTTCCTGTCGTGGGTGATCATCATCCGCAAATACACGCAGACCAAGGCGGCGATGCAAGATGCCGAAGCGTTCGAGGAGCGCTTCTGGTCCGGTGGCGACCTGGCCCAGTTGTTCCGCGAGGTCAGCAATGGCGGCGCCAACAACGGCGGCATCGAGAACATTTTCGAATCCGGCTTCCGCGAGTTTGCCCGTCAACGGCAACGCAAGTCGCCTGATGCGCGCAGCGTGATCGAGGGTTCCGAGCGCGCCATGCAGGTCGCCGGCACGCGCGAAATCGGCCTGCTCGAGCGCAACCTGGAGTTCCTCGCCAACGTCGGTTCGATCAGCCCATACGTGGGTCTGTTCGGCACCGTGTGGGGCATCATGGGCGCGTTCCAGGGACTGGGCGAAATGAAGGACGTGACCATCGCGGTGGTCGCACCGCACATCTCCGAGGCGCTGATCGCCACCGCGATGGGCCTGTTCGCGGCGATCCCCGCGCAATGGGCGTACAACCGCTACGCGACCAAGGTCGAGCGGATCGCCTCGCGCTATGACGTGTTCCAGGAGGAGTTCTCCTCCGTGCTGCAGCGGCAGATCCAGACCGACGACGTCGCCTGAGCGGAGCAGCAGTCATGCGCAAGACCGGCCGCCAGCGGCGCTACAAGCTCAAATCCGAAATCAACGTAGTGCCGTACATCGACGTGATGCTGGTGCTGCTGATCATTTTCATGGTCACCACGCCGATGATGAACTCCAGCGTCGACGTGCAGTTGCCGCAGGCCAACGCCAAGTCGCTGCAGCAGAAGAAGGACCCGGTGCTGGTCTCGGTGCTGCAGGACGGTCAGCTCTACCTGACCTTGAGCGGCGCCAAAAAGGAACTGGTCGACGCGGACACGCTCAAGCTCAAAGTGGGCGCGTTCGTGCGCGAGAACCCTGAAGTCAGCGTGCTGGTCGGCGGCGACGAGCGCGGTGCCTACGGCGGCGTGTTCAAGGTGCTGGCTGACCTGCAGCAGGCCGGTGTCGCCAAGGTGGGCCTGATGGGTCAGCCCGAGCAAGGCAAGAGCACGTCCAATGGACGAAAGTAAGGCGACGCCGAAGGCGGTCGTACTTTCCGCCGTCCTGCACATCGGCATCGTGGGGTTTCTGTTCCTGGCGATCCTGCCGTGCTCAAGCTACGAGAGCGTCTTCGAGGCGCTGCACCTGCCGGCGTGGATGAATCCGATCACCTGTTCCAAGCCGCTGGAGCTGCAGGGCCAGATCATCGAGGCGACCCTGATCGGCCCTACCGGCAGTCCGCCGCCGAAGGCGGTCAAGACCAAGCCGGTGCCGAACACGGTGCCGCCACCGCCGACCGTGCCGCCGCCCACGCCACCGCAGCCAGACACCCCGGTGGTCAAGGTGCTGCCGCCACCGCCCGAGCATGTCGACGTGGTGGATCAGGAGCGCGTGGTCGAGGATGCCGCGCTGAAGGCGGAGGACGCCAAGAAGCTGCAGGAAGAAAAGGATCGCCAGCGCCAGTCCGAACTGGACGCGCAGGCGGCCAAGAAGAAGGAGGAAGAGAAGAAAAAGATCGACGCGCTGTTTGCCAAGATGGACGCGGCCTCGGCCCAGAC
>JBEPVP010000300.1:0-2740 GCA_041690935.1 Rhodanobacter sp.
GCTGCCGATCCTGCATCTGAACGGCTACAAGATCAGCAATCCGACGGTGCTCGCACGCATCGAGCATGAGGAACTGGAACAGTTTATTAGAGGCTGCGGCTGGACCCCCTATTTTGTCGAGGGCGACGATCCGGCGACGATGCACGAGTTGATGGCCACCGTCATGGACAAGGCCATCTCGGACATCAAGCGCTTCCAGACGTCCGCCCGCACCACCCAGACTGCCAGTCGGCCGCGCTGGCCGATGATCGTCCTCAAGTCGCCGAAGGGCTGGACCGGACCGAAAGTCGTCGACGGGCTGCAGGTCGAGGGGACTTTCCGCGCGCATCAGGTGCCGCTGCTGGTCGATCCCCAGCATCCCGAGCACCTCGCACAACTTGAAAGCTGGATGAAAAGCTACAAAGCCGAGGAATTGTTTGACGAGAGCGGACGACTGATCGCGGAACTGGCCGAGTTGGCGCCGAAGGGCGAGCGGCGGATGGGGGCCAATCCGAACGCCAATGGCGGAATATTGCTGCGCGATCTGCAGATGCCCGATTTCCGCGTGCATGCGGTTCATGTTCCTTCCCCGGGCGCAGTCAACGGACAAGACACCCTGGTGCTGGGCGAGTTCTTCAAGGACATCGCCAAGCTCAACAAAAGCAACTTCCGCATCTTCGGTCCGGACGAGACATTGTCGAACCTGCTTGGCGCCGTCTTCCAGGTCACCGACCGCCAATGGGACGCGGCGACCGTTGCCAACGACGAGTTTCTCGCCCCGGCCGGGCGCGTTCTCGATTCGATGCTCAGCGAGCACCAGTGTGAGGGCTGGCTGGAAGGCTACCTGCTGACCGGTAGGCATGGGCTGTTCAACAGCTACGAAGCGTTCATCCGCATCATCGATTCGATGTTCAGCCAGCACGCCAAGTGGCTCAAGGTCACCAAGGAGGAGTTGCCGTGGCGCCGGCCGATCGCCTCGCTGAACTATCTGCTCGCCTCGCACGTCTGGCAGCAGGACCACAACGGCTTCACCCACCAGGACCCCGGTTTCCTCGACCATGTGATCAACAAGAAGGCCGACATCGTTCGCGTCTACCTGCCGCCCGATGCGAACTGCCTGTTGTCGACCTTCGATCACTGCCTGCGCAGCCGAAATTACGTGAACGTCGTCGTCGCCGGCAAACACGCGCTGCCGCAATGGCTGACCATGGAGGAGGCGGTCGTGCATTGCACCCAGGGCGTGGGCATCTGGCAATGGGCCAGCAATGACCAGCAAGGCGAACCGGACGTGGTGATGGCTTGCTGCGGCGATACGCCGACGCTGGAGATCCTCGCGGCCGTGTCGATCCTGCGCGAGCATCTGCCCGAGCTGAAGATCCGGGTGATCAATGTCGTCGATCTGATGAAGCTGCAGTCCGCCAGCGAGCATCCGCATGGGCTGAGTGACGCGGATTACGACTCTTTGTTCACCAAGGACAAGCACATCGTCTTCGGCTTCCATGGCTATCCATGGCTGGTGCACCGGCTGACCTATCGCCGCGCCAATCGCAACCTCCACGTGCGCGGCTACAAGGAAGAAGGCACGATCACCACGCCGTTCGACATGCGGGTGCAGAACGATCTGGACCGCTTTCATCTGGTGCAGGACGTCGTCGACCGGGTGCCGCATCTCGGCAGCAAGGGGGCCTACCTGAAGCAGATGGTTCGGGACAAGCTCGTCCAGCACAAGCTCTACATCGACGAGCATGGCGAGGACATGCCCGAGATCCGGAACTGGAAATGGGGGATGTCCACATGAGCGCGCACGGCCGCTCCGAAGCGCTCATCCCGCAGCGCGTAGCGCGAAGGGTAGACCAATGACCGCGCCGGCGCTCATCGACACTGCACGCCGGCTGGTCGGAACCGGCAAGGGCCTCCTGGCGATGGACGAAAGCAACCCGACCTGCAACAAGCGCTTCACAGCTCTCGGCATACCGCAGACCGTAGAGGCACGGCGGTCGTGGCGCGAGCTCATCATCACCACCCCGGGGCTCGCCGACAGCATCAGCGGCGCGATCCTCTACGACGAGACGATCCACCAGAGCCGGCAGGACGGCACGCCGTTCGTCAAGGTGCTGGCCGACGCGGGTATCGTGATCGGCATCAAGGTCGACGCCGGCGCGAAGGCGCTGGCCGGGCATCCGGGCGAGTCGGTCACCGAAGGACTCGACGGACTGCGTGAACGGCTAACCGGCTATGCCGCGCTTGGCGCCCGCTTTGCCAAGTGGCGCGCCGTAATCGCGATCGATGCGGTTCTGCCAAGCGCTGCGTGCATCTCGGCGAATGCGCATGCACTGGCGCGTTATGCCGCCTTGTGCCAGGAAGCCGGGCTTGTGCCCATCGTCGAGCCCGAGGTGCTGATGGCGGGCGACCACACGCTGCAGCGCTGTGCCGAAGTCAGCGCGCAGGTGCTGCACGAAGTCTTCGTGCAGCTGCACATCCAGCGCGTGCTGCTGGAAGGCCTGCTGCTCAAACCGAACATGGTGCTGCCGGGACTGGCCTGCACCCACCAAGACACGCTGGACGAGGTGGCCGACGCCACCGTGACGGGCCTGCTGCGCGCCGTGCCCGCGGCGGTGCCGGGCGTCGCGTTCCTGTCGGGCGGCCAGAGCCCGGAGCTGGCTTCCGCACGGCTGAACGCGATGAACCGGCGCTTCAAGTCGCGCCTGCCTTGGGCGTTGACGTTTTCGTTCTCGCGCGCGATCCAGCAGCCGGCGCTCGA
>JBEPVP010000301.1:0-2710 GCA_041690935.1 Rhodanobacter sp.
AGGTTTCCGACAAGCTCAAGGAAGGCGACATCGTCAAGGTCAAGGTGCTCGAAGTGGACAAGCAGGGTCGCATCCGCCTGTCGATGAAAGCCGTGACCGACGAAGAGCGCGCGAGCGCGACCACCGGCTAAGCGCCTTTGGCCCAGTGACAACCGAAAACGCCGGGCCATCATGGTCCGGCGTTTTCGTGTCGATCATCTGTCAGGTTTCAGTTGTCGGCGATTCGTCCGATTGGAAATCGGCATCGCCGGTTTGTCACAGCATGAAGCTGAACGGCGCATTGCGCGCACTGCTGAACAGGCCGTCTGATCCTATACAAGCTTGCGCGGGGCCGGATGTACGGCGCAGGCGAGGAGCCGACCATTCCTGAGCGGATGCTTTTGCTAGGATGTCGAGTAACGACAGACGAGGAACCGCGCATGGCCGATCCGATGAGTGATTTTCTGAAACCGGATTTCATGAAGACCGATTTCATGAGGAACTATCAGGCGCTCGGACAGCAATCCTGGGACGCTTGGACGCGCCAGCTGCAACCGCAAGCGGCGGCGAACCCGTTCTTCACGCCCCCGGCGGCACCCGCTTCCGGCAGTGACACGCTTGAGCGCACGCTCGCTGGTCTGAAAGGTTACTTCGACTGGATGCAGGGCGCCGCTGCCGGTGGCGCTGCGGCGCAACCGGGCGATTGGCGCCAGCAGGTGCAGCAGCTGTTCGGCGGCGCCAGCGAGCCGTTCGCGCAGGCGTTTGGAGGCATCGACAGCACTGCTGCGCAAGGCTTCGCGCAGCAGTGGCAAGCGTGGATGCAGGCGGCACAACACAGCGGCTTCGGCGATCTGCCCAATGCGCATGGACCGACGCCCGCGTTCGGCATGAACCGCGAGCAGCAGATGCAGCAGCAGGCCACGGCGGAAGCCATGCTCGCATCGCTGCAGGCATCCGCGCGGTATCAGGCGCTGATTCAGCGCGCCAACGCGCAGGGGATGGAGCGGTTGCAGAACAAGTTGTCCCAGCACGCCGAGCCGGGTCGCCAGATCGAATCGCTGAAGGCGTTGTACGACCTGTGGGTGGATGCAGCCGAGGAGGCCTATGCCGAGATCGCGTTGTCGGACGAGTTCCGCGAGGTGTATGGCGAGATGGTCAACACGCAAATGCGTGCGCGGCAGATGCAACAGCAGCAGACCGAGCAGATGTGTCAGCAACTGGGTGTGCCGACGCGCAGCGAAGTATCGAGTCTGGGTGAACGACTGCAGGCCTTGCGCCGCGAGTTTCGCGCCAGCCAGTCGCCATCGCCCGCTGGCCCGATCGATGAAGTTGTGACGCTGCGTCGCGAACTGGCGGCGCTCAAGCGTCAGATGGCCAGCCACCCGGCGCCGCAGGTCGCGGTGAAGAAAGCGGCGTCCGCCAAGCCGGTGGCCAGGCCGCGGGTTGCGGCGGTAAAGAAGTCCGTCGTCAAGGCAGCGTCCAAGCCGGCGCGCAAGACTGCCGCAGGCAAGACCACGGCCGCGTCCCGGTCCCGCGCCAAGCCGGTTGCGCGCACCAGCCCGCGCAAGCGCAAGTAAGGAGACGTCATGTACACACCGTTGCGCATCGACCCGACCAGGGTACTGGGCGAAATCGCCACCTTCCAGCGCAAGCTCGCCGCCGGCATGGGCCATCTGCGCGGCATGCGCGAGCCCGAATACGCCAATACCCCGCGCGAACTGGTCTACAGCGAGGACAAGTTGAAAGTGTGGCACTTCACCGGCCACGCCAAGCCCACCGCGAAGACGCCGCTGCTGATCGTCTACGCGCTGGTCAACACGGTGTGGATGACCGATCTGCAGGCCGACCGCTCGATGGTGCGCAACCTGCTGGAACAGGGCGAGGACGTCTACCTGATCGACTGGGGTTATCCCGATGGCGCGGATCGCTGGCTGACCCTGGACGATTACATCAACGGCTACCTCGACCGTTGCGTCGATGCAGTGCGGCAACGCCACGAGCTGGACGCGATCAACCTGCTCGGCATCTGCCAGGGCGGTGCGTTCTCGCTGTGCTATACCGCGCTGCACGCGGACAAGGTGAAAAACCTGATCACCATGGTCACACCGGTGGACTTCCACACGCCGGACAACATGCTATCGCACTGGTGCCGCAGCCTGGACGTGGACCTGTTCGTCGACACCATGGGCAACATCCCCGCGGGACTGATGAACTACGTCTACCTCACCTTGAAACCGGTGCGCCTGAACCAGCAGAAGTACATCGGCATGGTCGATATCCTCGACAACCCGACCGAGCTGGAGAACTTCCTGCGCATGGAGCGCTGGATCTTCGACTCGCCGGATCAGGCCGGCGAGGCATTCCGTCAGTTCATCAAGGATTTCTACCAGGGCAACAAGCTGGTCAAGGGCACTCTGGAAATCGGTGGCAAGCCGGTCGACCTTGGCATGATCAATCAGCCGGTGCTGAACATCTTCGCCGAGCAGGATCACCTGGTGCCGCCGGATGCTTCGCGCGCGCTGGGTCGGCATGTCGGCAGCACCGACTACACCCAACTCGCGTTCAAGGGTGGTCATATCGGCATCTATGTATCCGGTCGCGCGCAGCGCGAGGTGCCGCCGGCAATCCACAACTGGTTGCGCGAGCGGGCGTGAGTCTTGTGAAGCAGGGGCGAGGGAAGAGGGAAGAGGGAAGAGGGAAGAGGGAAGAGGGAAGAGGGAAGAGGGAAGAG
>JBEPVP010000302.1:0-2579 GCA_041690935.1 Rhodanobacter sp.
CGCCACGAACAGCGCCGACAGCACGCCCACCGCTATGCCCAAGCGCATGTCGTGCGGCACGCCGCCGACCACCATCATCACGCCCGGCACCACGGCCACGCCGATCATCAGCTCGCGCGGATCGAACTTGCGCCTGGCGATCCACGGTTCGATGAAGGCCAGGAATACCGGACCCAGCGCGATGCACGTCGCACCCACCGAAGCATTCGACAACTTGATCGCCGCGTAGAAGCTCAGCCAGTGCAGCGATACCAGCACGCCGATGCCGGCATACGCCCAGCACAGTCGCGCCGGCATCGCGCGCAACCCGCGCCAGACCTTGGGCATCAGCAGCAGCGCCAGCACCACCAGCAACATGCGCCACCAAACCAGCGGCAACGCGGGCAGTGTGATCAGTTTGCCGAGGATCGCGGTGAAGCCCCACAACAACACGCAGAAATGAATCTGCAGACGGGCCTGGTTGGCGGCTTGCATGGGTGCTTCGCGCGGAGAGGGATGCCGGCATTCTAGCGCCGCCACCCCGCCTCACGCGGGTTCCGGCATCTACTGCTTCCTCGACGCCGGCGTGCCCGTCGGAATCATCCGGCCGGTGCTGCGCAACTGCTGCAGTACGGTGCGACAGGTGTTGTCGCCATCGTTGTCGTGGCTCGGCGCGATCAGGGCCAGCAGGGCGGCTGGTGCGGCGATCGCGCCAAGCGCGATCGCGCCGGCACCGCGCAACAGCAGCGGGCCTTTCTGCACGCCGACATCGGGATGCTTCAGCGTGCCCTGGGCGTACAGCGGCGAGCGCAGCGAGAAGATGCGCAGGCCCTTGGTGTGCGGCTGCACCTCAAGGTCGAGCTTCTCGGTCGCCATGTTCACGGTGCCGGTCACGTTGATCACTGCGTCCTTGGTATCGAACACGAACAGCCGCATGTCGAACAGGCCGTTGCTCGCCGCCATGTCGGCGGCGGCGCAATTGATCTGCACGGTCTTGTCGCCGAAGAGCTTGCCGATGACGATGTTGCCCACGTTGAGGCCAGCCGTCTCCAGCAGGTTGCGGCTGATCGCGCCGTCGTTCATCAGCAGCTTCAGCTCGCCGTCGGCGATGCCGAGCAGGGCGGCGATGGAGTTGCCGTGCGCCTTGAGATCGGCATCGCCGTTGATCTCGCCCAGGCTGGTGCGCATCGGCGCGAAGCTGGTGAACAGCTGCTTGAGTTTCAGGTGCCGCGCGTCGAGCTTCACCGTGCCCTGCATCGGTGACTGGCCGCCGTCCAGGCGCAGGCGGCCGCTCACCGTGCCGCTGGCGATGCCGAAGCGCAACGCGTCCAGCGTGAGCGCACCGTTGTCCATCAGCAGATGCGTACTCAGTGAATCGATCGGCAGGTTGGCGCCGTGCACGATGCGCGCGCCGCTGAACTTCACGTCCGCATCCATCGCTTGCCAGCGGTCGGTACGGAACGGTTGTGTCGACAGCACCTTGTCGCTCGGCTGCGGCGCGGCGTCGCTGGATGGGGGTTTGCCCGCGCTGCTGTCGGCGCCGACCAGCGGCGCAAGGTCGGAGAAACGCAGCACCCTGGAGCTCACTTCGCCACTGAGTTTCGATCGCACGCCGCCGGTGACGAAGTCCAGGTTGCCGGACAGATCGCTGCCGCCGACGCGGCCGCGAAAGTTCTGATAGGTGTAGTGGCTGCCGCCACGATGCAACTGCGCTTTCAGGTGACCCTCGGTGGCATACGGCGGCGTGTCGGGCAGGGTGATGCCGGTGATCGGAAAAAGCCTGGCCATGCTGGAGCCGGAGAACCACAGCCGCACGTCGAGCGCGCCCAGATGCATCGGATCGGTCAAGGTGCCGACCAGCGCGATATGGCTATCACCGATGTGCACGTCGGCCTGCACCGGGAAGGGCGCGGCCGCGTCCTGCAGCGCCAGCACCGCGCCGGTCTTGCCGTGGCCCTTGAGCGGGCTGCCTTGATAGCTGCCTTCGGCGTTCCAGCTGAACTGATAGACGGTGGCGGCCGTGGCCTGGCCGATCCGCTCGGCCTGATCTTGCCTGGCGTCGTCGCTGGCCATGCTTTTCTTCACCGACGCGCCGACCATCTTGCTGGCCTGCTCGCGCGCGGCGGCGGATTGCTCGGCCACGATCTGGTTGTACGGAATCGCACCCTGCAGCGGTGCCAGCGTGGCCTTGAGCTTGATCTGGCTGACCGCGTCGTCGAGCGTGATCACGCCCTGGTCGAAGCCGATCGTGCCGAGGTTCAACTTCCACGCGGAAGGCGACGTGCCCTGCGGCAGGGTGAAGGTCCAGGTGGCACGCGACGACTTGTCGCGCTCCAGGTCAACGCTCGGATGCACCAGTTGCAGCGAGGGCACGTCGATGCGATGCGCCAGCAGCGGCAACAGCGACAGCCGGAAGCGCAAGGCATCCAGTTGCGCAAACTGCGGTTTGGCCGCCCATGCCGGATTGCCGATGCTGACCTCGCGCGCGGTGAACTGCGGCAACGGCAGCAGCGAGGCAAGCCAGCTGCCGCTGCGGTCGCGTTGCCAGTCCACGCTGAGATCGCCGTTGATCGCGAAGGGTCGGCTGATCGCCTGGCTCC
>JBEPVP010000303.1:0-2527 GCA_041690935.1 Rhodanobacter sp.
CAAAGAACTTGCTGCTGTAGATGACGGCCACCGGGTTCTCCTCGGCGTCGACCGTGCCCTGGGAAAGCGCCAAGTACAGCTCGGGGAAAGCGATCTTCTGCACATTGCCGCCGAGTGCGGTCATCGCGGCTTCAAGCTGGATCTCGGGCGGAGTGCGGATCTTCAGGCCCTTCACGTCGGCCGGCGTGTTCACCGGTCGCACGTTGTTCGTCAGGTTGCGAAAGCCGTATTCCCAGGTGCCGATGATCACCAGGTTCGACTTCGCGGCCAGCGGCGCCAGCCACTGCTGCATCGGTCCGTCCATGGTGCGGCGGGCGTGGGCCAGGTCGTCGAACACGAAGGGCAGCATCAGCGCTGCGAAGGCCTTGTCGTACTTGTCCATCTGGCCCGAGGTGGGCACCGCGATGTCGATCACGCCGAGCTTGGTCTGCTCCAGGATCTCCGGCGGGCTGCCGAGCGTGTTGTTCGGGAAGATGGCGATCTTGACCTCGCCTTTGGTGCGCTCCTCGACCCGGGCCTTGAACTGCAGCGCTGCCTTGTGCACCGCGTGGCTCTCGGGGCTGTAGTGGGCGAAGCGCAGCGTGATTTCGGCCTGCGCGGGCAGGCCCACCAGCGTCAGTCCAAGTCCGAGGCCCAGCGCCGAGAGCGCGGTACGGATGTGCTTGATTGCCATGTCTTGTCTCCTGGTGAAGTTGTGATCGGTTCAGAGCGGTGAGAACGACACCGAGCGCAGCAGCTTGTTCTCCTGATGCTGTACGTTACCGCTCGCCGCGCTCTTCTGGCGGTAGGCGATCCACTCGGGGTCCTGCTCCAGCGCGTTGCGGCGCCGTTCACGGTCGGCGGCGCTTTCGTAGCTCCACAGGTGCACGACCTGGTTGTGGGTGCCGGTCTCGGTCGTGAAGTAGCCGATCGGCTTGCCCTGGTGGCGTACCTGCACCGGGAAGCCTTCGGCCTCGTACAGCGTCAGGAAAGCCTTCAGGCGGCCGGGCACCATCGTGTAGGTGCGAAGGTCGACGAACATGGGTAGGGCTCCTTGTGTCGTTTGTGAGTAGGCAGGGCGGTGTTCAGGCTACCGCCGCGGCAGCACGCAGGCTGGCCACGGTATGGCCGGGCGACAGGATCTGCGGGTCGGTGACCAATTCGATCAGCGCCGGCCGCTTCAGCTGCAGTGCCGCAGCCAGTGCCGGGCCGAATTCGGCGTTGCGCTCGACGCGCGCTGCGCTCAGGCCGAACGACTGCGCGCAGCTGACGAAGTCGGGGTTGCGCAGCGCAGTGGCGGTGACGCGGCCCGGGTAGTGGCGTTCCTGGTGCATGCGGATCGTGCCGTACATGCCGTTGTTGACGACGATGAAAACCACGGGCAGGTCGTACAGCGCCACGGTTGCCAGTTCGGCCATCGACATCAGGAAGCAGCCGTCGCCGGTCCAGCACACCACTGCCACACCGGGGCGCAAGAAAGCTGCGGCGATGGCCGCCGGCACGGCATAGCCCATCGTGCCGCTGGTGGGCGCCAGCTGCGTGCCGGGCTGGCGATAGGCGAAGTGGCGGTGCAGCCAGGTCGTGTGATTGCCGGCGCCGTTGGTGACGATGGCATCGGCTGGCAACTGGCGCCGCAGTTCGACCACCGCGGCGCCCAGGTCCAGGGTGGACTGCGATGGCTGCGGCTTGGGCGCATGAAAGCGCTGGTATTCGCTGCGCGCATCGACGAGCCACGGGCGTTGTGTCGGGCGTTGACGCTGCAGCCCGTCCAACGCCTCGCAGAACAGCGCCGGGTCGGCGGCGATGGCCAGCGTCGGCTGGTAGACCCGGCCCAATTCCTCGGCGGCCGGCAGCACGTGAACCAGGGTCTGCCGCGGACGCGGAATCTCGAGAGCGGTGTAGCCCTGGCTTGCGATGTCGCCCAGCCGCGTGCCGATGGCCAGCAGCACATCGGCTTCGCGCACGCGCTTGACCAGCGCCGGGTTCGCGCCCAACCCCAGATCGCCGACATAGCAGCGGTGGCTGTTGTCGAACAGATCCTGGCGCCGAAACGCACAGGCCACCGGCAGTTGCATCCGTTCGGCGTAGCTGCGGATGGCGTCGGTGCCGGCCGCAGTCCAGCCGCTGCCGCCCAGCACCAGCAGCGGGCGTTCGGCAGCGCTCAGCCGTTCATGCGCCGCTTGTACCTGTGCTGCACCAGGGTGCTGCAGCACCGGCTGCCGCGGCACGGCCGCCGCGGTGTCGACGCAGTCGGTCAACATGTCTTCGGGCAGCGCCAGCACCACGGGCCCGCGGCGACCGGCCATCGCGACCTGGAACGCGCGCCCCAGCAGCTCGGGAATCCGCGCCGCGTCGTCGATCTGCGCCACCCACTTGGTGAAGGCTCCGAACATCTGGCGGTAATCGATTTCCTGGAAGGCTTCGCGTTCGCTGGTCTCGCGCGCCACCTGGCCGATCAGCAAGATCAGCGGCGTCGAGTCCTGGAACGCGGTGTGCACCGCCACGCTGGCGTGCGTGGCGCCGGGCGCGCGGGTGACCAGCGCCAGGC
>JBEPVP010000304.1:0-2525 GCA_041690935.1 Rhodanobacter sp.
GGGTGGAACCGGTCAGCAACTCGCGCACATGCGCGGCGGTATCGACCTGCCCCGGATGCGGACGCAGCGCATGCACTTCCGGTCGCAGCGCACCGCTGCGTCCGGCGAACGCATCCAGCGTCATCGACGCGGCCAGATCTGCGGTGTCCAGCAATTGCTCCAGCGTATCCAGTGCCAACACTCCGGTCGCCAGCATTTGCGCCGTGCCGTTGTTGAGCGCCAGGCCTTCCTTGAACGACAGCCGCACCGGCGTGAGGCCGGCGCGCTTCAATGCTTCCGCGCCGGACATCCGCTCGCCCTGATAAAACGCCTCGCCACCGCCGAGCAGCACGATCGCCAGGTGCGACAGCGGCGCCAGGTCGCCACTGGCACCGACCGAACCTTTCTCCGGCACCACCGGCACCACGCCGGCGTTGAGCATGGCAGCGAGCGCTTCGAGCGTGCTAACGCGAATACCCGAATGCCCACGCATCAGCGTATTGATGCGGATCAGCAGCATCGCCCGCACCACGTCTTCGGCGAACGGCTTACCCACACACACGGCATGCGTGATGATCAGGTTGTGCTGCAGCTCCTCCAGCAGCGTGCCTTCGGGCTTGTATGGATTCCCACCCGGCAGTTCATCGCGCAGACGATGCGCGCCCAGCAGCTTGTCGGCATTGCTGCCGAAGCCGGTGGTCACGCCATAGATGGGCTCGCCGCAACTGACCTTTTCGGCCAGGAAATCGGCGGCGCGCTGCACGCGCCTGAGCCCGGCCGGAGCCAGCGAAACCTTGCTGCCGTTGCGCGCCACGGCCACGAGCTGCGCACGGGTGAGGCTGTTGCCGTCGAGAACGATGATGTCGGTTGTGCCCACTGCTGCCTCACTGATGAATTGCGTATGTGTTTCCGAATGGCCGGAAGAACTGCAGCCTTCAGCCCATCACGGCGGCTTGCTCCAGCTCCACCCGCAGCGTCTTGACCAGTTCGCTGCGCGCCACCTCGAACTGATCCTCGCGGCGCAGGTCCTTCACTGTCACCACACCCTTGGCGATCTCGTCCTCGCCCAGCACGATCACAAAGCGGATACCGGCGCGATCGGCGTACTTGAACTGCTTGCCGAGCTTGCCGCCTTCCAGCACCACCTCGGTGGCGATGCCGGCGCTGCGCAATTCATTCGCCACCGCCAGATAGGCCGGCAGCTGCGCCGCGTCCATCTGGGTCACCAGCACATCGACCGTGCTGGTTGCCGTGCTGATCAGGCCGGCGTCACGCAGCTGCCAGTACAGGCGGGTCAGTCCGATCGAGATGCCGACACCCGGCAACTGCGATTTGGTGTACTGACTGGCCAGATTCTCGTAACGGCCGCCCGAACAGATCGAGCCGATCTGCGGGTGATCGTTCAGCGTGGTCTCGTAGACGGTGCCGGTGTAGTAGTCGAGGCCACGCGCGATCGACAGATTCAATGCGTAATGCGTTTCGGGCACGCCGAACGCGTGGATCAGGTTCAGCACTTCCTTCAGCTCGCGGCGGCCCTGCTCCATCGCTTCCGGGCCGGCACCGAGCGCATCGAGTTTGTCGAGCGCGTCCTGCAGCGAAGTCGAGCGCATCTGCACGAAAGCGAGGATCTTCTGCGCCACCTCGGCGCTGAGCCCGAACGCCTCACCGGTCAGCGTGTCGCGCACGTAGTCGGCGCCGCGCTTGTCCAGTTTGTCCACCTCGCGCAGCACCAGCATCTGTTGCTCGCCGTCGACGATGCCGAGGCTCTCGAAATAGCCGCGCATCAGCTTGCGGTTGTTGAGCTGGATGGTGAACGGGCCGATCGCCAGCTCACGGAACACGCTGTAGATCACCGCCGGTATCTCGGCGTCGTAGCGCACCGACAGCGCGTCCTTGCCGATCACGTCGATGTCGCACTGGTAGAACTCGCGGAAACGGCCGCGCTGGGCGCGTTCGCCGCGGTACACCTTCTGCATCTGGTAGCGGCGGAACGGAAAACTGAGATCGCGCTCGTGTTCGGCGACATAGCGCGCCAGCGGCACGGTGAGGTCGAAGCGCAACGCCAACTCGGGCACGCCCTCGTCGGCCTTGTCAGCGGCATTCAGCGCGCCCGTGGACTGCACGAAATACACCTGCCGCTCGGTCTCGCCGCCGGTCTTGGTCAGCAGCACGTCGGAGTATTCGATCACCGGCGTCTCGATCGGCAGGAAGCCGAAACGCTCGTAGTTGCGGCGGATCACGTCGAGCATGCGCTGGAACGCGATCTGGTCGAGCGGCAGCAGCTCGAGCACGCCGGGCATGGTGCGGGCCGGGGTAAGCGCCATGGAATCCTCTGTTGACGATGGGGAACATTCCGTCTGACCGCGGACCGCGCGACGGCAGCCATCAAGATTAGCAGAATGCCCCGGGCCGTCCGCAGCCGCATCGACAACCCGATACGTCGAACCTGTTGCCAAGCCCCCGCCCGACGATTAATATACGCGGCTTCCCACGGGGTGTAGCTCAGCCTGGTAGAGCGCTACGTTCGGGACGTAGAAGTCGCAGGT